>NZ_JBPBWC010000009.1:0-150860 GCF_050954125.1 Halomicrococcus pelagicus | reverse complement strand
CTGATGTGCGTCGTCTATAACATAAAGCGTGCTGTGAAACAGTGAATTCCACCGCCCTATGGCGATTCAACACAGCCATTGGAAGACACGGGGTCGCTTCCCGCTGATACGGACGGTTCCACGCCCACCACCGGCAAACCCGGTGGGGAATACGTGGTTGAGGTTCGTCCGCCGTCCTCACACTACCCCTACCCGTCACTGGAGACGGTCGGCAACGACCGCGCACACGAGGGGGCGACAGCATACCAAAACACGCCCCGTTCGCGGTTGCACTCCGCCCTCGTCGGCGGAGTATGGTCGATGGCACGACCCGTGTCCGCCCACGTTCCAACCGTGGGTGGTTGCCCGGTATTCCGACGCTTCGGTCAAGCGGTATCGGGTACGGCACAAGCGGATACCGCGTCCCTCTCGGACGCCGAATGCGCCATACCCTCGTTTCGGGGGCCGACGTGTAGCGCACGAACCCGGTACTCATCCGCCGTGGATGGGGAAGTTGCCTTCGGGGTAGCGTCGGACGGCCCGACGCCCCACGAAGGAATCCTCGCGCTTTAGCGCGGGGAGGATGTCAAGCGTTCTGTAACGCTCCCCAGGAGAAACCGCTGCAATCCATGCCGTCCGTGGGTCGGCAGCACGAGTAGCTCGATGGCTGACCGCGTACTATACTCGACAATCGCCTCGTAGGGGTCACCGTGGAATACTTCCGAGACCACACCGATGCCACGTTCTGTAGCGCGCTGGGCAGCTTCATTTACGATCTCTGTTCCTTCCTGCTCCAGAACGTCACTCACATCGTCTTGTACTCCGGTAGGGCTGTCTTGGCTGGCATCTACGACATTGAGGACGTGGATCGTTGCCTCGTGTTTGGAGGCTATCTGGAGAGCATAGTCGAGAACAGCTTCTGCTGGCTCGCTCCCATCTGTGGGAAATAGAATCTGGTCGTACGTAGAACGGTCTGAGAGGATGAGCGGGCGTTACTGACCCTCTGTAGTGATATCCAACGTTCCTTCCTCTGCCGTCTGGGCCTCACGCCACCAGACTAACTCGAACTCGATACTCTGTTTTGCCTCGGTATCCCCTTCAGACCAGTCTGACTCGCCCTCCAGCTTGAACGTCACCGGGTTCGTCGGGTCCAACTGAACCTGCTTTCCGCCGAGTTCGAGCGTCACAGCGCCGTCGCCGTCGAGCTGCTCGGCCAGTTCGCGGAGGTACGATGCAATTTCGGACCGCGTTTTCTCGGCTTCAGTTTCGAGTTCTCCCATACGTACGGGTACGCGGGAAGTCCCGATAAACGAAGGGGGACATTCTCCACCCGGAGGAATCGCTCACCGGTGCTAGATCAGAGATACGCTGCATAGGACCGGTTGATGAGACATCTCTATTTTCTTAGGAAACAGTTCCAACGCGTATGCATTGAGAGCCCCAGGCTCAACTTCCCCCACTCCCTTGAGAGTTGAGACTACAACGGGTATAGCGGGGCTGTGATGCGCAGTTCGGGCGAATAAACATCGAATACTGCCGGTGATCGTCGTGGTCGGCGTTGTCTTTCCGTCGGGAGATCAGCGCCGTCTTGTGCCACTCGTTGTTCCCGAGATGCAGCTTCCGGTCGGTTTCGTAGCGGTCCTGATCGCACCGGAACAACCGCTTGGCCTGTGCTTTCTCGCTCGACTGCACCCGTTTCGAGACCACGTACTGTATGTCTCAATCGAGTCAGCGTTGCCGCCCTCGGCGCACTGGTGCTCACAGTCTCAAAGCCGGGAAGAAAGAACCTAGTAAACGCTCCCCTCGTCGGCGGTTCGCTGCTCCTCGCAGGGATGCTCGTGTTCGCATTTGGACATACGCGGGCCCAGCACGAACTAATCGGCGTGAGTGAGCAGGGCGAGCAGGACGAAGGACAAATGTAGCCATATCGTGTAGGTAGCCGCCATGGAACGAACCGTCACCGTCGTCCCGGAAGCAGGTCTACACGCCCGCCCGGCGTCAAAATTCGTGCAGGCCGCGAACGAGTTCGACGCCGTCGTCACCATCGCCCCCGCGGACGACGGTGAGTCAGTGAACGCTGGGAGTATGCTCGCCGTCACGGGGCTCAACGTAGAACACGGGGACGTCGTCCGTCTCGTCGCGGAGGGCGAGGACGCGGAGAAGGCGCTCGACGCACTTGAGGGAGTGCTCTCATCTCCCGAGGACGACGATCGATGACGACCGAACTCGACGGTACAGGTGTCACACCGCTGTCCGGCGTTGGGACCGCTCTGTGGTACGAACCCGACGCCGACTTGCCGGAGCCACCGGCCTCGGAGACGGTTGACGCCGACGTGGAGCGGGCGGCATTCGAGCAGGCCCGGGGGCGGGCCCACGAGGAGCTTGAGTGTGAGCGCGAGCGCGTTCGCGAGCGCGTCGGCAAGAACGAGGCCGAGGTGTTCGACGCCCACGTGCAATTCCTCAAGGACCCCCAGATTACCGACGCCGTCGAGGAGGCCATCGATGACGGCTTGCCGGCAGCCCACGCGGTCCGGCGAGCGTTCGAGGACCCTATCGAACAGTTCGAGGGGATGCAAGGCCGAATGGCTGAGCGTGCCGACGACCTCAGGGACGTGCGCGACCGACTGCTCCGTATCCTGGCCGGCGGCGACCGAACGGACCTCGCCGACCTCCCGGAGGGGACGGTCCTGCTCGCCGATCGACTTGCGCCGAGCGACACCGCGCAACTGGACCCGGAACGAGTTGTCGGGTTCGCGACGGTGACCGGCGGCCGGACCTCCCACGCGGCCATTTTCGCCCGGTCGCTCGCTCTCCCGGCGGTCGTCGGCGTCGGACAGGCACTCCGCGACATCCCGGCGGGCGAAGAGATCCTCGTCGACGGAGTCAAGAGTACAGTCACGGTCGACCCCGCGACTGAGGCGCGCAAGCGCGCCGTCGGAGGGCTTGACGCGGAGGTCAGGTACGAGCCGGCAGAGACCTCCGACGGGAAGGAAGTCGAGGTCGCCGTCAACCTCGGCACGCTCGCGGAGGTCAATGCCGCCGTCGAACGGGGTGCCGACGGCGTCGGCCTCCTGCGGACCGAATTTCTCTTTCTCGACCGGGAGACACCGCCGGACGAGGACGAGCAGTATAAGGCATATACGAAAGTCCTGTCCCGGTTTCCCGAGAGCCAGGTCGTCGTGCGGACATTCGATGTCGGCGGTGACAAGCCGATTCCCTACCTCGACCAGCCGGCCGAAGAGAATCCCTTCCTCGGGGAGCGCGGTATTCGCCGGTCGCTTGGCCCCGACGTCGATCTCTTCGAAACGCAGTTGCGAGCACTGCTGCGCGCGGCCGAGAGCGAGCACGGCGACGGGTTGGCGGTGATGTTCCCACTCGTGGCGACCGTCGAGGAACTCGACGCCGCGCTCGACTGCGTTGAGACCGTCGCTGCCGACCTCACGGCCGAAGGGGTCCTACACGAGGTGCCCGATCTGGGGGCGATGGTCGAGACGCCAGCAGCCACATTCATGGCCGGCGAACTCGCCGACCGCCTCGACTTCCTCAGCATCGGGACTAACGACCTGACGCAGTACGTCATGGCTGCCGACAGGGAGAACGACCACGTTGCAGACCTCCACGACCCGCTTCATCCGCCAGTGCTCCGGGCGATTCGCCGGACGGTCGAGGCCGGACACGGGAGGAATGCTTGGGTCGGGATGTGCGGTGAAATGGCTGGCGATCCCGACCTGAGCGAACTGCTGGTCGGTCTCGGCCTCGACGAACTCAGCATGAGCGCCGTGACGATTCCAGCAGTGAAAGCGACCGTCTCGGAGACCGACGCGGGGCGCGCGCACGCCCTCGTGGACCGCGCTCTGGCCGCCGAGAGTCGCGAAGAAGTCCGGGACGTGCTGTCCGACGGGGGTGACGGGCTATAGCTTTGATAGCTCGCGGGTCTCCTCGGCGGCAGCGCGGACGGACTCGAGAGACGCCTTTGAACTGGCCGCCTCAACCGCGGCGTTCAGCGCCCCTTCGAGGACCGGTGCGTCGGCTATCTCTACGTTGACGTCCACCTGCTCGATGGCCAGTTCCGCGTTCATCACCGCACTCCCGAGGTCGACCAGCACGACGACCTCCTCGTCGGGCACTGACTCGAGCGTCGATCGTATCTCGGGCGCACTCGTGCCGATTCCGCCATCGGGGTCGCCCCCCACGGGTTCGATCGTCGCGTCCGCACCACCCATCTCGGCGGCGATGTCGCGGATGCCCTCCGCGGCCTTTTTGCTGTGGGAGACGACGACAAGGCCGACCATCTACTCCTCCTCCGCGTCGGCGTCGGGGACGGTCGGTGACGTAGCGTCCTGCTCCGTCTCCCCGGCCGTGTAGTCCTCTGCCGTTTGGAGTATCTCTTCGAGCATAAACAGCGTGCTGGTCGCGCCGGGGTCCTGGTGGCCGACTGATCGCCAGCCGAGGTAGGAGGCCCGTCCCTTAGTCGCCTTCAGCGGGACGGTGAACTCGACGCCCCGGCGGCAGGCGTCGACGGCCTTTGCCAGAGCTGTCAGCGGCGAGAGGTCGTCCTGCTCTATGGACTTCTTGTACGTCTGGACCGCCGGGGTGAGCGCATCGACCATCGTCTTGTTCCCGACGGTGGCCCCACCCCGGTCTTCAACCTTCTCTAGGTATGCCTCTGCGAACGCGACCGTCGACTCGGCAGTGATGCCGTCCTGAAGTTCCTCGCTGGCGTACATAAACGATCCGCCGTAAAGCGGTCCGGCCGCGCCGCCGACTTCAGAGATGAGCGTTGTGCCGACGGTCTTGACGATGTCGGCCGCTTCGGCATCGTCTTTCCTCTCGAGTTGCTCGAGGACCGCCTGGAAGCCGCGGTCCATATTCGCCCCGTGGTCGGCGTCGCCGATAGCCGAGTCGAGGTCGGTCAAGTGCGACTTCTCCGCTTCGAGACGCACGGCGATGGCCCTAACGGCGTCGACCAGCGCGTCGCGCTCCGTATCCGACGTTGGCATGTATTTTGAAAGGACACCCACCCTGAAAACGGTTCGCCCGCGTGGTCCCCAACTCACACGGAGAACGCAGGCGTGTCCGCCTCGTGTTCGAGTAGCTCTTTCAGCTCGTCGTCGAGATCGAGGACCGTCACCGAGACTCCGCACATGTCGAGAGAGGTCATGTACTCGCCGACCCAGGTATTCCATGTCTCTAGCCCGTTCTCGTCGAGTTTCGCCTGGAAACGGCGGTTGACGATGAACAGCTCGGACAGCGGGGTGCCGCCCATCCCGTTCACAATGGTGGCGACCTCGCCCTCCGGATCGAGATCCGAGAGTACTCCTCCGGTGAGTTGGTCGGTTATCTCGTCGGCGGACGCGATGTCCTCGCGCTTGACGCCGGGTTCGCCGTGGATGCCGATACCGATCTCCATCTCGTCCTCGCCCAGGTCGAATGTCGGTTCGCCCTTCTCGGGGGTTACACAGGAGGTGAGCGCCATCCCCATAGTGGCGACGTTGTCGACGGCCTTCTCGGCGACGCGTTGCACCTCCGACAGGTCCCCGCCGCGATCAGCCATCGCGCCGGCGACCTTGTGAACAAAGATGGTGCCACAAACCCCGCGGCGACCCGAGGTGTACGTCGAGTCCTCAACGGCAACATCGTCGTTGACCACGACCTGCGCGATGTCGGAGACATCCTCCATCTCGGCCATCTCGGCGGCGGTGTCGAAGTTCATCACATCGCCCTCGTAGTTCTTGACGACACAGAGGACGCCCTCACCGGCGTCACAGGCCCGGATCATCTCACTCAGTTCGTCGGCCGTCGGGGAGGTAAACACCTCCCCCGCTGCGGCACCGTCGAGCATACCCGGCCCGAGGTAGCCAGCGTGTGTCGGTTCGTGACCACTTCCCCCGCCGCTGACGACTCCAACCGTGCCGTCCACGGGCGCGTCGCGCCGCACGAGAACGTTCGTATCGGGCAGCCGCCGGACGTCGTCGGGGTACGCCGCGATCATCCCGTCGAGCATCTCGTCGACGTACTCCGAGGGGTCGTTGATCAGCTTTTTCATGTTACAAATTACCAAATGTCTCTACTCCCAATATAGTTTTCCAAGGGGACCGTGGCCGCGCTTCAACGAGTTCCCTGCCGGAATTTATGAAGGTTGATCGTAATCGACGGACAACCGAGCGATGACCCGGAGGATGCATGTCTCTTCAAAACGCTCGTCAGTAGTCTCCTCGATCGACGCAGCCTCGCCCATGCCGGCGTTACTGGCTAAGTGGATGTCGACTTACTCTTTGTTGACGTGGCGGGCAAGTCCGTCAAGGAGGAACTCGGCCGAAGAACGGGTCGTGGCAAGTGGAGTATCATGGACATCACAAATCCGCAATAGTGCAGAGATGTCAGGTTCGTGAGGCTGAGCAGTGAGTGGATCCCGTAGAAAAACAACTCCATCAAGACGATTCTCGGCAATCTCGGCTCCGATCATGAGGTCACCACCGAGGGGGCCCGATTCCTTTCGCTCAACGGTCAGCCCAGTTTCCTCAGCAATTCGCTTCCCAGTTGTTCCCGTTCCGATGAGTTCGAATTGCGAAAGTAAATCCTCGTACTCCTGTACAAGGTCGATAATTTCCGGCTTTTCTTCGTTGTGAGCAATCAACGCGACACGTATCATGCCCGCTCTTTTATTCTGCAAGACAATGAGTACTGGCTATACGCCCCACTCAATTCTATACACAGAGAGCGCCGGTCTTAGCTTCTATCCCAATGTCGATACGGCAGGTTAGACCCGGGGTTGAACGTCGTTCCATCGTAACGAAGCAGAATGGTCGGCGTCTCCGTCGACCCGGCAAATCGAGTCAGTCTGCGCTTGCGGGAACTGCGGTGGTTTCCTCGTCGTCCATCTCCGACGCTAAGCCGTTGGCCAGTGCAATGACGGCCTCCTTGTGATCGGTCTTGGAGTGATGGATAGAAGTCGGATGTGTGTCCAGCGATTCGTACGACGAAAGATCGAGTGTCGCGTCGATTCGGTTCTTGTGTCGGTCGCGTACTTCCGACAGCAGGCCGTGAAGGTGGATGAGTTCCTGTTTTTTCATCCCTACGATAGCTACTAACTCGACGATTATAGTATTACTTTGAGAAACAGTCTCTTGCATGGCCGCGCGACCGGCCGAAGTCGATCTCAGTCGTCGACGTTCGGAGCGACGGTAGGCCGACCGGGATCCGCGAGGACGACGGGCCGGGCGTGAGTGGACTGACACCAACGGTTCCGTCATCGTCCCTGCGACGGAATGCATTCGCCGGAAAGAGGGTTCTTCTCGGCGGTCGTTTTATCGTCATGGACGTCGAACAGACCATATGCTCGCTCCGAGGCGACAGTTCTGGCTCGGTATTGCGCTGCTCGTAGCGGGTACCGTAATCCTCTTCGGCAGCATCGCACCCGGTCTCAGCTCCTCGCCGTTCTTCCTCGCGCTCGGCGTGCTCGTGCTCGCTGCCGGTACGCTACTGGTCGCAGTCGCGCGGCGGGGACGCCCCGTGTGAACTACCCCACCCTACTCGCTCCCTTCGGTCGCTCCTTGAGGAAGAGAGATGAGCGCCTGCAAATTCAGCTAACGGCCACCCGACTTACTTGAGTCCCCACCTTCCTACATACGATGGTCGAACTTCACGACGAAGTCATTGCGAAGGCGAACGACCGGGGTGAGATGATGTCCGCGGCTGACTTCCTCCGGTTCATCGAGGAGTACCATCACGAGGACAGGCCGGGCGTCCCGCAGGAACTCGTCGAGGCATACGCCGAGCGACTGGCAGACCAAGAGCGGGCGTCATTCGACGCAGATGCGCTCATCGCTAGTATCGATGAACGCTTGACGGACGACGAGACCTGGACGAAAGACGCACTCTATATGGTCGGCGCCGACCGCATCAGCACCTGCCCGCTCCGATGGCACGAAGAACTGCAGGGGACGACCGACCTCTCGGAGTTCGTCGCGGTGATGCAGAAAGGGGTCGATATGCCGGATCGAGCTCCCGGGGTGCGTCGCGAACAGGTGCTTGACGCGGCCACCGTCATCGCCGGGATTGACCGCGAGACCGCGAGGGAGCGACTGCAGGCACAGCGACGCGACGGCAACGTCGCCTCCAAGGCCGGTCAGAGCCGAAACGCCAACGTGTACGTTCCCGACGAAGAGGGCTGGGAGCCGGCCGAGACGAAAGAAGACGTCGCGGAGCAAAACGAAGGGACGGGCGTAGCCGGGTCGAGCGGGATAGAAGGAACGGACGTCGAAACGGACGACGAGAGAGACGCCGAGACGGCGGCCGATGAGGCCGTGTCGGAGGCCGCCACGAGCGAGAACGAAGTAGGGTCGAACGCCGAAGCCTCGACGGAGAGGGACGAGACGTCCGACATTGAGGATGAACCGGCGACGATGCCGGACGAGGAGGAGGAACCGGCGACGACTCCGCGAGTTGATGATGACGACCGAGACGCGTCGACCGATTCGGCAGGCGACGACGAACGCAATGCGTGACGTCCTCGGGACTACCTGACCGGCCGCATCTCCCAATCGGCGAAACAGGAACTACCCCACCCTACCGCTCGCCTGACGGCTTGCGCTTGAGGGAGGGGCCTTAGCACCTAGTAATACCCGTGAGTAGCGATTGACTTTTGTCCAAACTAGTTTTGATGGTTCTTCCATCTCGTAGTTGTGATGGTTTCGGCGGGTGCGTTCGCTTGTCGTCACTTTCATTGCGGTTGTCGGAGACGGTTAGTTTGTATAGCAAAACTAGTTTATCTCGAAGTTCCTTCTCTCTCGGTTTGTATCGTTTTGCGGTCTTGTCCGACCAGTAGTCATCGTTCTTCACTGGACTGCAGTCTCGCATTCTGCATCTTTAGCCCACGATCGACACTCGGAAAGCAAATCCTTCTCTGACAGCAAACCCTTCTCTGACAGCAAAGACAGTTTGTACCACAAAACTCGTTCAAAACGTCGTCTCGTTCGTCATCCCGACCGTCCGAGCTAGTTCGTTGTTGTCCGCCGTCAATGGAGGTCATAACGGTAACAAGGTTCGCCTCTCCAAACTCTTTTTGCCGTCCAATCTACTCTACTCAAAACCAGTTTGTACGTCAAAACAGCCCCCCTCGTAGTTCGAAAGCAGAAGCACAACGCCTGAAGCGACGGTTTTGCCTATTTGAGCGAACGTCTGACGCGGTTTTATGTGATTTGGATGGTTTTGCTGATTTGTATGACTAAAGCAGCCAGGGTAGCGATTTCAAACCAGAAGGGCGGAGTCGGCAAGACCACAGTTGCCATCAATGTCGCCGGAGCGCTGAACCGCCGTGGGCATGACGTGTTATTTGTTGACCTGGATCCACAGGGCAACGCCACTGAAGGGCTAGGCCTTGAAGATGAATACGAGGCTGAGCCACCCACACTGTTCGACGCCTTGACCGACCATGAGATACGTGAGGACGTAGATGCGATGGTCGTCACTCACAAAGAGATGGACGTCCTCCCCAGCAATATCGACATGACTAGTGTCGAGCCTGAGCTGACGATGGCGATGCGTGGCCGTGAACGGCTTGGGAAAGTGCTCGACGCCCTCGACGCAGAATACGACGTAATTCTCATCGATTGCCCTCCCTATCTTGGCAACCTCACGGACAATGCGCTGATCGGCGCCGGAAACGTGCTCATTCCTGCTCTTGCTGAATCGACCAGTAAACGAGCGCTCGAGATTCTGTTCGACCAGATAGAAGTACTAGAAGCCGAGTTCGATACGCAAGTTCGGGACCTCGGGGTTGTCGCTAACCGCGTCGAAACTACCAACGAGGCCGACCAGATGCTATCGTGGTTCGAGAATGCCTTCACTGATGTGCCAGTTTGGGAGGTCCGCAAGCGTGTTGCGCTTCAACGCGCCTTCTCTGCCGGCTGTTCAATATTCGAATTCGATGCTGACTGTGACATGGCAGCCGTCTTCGACGACGTGGCAGCGGAACTGGAACGCCAGTTCAATCTCAAGGAGGTGACCGTATGAGCGACGAAGGAAGTCGTGCCGACCGACTCCGCCGCCGCCGTGAACAGCAGCGTGACCAGCAGACTAACCACTCCCAGCAAACCGACGTAAGCGACTCATTTAAATCCTCCAAACAAAACGAGACAGACGAGACGAGTTCCGAAAACAAGCCGACGAGCGTGAAAGATGACCGCGTGGGAACGTACATGTATCTTCCCGAGAATCAGCGCACTGAACTCGACTTCACATATAAGGAGTTGAGTCTCACCTACGAACGGGCGTTCGGCGAGGAGTTAGAGAAAAACCGTCATTTTTACCCTCTACTTGTGAAGGCCGGTCTAGAACGTCTCGACGGACTAGACAGCGACGATATTCGGGATCAACTGGGTCAACTCGAGGACTGACATCTTCTCCACTCCTTAGCTGAATTTGCAGGCGCTAATCCTCCCTTCCTCAAGGAGCGACCGAAGGGAGCGAGTAGGGCGGAGTAGTTCACGACGTAACTCTCTCCTTGAGGTAGACTGATAGCGCATACCTCTGTCTTCATATGCGGGAGGGGGTCAATTTCCGTAAGTCTGAGCAACTCGGCTATCGCTGCTCGTCGAGTAGCGTCTGAAGGTCGTCTGCGCGCTCCTGTCCGTTCAGGAACTTTGAGAACTGCCACTCAAAGAGGTCAAGCAGAACGTCCATCCCCTGTTCGGTGATGGCGTACTCATTAGTACGCTTATCAAGTTCACTTTTCTCGACAAGATCGCGCTCGATGAGTGTGTCGAGGTTCGGGTACAGTCGACCATGGTTGACCTCTTTTCCGTAGTAGTCTTCTAGTTCCCGCTTGACGGCGAGTCCATACCGGGATTCCTCAGCGAGCACGATGAGAACATTCTGCTGGAATGCGGTCAGATCCCTCGACGCTTCCGTTTCGGTTACTGTTTTTACCTCTGGCATGGCTGTATCATGCTACTTGTGCTAACAGCAGATATAAATCTTTCTACTTAGGAACAATATTTATGTGGATAATTGCAATTATTATATTTCAAAGGCTTTGTGGCTATTAAAACCGGAGATATCTAGGTACTAGTTGCGATATATCCAATCTTGATAATTGGCATCATTCTGAGTTTAATAGAGGCTTGCACAAGTATCTATTGGCAGATGGCCAGGTGAACTACTCTACTCACTCACGACTGACGCCGTTCGCTCCGTGAGGGGAGGGCTTCCTGCTTCCACGACGCGCTTTGCAGACACCGAGGTATCCACAGCGAGCGCCGTCTCCACAGGCGGTGATTCGGAGTGAACCACTCCTACGTCTATCGAGGCCGCAAGAACGAATGTTCGACGCCGCGTTCACATCCCTATCCGCCTCAAACCCGCAGGCGGGACAGGAGTACTCACGGACCCACAGCGGCTTCTCCGTCGAAACGCCACACGACGTGCACTCCTTGGTCATCCTCTCAGGTTGACCGCGACGAAGTGCGTTCGCACTTGTAGTCGAGCATTCGGAGGAACGTTCACCACGCAGCAGACGCGGTGTTGCGGCTGTTCGACGACAACTCCATCATCCCCTTTACGTTCAGGTCTTCGACCGCCACGAGATCGTACTCCCGCGCGTAGTAGGCCAAGAGTTTGTGCAGGAAGTCACGGCGCTTGCGTCGGAGGTCAGCGTGACACTCCGCGACTCGTCGCCGTTGCTTCTCCCAATTGTTCGACGAGCGTGAGGGCACGCACTTCGTGAAGGTCGAACCCGCGGGAACAACCAAAGAATGCGCCGAGTGTGGGGTTGAGAAGGAGTTGTGGGTGCGGGAGCATTCCTGCCCGACGTGTGGATTCGAGACTGACCGTGACGAGAACGCCGCGTACAACGTATTGCAGGTGGTCTTCAGGAGTGGAGTGTGGGACACGCCGAAGTGACGCCTGCGGAGACTGCACTCCCTCCGTGCGCGACTCGCGGGTCTTCCGCCGTCGTAGATGCAAAGTGCGTCATCGAAACAGGAAGTCCCACCCTCACGGAGCGCACCGCGTTAGCGGTGAGCGAGTAGGATGGGTAGTTCACCAACGGCGTCAGTGGATACCGAGTGCTTCGATCTGCTCCTGATAGCGGTTGCGGATGGTGACCTCGGTGACCTGGGCGACGTCGGCGACCTCACGCTGGGTTTTCTTCTCGTTGCAGAGCAGTGACGCGGCGTAGATGGCGGCCGCGGCGTACCCCGTCGGCGACTTGCCCGACAGCAAACCCTGTTCCGCTGTTGTGTCGATAATATCGTTCGCCTTCGTCTTCACTTCCTCACTTACTCCAAGGTCGGAGCAGAACCGCGGGACGTACTGTTTCGGGTCGACTGGCTTCATCTCCAGGTTGAGTTCCTGGGAGATGTAACGGTAGGTGCGACCGATCTCCTTCTGGTCGACGCGTGAGACTTCAGCGACCTCCTCGAGACTCCGAGGAATCCCCTCCTGGCGGCAGGCGGCGTACAGCGTGCTCGTGGCGACGCCCTCGATGGAGCGGCCACGGATGAGGTCTTCATTGAGCGCGCGACGGTAGATGACGGAGGCGACCTCCCGCACCGACCGGGGGACGCCCAGCGCGGAGGCCATCCGGTCGATCTCGCTGAGCGCGAACTGGAGGTTGCGCTCGCCAGCGTCCTTGGTTCGGATGCGCTCCTGCCACTTGCGTAGTCGGTGCATCTGACTTCGTTTCTCTGAGGAGAGCGACCGTCCGTAGGCGTCCTGGTTCTTCCAGTCGATGGTGGTCGTCAGCCCCTTGTCGTGCATCGTCTGGGTCGTCGGCGCGCCGACCCGAGATTTGTTCTGGCGCTCGCTGTGGTTGAATGCCCGCCACTCTGGCCCTCGGTCGACGTGGTCCTCTTCGACCACGAGACCGCAGTCGTCGCAGACGAGCTCAGACTGGTCGGCGCTGTTGACGAGGTTCTCCGAACCACACTCCGGACACCCCTGAACGTCTTCCTCCTCCGTTTCGCTCTCCTCGGTATGGCGCTCTCGCTGGCGAGTGGACCGGTCCATGCAGGTTCCCTACACGCGAGCGACATTTAAACCCCCGGATGCCGTTGGCCGCATCCTGTATGCGTATTTACACAACGCCGGCAGTTTCGTGATGCCTGGAAGACAAACTTCGAGCGTCTGGTCGAGACCACTCCACGGCTAGATTAGATCTTATCGCTCTCTCCATTCCCATTAAAAAAGCCATGACATCGCAACCACAATGGGAACCCTCGAAAGTGAGCTACGTTTACAAGAATGAGTGACCTTTCCGAAACGACGCAAACGCGTGAACGGTGTATCGCCGCCGCCAGCGCCAACTGGATCGTCTCGATATCGGACGACCCGGACACAGAGATTGCCGATGGCTAGGAGCCAAACGGTCTCCGCGCGTGAGGCGAGCGACGACGATACCGAACTCCTCGTTGTTTCGAACCGCCAGCCGTACAGTCACGAGTACGGCGAGGTGCAAGGGACCGGCGAGCGAATTATCGAAGTCGACCGCCCCGCAGGCGGCCTGACGGCCGGCCTCGACCCGGTCATGCAGCGGACCAACGGGACGTGGATAGCGTGGGGCGATGGTGACGCAGACCCCGACGTGGTCGACGATGACAACTGTGTCACCGTCCCTCCCGGTGACGAGGGGTACACGCTCCGCCGCGTCTGGCTCTCTCAGGAGGACGTCAACAACTACTACTACGGCTACAGTAACCAGGTGCTCTGGCCGCTCTGTCACGGCGACCCCGGACGGATGAACGTCGAAGAGCAGTTCTGGCAGCGCTACCGGGACGTTAACCGGACGTTCGCTGACGCCGTCGCCGAACAGGCCAACGACGACATGCTGGTCTGGTTCCAGGACTACCACTTCGGGCTGGCGCCGCGCGCGGTCCGGAACGACTATCCCGACGCCAGACTCACCCAATTCTGGCACATTCCGTGGCCAGCGTGGGACACGTTCCATGCGTGTCCGCACGGCGCGGCGCTGCTAGACGGCCTGCTCGCCAACGACATGCTCGGGTTCCACGTTGAGCACTACTGCCGGAACTTCCTCCGCTGCGTCGACCAGTGTCTCGACAACGCGACAGTCGACTGGAATACGAACCGAGTCCGCTACCGTGGCGACGAAACTATCGTCAAGTCGTTCCCGATGGGCGTCGACTTCGATCAAATTGAATGCTGCAGCGCTACCGACGCCGCCAACGCGTTCTGGAACGAGTTCCGCGAGAGACACGGTCTCGGCGACGTGCAGGTCGCGCTCGGCGTCGACCGCCTCGACTACACGAAAGGTATCCCTCAGCGCATCGTGGCGCTCGAACGGCTCTGGGAGACACGCCCGGCGTGGCGGGGCGAACTCACATACATCCAGAAAGGTATTGGAAGTCGCGAGCAGATTGACGAGTATCAGCAGCTCCAGAACCGAGTCGACAACGCAATAGAGCGCGTGAACGACCGGTTCGGGACCGATGACTGGCAGCCGATCATCAACGTCGAGGAGATGCTACCCACCAAACAGCTATACGGGCTCTACCGGCACAGTGATATCGCGCTGGTCAGCCCGGTGCGTGACGGGATGAACCTCGTCGCAAAGGAGTACGTCGCCGCACAGGTCGACGCCGACGGCGTCCTACTACTATCGGAACTCGCCGGCGCTCACAACGAACTGGGTGAGTACGCACTGTCGATAAACCCCTATGATACTGCAGGGTTCGCTAATGCCATCGAACGGGCGCTAACGATGGACGATAGTGAGCGCAAACGCCGGATGACACAACTGCGCCACAATGTGGCGAGTAACAACCTCTACTGGTGGATGAATGAGTTTCTCAACGCGGCCCAGACACACTGGATCGCCGACAAACAGATAGGTAGCTCGACCGACTGACAGTTCTCTCTGGACGGTCGCGGCGCTGGGCGGTCCAAAATAGGACGTGAAGGGAGAAGAGGTGACCTCCTCCTCGCCGTGAACGGCGAGGCTTCCCACGTCCGCACCGCAACGCTGGTTTGGGATATTTGCTGGTTGACGACCCGTCGGCATGACAGGCCGATGGCGGGGCCACACCGCCGTTACTCCTATCCCGGCATGGGACTCGGAGTTATCTTCACCGAGACACCACAGCGGTTCGAGAGGGTGTCTCGAACATCGAGGGTCTCGGAGTCCCGATATTGTGCATTTAGAGGGGCGGTGAAACCGCCTCGGTGTACGTCATGCCATACCACGCACCTACTTAAATATCCGTGTTAACGTCAGAACGTGGCTTGTGAAGGGAGTTGTCGGATTCACGCCCGCCGTAAACGGCGGGATTCTCTCCTCGAAGAAAGATAGCTGTTACGCTGGCTTCGCCAGCTGTGATATCTCGACTATCATGTCATCGTAGTCCAGATTGTCGTAGCAGAACCTCAACGAATGGTTGACCTCAACATCGTTTCTGGCGGTGGTCGCGACGAGTGCACTCAGCGTATCTTCGAACTCTTCGAGGGACGTCACTGATACGGGGATTTGGGTGGCTGGACTCGTTTCTTCGCTCGTCCTCTGAACCTACTAGAGACTTACTACTTTAACAGCACATTTTATAACGTCCCTAAATAGGGGGGAAAGAAGGAGCACAGCCTGCACAGACATTAGTTTGGAGCGTCTCGCACCTACTTTCTTCTCTGTGACGTCTTTTTCCAGGTCTGACGGCCATCGAGATATGACTAGAGTAGGTGACAAAAACTAGGTAATCGGGTCTCCAATTTTAGGTTTGCGCTGACTAGGATGCTCGGAACCGGGAAGAGCAGATTAGTTGGCCAGCTCGGCGGCTTCCCTATCGTCCAGGTACTCCGCCTCCCATTCACGGCGTGCCTCGATCTCGCGCTGGCCGCGCCGAGTCAGCGTGTAGTAGTTCGTCCGGCGGTCCACCTGGCCCTTCTCGACAAGGCCTTTGTCTACCAGCGTATCCAGATTGGGGTAGAGTCGGCCGTGATGGATGTCCTTCTCGTAGTAGCCTTCTAACTCCTCCTTGATGGCAAGCCCGTGTGGTTCGTCCAACCCGTTGATCACGTACAGCAAATCGCGCTGGAAGCCAGTCAAGTCGTACATGTTCGAATCGAAGTTATGTCTACAGGGTATTAGTTAAGCACATGATAATGACTGATTCACCGAGTGAGAAGCCGATTAGACCAATGCATAGAATCCCTATACTTCAGCTCTATTGATAGCTGTCAGGAACTGATGCCCAGTAGTCGCCATCAAGGATTAGACCTATGTACTCGGCCGGAGTTCCCTGATGGCCGCAGATAATATAAACGTACAGGCGCGACAGCACTAGTAATGAAGAAGCAAGAACTCATTCACCTCCACGGCCTGCTTGCCGAGATTCACGAGGAGTATGAGACACAGCATAGAGAACCGCTCGACATATCGTCGTACAAGTCCACCGGCGTCAAGCCAACGTCGATTCATCGGTCGAAAACGGCACACAAGGAGGCCCTGTTCGCTCTCGCGGAGGACCTCACGGACGCAATGGAGGATCAGCAGCAAGTTGCGGTACACGCCGACTAAGACGACAGTCCGCTTCGACCCTGCTTACTCATTACGCTCAGTGAACGTCTGTGCGAGCGTCGCAAGCGTAAAGGCGGTGACCACAAAACCGCCGACGATGACCGCGGGGAGTGTCCCAACGAAAGGGAGACCAACTGTGACGCCGCCGAGGAGGAGCGTCCCGAACGCCGAGATAGTGAGATAGTAGAGCGCCCAAGGACGGTCGTGCTCATCCTCCAGTTCGTCGTCGGTGTCGGCGTCAACCTCCTCGGAGACATCGAGGTACTTATCGAACTGATTCGCCAGCTCCGTTCGTTCGACCGTTCCCCGGTTCTGGTCATAGTTGACGACGCCCTCCTCATGGAGTTTCGGAAGATGAGACTGATAAAGTGGGATGTAGACCCGTTGACGCTCGTCCGAGGAGAGCGCCGCCACCGTCGTGCCGTTCTCCCAGGCGGCGACCTGCTCGGCGATGTCACGCATTTCCACCGGGCCTTCGTGCTCTTTCAGGTATTGAAGCACGTATCGACGTCGGGGCGTTTGGAGGAGATGGAAGATATCGTCCTGGGAGAGTTCGGGCTCGGGCGACGTCTCAGGGACCTGTTCGGTGGCGCTATCGGGGCGAGTTTCTGTAGCGCTCATGACGATACGTGTATCGTCGACCAGAGATAATAAATAGGTAACGCCCTCTCACATTGTTTCGAACTGTTGTTGCAACGGTAGACAACGGTTAGCCACCATCCAACATCTATCTAGGGGTGAATTATAAGGTGTAGTATATTTTTGGAGGATGGGTAGAGTCAACGGTTAGTCGTTTACCAGCACTTCCCAAACTGGGACAAAGAAGAGTCAGTGCCGACAGTACTCCATGCCTGATTCCGCAAACCGTGGCACTCATCAGAGCCGTTCTGACATCCACCATACAGGATAGAGAATATGACGATCAAATGTCGACACGATTGGCGTTCGTTCTCTCGGTCGCAGACGTTCCTGGGACAAAACCTAGTCAACCAGTTCACGCCGAGCAACGCTTGTGGTAGCAGCCAATTCGACAATCGATATCAGAAGTTAACCCCTCTATAGTAATCATGGTAGAGAGTGTAGGAGGGAATGCCCAGTGTGGTGGCTGGGTCCAATGGAGGCAAGAGGGCGTAGCGCTCATGACTTACTTCCCTCATGTCTTCCGTTACGTTCTTCGGCAGCATAAGCTGCCGTCTTTTATGACCAACAGCATCGGATTTCGATCGTCCTAAATGTCTCTATATACCGCATCTGAGATTTCCTGTAACCCCAGCACGCGCAATTTCGACAATTCTCAATGCTCGCAACTTCCCAGGCATGGCATCGCTCACCGACTCAATGCTGTCGGACCGCCGAAGATGCTCCTCACTGAGGCATCCGTAAGTACGACAAGCTGCCTCTGACAGCATCATCAAAGCGGTTTCAGAGATTATCGCCCAGATTGAGGATGTTGCGACGACGAACGGCACGAGGTTCTTCGTCTCCGTGGTCGGTGGCAAGTTCGCCACGTTCGAGCAAGTGCTTGACAAGGCTCCCACCATCGCCAAGGCGAGAACATTCACCGCTGAACAGCGCAGAAGCCCACGACTAAAGTCGTGGGCGGAAGCGCGTGCGCTCCGTTTCACAACTGCCGATTTCGGCACTGTCGCCTGCCGACCCGTGAGTGGTAGAACCGTCGGACGCGTACCTTACTCCGGCTGATCGGGATGTCGCCTTTCGGGAACCTCTCCGGATAAAGGCACATTTCGCGGGCGCTTTATGGGCGACGTGAAAACCGCTTCGTCCGGAGAGGGAGCGCCCTCTCCGGCGAGACATCCGAGGTTCAACATGATTTCAACTGTACCATGAGGCCAACGAACCGCAGGCGGTTGCGCTCCCTCCGCGATTCGTAGTGTCATTGGCCAGCGACGACGCGAGATACGCGCTCCCCGTGGGTTGGGTCGCCCGTCAGGAGACCCGGAAGACCGCGCCGATGAACGCGAGCAGTAGCTCCATGCTCTCCCGGCCGAAGGCCGGCAGAGCGGGAGGCGTCGGTCAATTACATTGCCAGTACCGGCTGGCCACCGCGAAGACAAGCCCATGACTTCAGTCATGGGTACCTGACGGTCTCAGCAGACAAGTACGTGTCCGAATCAGGGTCGTTCGTGAGTGACTCGAGCCTCCTAAAGGCGACCGAACTCGATGTCCATATCCGCGACGTGAGGATGGTGACGGTGGCTAGGTAGCATGCATCTAGATGCCGCAAGAACAGCTCAGCGGGTCTAGGAAAGCCTGTCTTGGGAAGAGCATCTTGCAGGGCGAACTTGTAAAGAAACTCAACATCTCCCAGTAACTCCTTCGCGCGACGGGACAGTTGATCGCCAGTACGTTCGCCTTCGACCAGATTAGGCTTCGAACGGGGACTTCGACGCTTCGGGTTCGGAACCATTCAGGAACACGAGATTACCACGTCCGACCTGGATTCGGGTTATTTCATCGTCGTCCTCCATCTTTGATAGCTTTCGACTGACAGTCGACTTCGACCACGACGTCTCGGCGGTGATGTCGGCTTGTTTCATCCGGCCGCCATATTGGATGAGTAGTGAGCGAATCTGTTCCTCATCGGTGAGCATCTCCTCGTCGGCGAGGTTCTCCGGCACCGTCGTCTCTGTCGCGGTGCTCTCACGGCTTTTGCCGTCCGTCTCCGCTATGGTCGGCTCATTGCTTCTCGTCTCGGTGTGTTCGGTTGTCGACTCCGCGCTTGCGTCCCCGTCGCTACTGAACAAGTCAGAAACCAACGTCGCGAACGACGACAATGGGCCGCTACTGGCCATTGCCTCGTCGTCAATCGCCTCATCGTCGGTCGTCTCGTCGCCTGTCGGGATGTCGGGGTCGTAGGTCGGCGTTGTCGTCCACTCGGTGCCGTCGTCGGTGACTTCGACGACGGCGTCGAACAGCGTCTTTAGCGTGTTGATCGTCTCTGGGTCGTGGACGTCGGGGTCGATCTGGTAGTACCCGATGGCCCCGACGGCCTGAACGCGATGGGTGAGAATGTGTAGATAACGGAAGGCGGTGTCGAAGTCGATGTACTCAAGCAGGACGGTCAGTGTCTGGACAGCGATGAACGTCTGTTTGTCGTTGTCCGGCCACTTCTCCAGATACTCGCTCAAGGGAACGATTATCTCCATTGGGTCTGTCGGGTCAACGACAGTGGTCGCGACGTTCTCCGGCGTTGTCTCGTCGTACGACTTTGACTCTGCCATTCCGCTGGCGTGGATGAACTTAGTCTCGTTGGGAAGGTTTCCAATATTCTCCCACCAGTCGTCGATCCACTGGTTCGGCGGCTGTGTATAGGTGACCGCAGTGAGATTCGTCTCTTCAGGTGACGCCGAAGCTAGCAGTTCCATGCACGCCCGGTTGCCGGTCGGAGTGAGCGGGGCAAGCACAAGAACGTTCGACGCGCCCTGTATTTCCTCTTTCAGTTCTTGAATATTCATCTATCGTTTGTGCAGGGAAGGCGTTTGTTAGCAAGTGATAACGATGATATTTTACTTATACATCCCCTCAATCGGATATAAATCTGTTGCTTGTCTCATTTCTTTACCACCGTTTCTATAGAGGCTTCCGTCTCGGCGCCGGTAGTGAGCCGCCTACTCGGATGGTCAGGGCGTGTCGCAGTCACTTGCTCCGGTCGCCGATTGCATCGACCTATCATGATGGTATCTTGAATAGTTGTGTCCTCGGGGGGTAACGAGCGACCAGCTCCGAAGCTCTATGACATGTGTAGAGGAGCCAGGTCGTTCTCGCGATCATTGTTGGAATTTTACGGGGAGGCCGCTTTCGTTATAGAGGATACAGTCCGACACTGTAAATACGGTGTGTTACTATTAACGCTATTTATTAATCCCTTCCCTCCTTCAGAAAGAGCGATTGCCTTTAATTTGCGAGTTCATTCCTCGTGACGGAGCGTATTACTAATGAGATTTGCGTGTCCACGTCGGAGTCGCGTCGAGAGCGCATTTTGGGAGATGTCAAGAGCGTCGGCGATGTCTTTGAGGGCCGTTGAACGGGGGACCTCAAAGTATCCTCTGTCGAGAGCGGCTAGCAGGGCTTCACGCTGTTTCGGTGTGATCTCGTACTTGCCAAGCGCTTCGGGGCGACGAGAGTCGTAAAGGCGCATCAGTTCGAACACGATGTCGTGTTCTGAACAGTAATTGTGGAACTTCGTCAGTGTCTGCTCGTCCGGGAATAACATGCGCACATCCCACTCGGAATCATCACTGGAGGCCTCCAGTATCGTCGCCTCCACAAGCGAGACGGCCTGCGTAATGTCATCGCCGTCTTGTTCCCAGTAACCGCGGTAAAACCGCTCTTCATCGTGTTCTTCGAGCGTGACGATGTCTTGGATGGTGTTGTCATATTCAAGTGCATCCTCGAAGGCCGAAATGTCGTCGCCGGCAGCCCAGAAGTATGGTGTAATCTTTTCCTCATCCGCGACGACGCGCTCAATCTCGACGTGAACGTCGGGGACTGCCCGTAGCGCCTCGCTTAGGACGAAATTGCGCGCAGGGACGGTAAACTCAGCTAAGATGCTCATATTGCTCTTAGCTTGGACTCTTGTTAGAGCTTGTTATATATTTCGTGTCCCCACCATTAAACAGTCTGATATATCTTCCACCAACCGAAAAGCTTTTAGACAAATATCGTCCATGCGTACAATAGTTATAGACGGAGCACCCCTCTTTCATGAGTTGTATCAGAATGGAGGAAATCGACCGGAGGACACTCCCGTCTTCGGTGCGCAAACGGGGAGGTACCACGTATCATGTCTAGCAAGCCCACTGTCCTGATAGTCGACGATGAGCACGCTATTACGGATCTTCACGCCCGCTGGTTGGAGGACTCGTACGAGGTCCGGAAAGCGTACAGCGGTTCCGAGGCACTTGAGTCGGTCGACGAGTCGGTCGATATCGTTCTACTCGACCGACGGATGCCCGACCTCTCCGGTCAAGAGGTCCTAAAGAAGATTCGCGAGCGAGACATCGACTGTCGCGTCGCTATGGTGACTGCCGTCGAACCCGACTTCGACATCCTCGAACTCGGATTCGACACCTACATCAACAAACCGGTCTCCGACCCGGAGCAGCTCCACGACATCGTCGAGTCGCTCGAGACGCGGTCGACGTACGACGAGCAAGTTCAGCGGCTCCTCTCGCTCGCGTCGAAGAAAGCGACCATCGAGAGCAAGAAAAACTCGACCGAACTCGGCGACAACGAGGAGTACGACGACTTGAAATCGGAGCTGTCGTCGCTCCGCGAGCGGCTCGCGGACACCGCCACCGACCTCGACGACGACGATCTCCGCGCGGAGTTCCACGGTCGCAACACCGCCGGCTCGAAGTTGGTAAAGGGCACCGACGCGACGAACAGCGATGGCTGATTCCGTCTCTCCACCAAATCTATGACCGATCTTCGAGAAGCCCATGCCGGAGCATGATGGCGACTCGCGGCCACTCGACGGACGGAGATGGCAGAGCGACTGAACTAGTCGGCGGGAATTTCGCATGAGCGGGCCGTCGCCGACGACGCTTCTGCACGACTCGTCCGAGAGCGTGATTCTTCTGCTCCTCGACGACGACCAGAACCGGAAACTGCTCGGCGAGTGGCTCGCCGCGGAATACGACGTCGTTCGTCCGGACGGCGACGCCGTCGAGGACTCCTTCGACCTCTGTATCGTCGACGAAACGTCGTTTCTCCAGCACGAGGACGACCTGGAGACCCGGACGGACGTCGCCTCCCCGACGTTTCTTCCCTACCTTCTGGTGTCCTCGGACGAATCGCCGGCGTGTACGCCGGCCGCCTGGCAAGTGGTCGACGAGGTTGTCACGATGCCCATCGAGAAGGGGGTGTTGCGGGCGCGCATCGAGGGGTTGCTGGAGCGGCGGCGGCTCTCGGTCGAACTCGAACGGAAGCGCGAACGGAGCGTCGAGCGGTTCCAGACGCTGTTCCAGACTGCTCCGGACCCCGTCTTCGTCCTCGACGCCGAGGGGGCCATCCAGGCGGTCAACGACGCGTTCTGCGACCTCACGGGGGTCTCGCGGATCGAAGTGAACGGACGGCCGATTGAGGAGGTGCCGGCGTTCCCCAGCGACACCGTCGAGTCGCTGACTGCCGATGTGCGCGCCGACGGGGGCGCCCCCGACCGGTCGCCGTACAGCGTGGCGTTTACGGCGGCGGACGGCGAGACCCGCCACGCGGAGATAAACACGGCGACGATGCCGAGCGACGACGGTTTCGAGGTCGTCGGTATCTTCCGGGACGTAACCGCTCACCGGCGCCGCAGGCAGGAACTCGAACACCAGAACGAGCGCCTCAACGAGTTCGCCGGTATGCTCGCCCACGAACTCCGGAACCCGCTGGGTATCGCGCAGGGCTATCTCCGCGTGGCGCGCAAGGACGGCACGCCCACGGCCTACGACGAGGTCGACGACGCTCTCGGCCGCATGGAACAGATGATAGACGAGATGCTGGACCTCGCTCGCCGCCCCGAGACCACCGGCGACGAGGAGTGGACGGCGTTCCGCGAGGTGGTCGAGGACACGTGGAAGCGGACCGTCCCGCTCGACGCGACGCTCGTCTTGGAGGACACCGACGAGGAGATCTCGACCGACCCCGACCGGCTGAGCCAGGTGTTCCGCAATCTCTTCCGGAACGCCGTCGAGCACGCCGGCGACGACGTGACCGTCCGCGTCGAGCGCACGTCGGACGGAATCGCGGTCGAGGACGACGGCCCGGGCATTCCCGAAGACGAGCGCAGGGACGTCTTCGAGAGCGGGTATACGACCAACGACGGCACCGGTCTCGGATTAACTATCGTCGAACAGATCGCCGAAGCGCACGGCTGGGCGGTCGACATCGACGCTGCCGACGACGGCGGTGCTCGGTTCGAAATCAGCGGCATGAAGTTCGAGTGAGACCGCCGGCGACGCCGGTGCCGTCCCCCTCGCTGGCAGTACCGCTATCGTCGCGCCGGCGTCACCAGTCGGACGCTCGCCGTCGCGACACCACGTCGTCCACCCGGTGGTCGAACTCGGGGTCGGCGGCCGCGCCGCCTTTCAGCGCCGCCCAGGAGGTACACTCCGGGCAGGCGTAGACGGCGTCGCCGTCGCCTAGGATGCGGGCGAACTCCGGGTCGGCGTGGTCGTTATCGCAGCCGGCGTTCCGGCAGGCGAGGAGTCTGCTCGTCTCGTCGCCGCCGGGGTTCCACGCGGGCCGCGTTCGATGCGTCTATTCGTCGGTGCCGTCCGTCTCGAATCGCGTTGCTCTAGCCATTGACTGTCACCTTCTCTCTCGCGAGTCGCTCACCCGTCTTCCCGTCAAGCAGCTCCCAGAACTCCGCGTCGGCGTCCGGGAGGCGACTACACTGGTGACACCAGAAGTGCCCGTTCGTCGTCTCCCAGCTCGCGTGCCCGTTCGGGCACGTGTATCGCCACTTTGCTCTGGTCCCGTCGATGCGGTGGACGCTCATGCGAGACCATACGATCACTCCCTTCTAAATATCCATTCTTATCCGAAGTGAAAGTAAAGCTGCGGGATTCGCTTCACTCCGGCGGAGTCCGGCGGTTTCCCTCAATGAGGAGCGGACCGACGGACGAAAGTGGACGTTACTCCCGGACGGCGTAGCCCAGGTCGCCAATGGCGTTTGCAAGATCTGCGCGGGTGCTGGGGTCGGTGGTCACCTCGACGACGCCCTGCTCGTGGTCAGCGTCGACCGTCAGCGCCCCGCGGACGCCCTTCAGTTCGCTCTCGAGTATCTGTTTACAGCCGGCACACTGCATTCCGTCAACGCGGAACTTGTACTGTCCCATGCGACCGTGAGCGACTTGATACCAACCGACCGTCCGGGGAAACGATTCGTCGTCGCTACATCTACGGCACGCCGACGAAGCGGTGTCGGCGGTAGAGGTAGACCCGCGATGACCATCGACCCGACCATCACCGACCGCGACTCCAGCAGCACGCCCGCGGTGGCGACGATGGCGCTGATGGCCGTCAGGATGGTGTACACGACCACGTTCGGGATAGGGTCGGCCGCTTTCGAATGGAGTTCGCTACGCGAGACGCGCTGGTAGCTGGCTACCCTGGCTCCGGCGGCCCCGTCCACTCCGTCGTCGAACCGCGCCGAGACTATCGTCTCCGGGTTGTCGACGACGGTGTATATCTCGCCCGCGATGTCGCGCTCGGTGAGGCCGGTCTGGACGGACTCAACCCGATGAGCGGACACCGGAAAGGAGATGTGGGCGGCCGCGTCCGCGTCCCGGGTGTCGTCCGAGACGGTGTACTTCAGTCCCTCCTCTTCGAGGAACGCAACCGTCTCGGTGCGGGCCTTCTCCGACATCGCCATTACCTCCACGAGCCTCATGTCTTCGCGTGCCATCGCTCCCCTCGTCGCCCGCCCGTCCTCTTCACAAAGTGCCGTCTGCAGTACGGTCGTGAACTGTTGGTTGCTTCCGTCACAGCAGAGTGAGTTCGTCAGTCATCGGTACGTCTCGGGCGTCCGTGCCGAACGCCCCCTCGTAGAGGTCCACGACCGTCTGGCGAATCTCGTCGAGGTGGTCGCCGTCGTCGTTCGTACAGTCGGTGCCGCAGGTGGCGACGACGCCGTCGTCCGCTACCTCCTCGAACTTGAGTCGGCCGCCACAGCGCGGACAGCGCAACTCGACGTGCGCGTTCATCCAGTGGACGTCGAACCCCCGCTGGTCGAGGCGTTCGCCCAGGGCGAGCCAGACGTACATGTCCCACGCCACGTCGCCGCTCGCCGCGCGCTTGAGCCGGCTCAGTGCGATGGCCGCCTTCGGATACAGCGACGAATCGGCGTCTCGATGACGCTGGTGACAGCGTCTGAAGTAGTTGAAGATCGCTACCTTCGACGACCGGAGCGCGCCGTTGGTGAGTTCCCCGTTCGGTTGCGTCTTGGCGGCGTGGTCGTCACCGACGCCGTGCCGGAGCGCGCGCCCCGTCTCGTCGTAGTGAACCTCGTCTGAGAGCTGTGCGCCGCTCTTTGGACAGAATGCGTGGCGTCCCTTCATAGTTGAACGAGAAGCAGCGGGCTGTTCAGCCGGGAGTCATCCGTGCTCGTGGGAGAGCACGTCGTCCGGGCTGGCGTATGACATATATTGCATCCGCATATTTAAGAAAGCCTCGAGAGTATGAAAATAATATTATTTTCAGCGATTAAACTACAGTAAAGGACGTAATACGTATCGACGTTCGTCGCAACGAGACGCTGACACTAACCGCTACTCCGGACTGCGAGTGCCCGGGAGCTAAAGTCGGTCGCGGAGATACTCGACCGCTTCGTCGCGGGGGACCTGCTCCTCTTCGCCGGACTCCATCTCCTGCACCGTGACGACGCCCTCCTCCAGGTCGCGCTCGCCGACGACGAGCACGTAACTCGCGTTGATTCGGTCGGCGTATCCGAACTGCTCGCCGACGCTGCGACTCGTAAGGTCTGTCTCGACCTCGAACCCCTCACGGCGGAGGTCCATCGCGTACTCCAGACCAATCTCGCGAACCGAGTCGGAGACGGCGAGCACGTACACGTCCGTCGAGAGCGCCTCCGTCGGCCAGTTACCCGTCTCTTCGAGCAGCAGCGTCGTCGTCGAGTAACCGAAGCCGAAGCCGACCGCAGGCACCTCCTGATTGCCAAACTCGCCGATGAGTCCGTCGTAGCGTCCACCGCCGAACAGCGAGCGCAGGTCCCTGTTCGTAGCGAACGCCTCGAAGACGAGACCCGTGTAGTAGTCCATCCCGCGGACGATTGAGAGGTCGAGCGTGCAGGCGTCGGCGACGCCGTAGCCCGCCAGCACGTCGTGGAGGTCGTGCATGCGCTCGACGGCCGTCTCGGCTCGCTCGTCGTCCGGCGCTTTCGCCGAGAGTTCGACAAGTGATTCCTCGATGGGACCGCTGATAGCGGTTATCTCGTCTATCTCCTCCGCGGTGGTACGGTCGAGGCCCTCAGCCTGGAGCTGGCCGAGGAACTCCTCGCGGCTTATCTTCTCTTTCTTGTCGACGATGCGCATCACTTCCTCGCGAGTCTCGTCGGGCGCGTCGTCGTTCTCGCCGACGTGCAGCGACTCCAACAGGGCGTCGAGCAACTGGCGGTCGTTCAGCTTGAACTCGACGTGGTCGTCGACGCCGAGCTTCTCGAAGACGGTCGCGGCGCAGGCGATGATTTCGGCATCGGCTTCGACGCTCTCGACGCCGAAGATGTCGACGTCGGTCTGGAAGAACTCGCGGTCGCGGCCCTTCTGGACCGCCTCGTAGCGCCACCGTTTGCTGGTGTCGAACCACTTGATGGGCGTCCCGAGGTCCTTGCGCTTCTGGACGAGTCGAGCACGCGTCGGCGTCTGCTCGGGAAGCAGTGTGACTTCACGGCCGCCCTTGTCCTCGAAGCTATACGTCTGCTCAACTATCTCTTCGCCGGATTTCACCCGGAAGAGGTCGGTCGGCTCCACGCTCGGCGCGTCTATCTCCCGGAAGCCAAACTCCCTGGCCGTCTCCTCGACGGTGTCGATGACCTCGCGCCAGGCGGCCCACTCCTCCGGGTACCGGTCGTAAAAACCCTTGAGACTGTCGAAGTCGTCCATGTTGCCAAGTTCGAAGGCGAACGGTTTACTTCTGGCTATCTCGTCGGAGTCGCGTTGGCCGTCGTCCAGTCCAGTCGGAGTGGGCGTCCGCGCGATGTACTCGCGGGCCGACATGCACTCGTCGACCGCGAAAACCCACCGTCGGTCGTGGTGTTCGTCGTGGCTGTCTCGGTCGGCGCGTTCGTGGTTACGTGCTCGTCGCCGGCATCGTGGTAGGGAGTGCAGTATTTGTCTCTTCAGTCGTCGTGGATGTCGCGGTCGAACCTAAGAAAGGAGAGGAACTGCCAGTCTGCGTCGTAGTCATCGTCGAGGGTGGAATTGTTGTGTCAGTGAACGTGGTCGTAGTTGTTCCGGCGGTCTGCCTCGCCGTCGTCCCGTTCAGCGAATTCGTTGCTCCGGTGGTCGTACTGTCAGTCGTCGACGTGGTCGTGGTGGTCGACGGCGGCGAGGTCGTAGTAGTTGTCGGAGACGGTGAAGTTGGCGTGGTCGTCGTGGTCGTCGTCGTTGACGTTGTCGTCGTGGTCGTCGTGGTCGTCGTCGTTGACGTTGTCGTCGTGGTCGTCGTCGTTGACGTTGTCGTCGTGGTCGGTGGCGAGGTCGTGGTCGTCGTGGTCGGTGACGAGGTCGTGGTCGTCGTGGTCGGAGACGGTGAAGTTGGCGTGGTCGTTGTGGTCGGCGGACTGGTGGTGGTGTCAGGCGTGGTCGATGTATCGGGTGACGTCGAACTGTCCGGCGGTTGTGTCGTCTCCGTTGGAGATGCCGTCTCTTCGGCCGGTGTGGTCGAGGTCTCTCCACCGGGCGACGACGTTGGTTGGCCCGTCGTCGGGCCGGGGTCAGTTGTCGGCTGTTCGGGGCCGCCGTCGCCGTCGAATCCGCCGAGTCCGATGCCGGGATCGAGGAACGCGAAGCCTATTCCGGCGACGAACAGCAGAATACCGGCGACGACCAGCAGTTTCTGTATCGAGTCAGGACCTGGTTCAATTGACATGTTATTGACGTATCGTTGGAGCGTTTCGGCGTACGAGCCGACCGGTGCTGGAAAGTCAGAGAGCGCTCGAAGCACTTCACAAACCCCGAGCGCCCCAGTCACGAACGCAAAGAAGAGGTAGATACCGAGCCCCAGCGGTGGGACCACGACAAGCGAGAACGGAATGCTGACGCCGGCGACGACGACGTGCAAGTCGACCAACCGAGAGAGGGCGAAGATAGGTACCGCGGCCAGTGCCGTCGTCGCGGCGATGCGGCCCAGACGAGCGTCCGAAAGAGGGTCGAAACCGACCCGTCGCGCGCTCCAGAGATGCAACAGAAACATTGAGCCGTAGCCGACACTCGTTGCTATTGCCGCGCCGTGCATCCCGTATCGGGGGATGAGCAGGGCATTCAACCCGAAGTTGATACCTGCCGCAGTGCCGGTAGCGATGATGGGAGACTTCAGGTCGCCCTTCCCCTGGCTGATGGCAAGGATGGGCCGGGCAACGGCGAATCCGAGCGCGCCCGGCAGTAGAAGAATGAGCGGCGTCACTGCTGGCATGAACTCGACACCGAGATACACAGGGACGGCGATGTCCGCCAGCGCGGCCAGCCCGAGCGCCATCACGCCCGTCAGCAAGAACGTGTACCGGGTCGTGCGAGCCGTAAGTTTCGATATCTTCTCCGTCTGGTCGTTCGACCACAGCTCCGACGTAGAGTGGACGAACACCGTCTGGAGTGCCAGCGGAACGAACCAGAGGAACTCCGCCAGCTCCAGCGCGCCACGGTAATAGCCGACCTGTTTGCTGGCATCCTCCAACGAGAGCTGGAGCATCAGAATGTCTATCTTGTATAGCGACATCAGGAAGAGGATAAGGACGATGGACAGCGAGTTGAACGTCAACATCTGGCGGCGGGGAAACCGCGAGGGTGTCGACTCGAAGATGTGGCCGAACGACCCCTGCCGGCTAACGAGTACGAAACCGACGATAGCCACGGAGGCGCCTGCGGCTATCTTCCCCGCGAGCGCGCCGGCGACGCCGAAGTCGAAGTAGACAAGTGGGATAGCGATACTAACGAATGCCACTTTCTGGACGACCTTCAGCGGCTCAGAATAGCGTTCGAGACCAAATCCCATTAGCGTCTTACGGGCGTACTCCCGAAACTGGTCAGTCACCACGAGCACCGCGAGGATGTAGAAGTATACCTCGAACTGCTCACCAAGCGTTTTGGCAACAAGACCACTCCACGCCGCTAGCGCCAGCAGCGCCGACCCTGCGATTGCCAGTGCCAGCGCTAGCCGGAAGTAGAATCCGACGACATGAGACTCCCAGTCTGGTATCGCACGATTCTCCGCAATAAATTTCCTGACGCCGTCGCTCACGCCAGAGCTAATGAGAATCATGAACAACGAGAACACCGAGAGGACAGTGGTGTAGATGCCGATATCCGTCGGTCCCAGTAGCCGATAAAGGATGGGCGTCGTCAGGATACCGATGACCAGTGTGAGGACCTTTGTGCTGGCGACCGAAAGGACCCCACTCAGAATGCTACGCTGCACTGGATCACCACCATCAACCTGCGGGGCTCTCGTTGGGGCGACACTCACTCCCCAGTTGTCACCAGGTAGGCTTTATTATACACTGGCTAGAAGGGGCGGCAGAACTTTGCAACAGCGGCTGAATGCCCAGACAATGAGGCGCTGGAGTCGTTATCTCCAATGTCAACTACCCACCCTACTCGATCACGGCTGAAACCGCTCGTTTGGATAAGAGTAGGCCTTAGCCGTTGATAATTGTATATAATTATTAATGATAGAGTGGGCTTTTGTGTTCCGATAGGACAGGACCAGCTGACGGCCTAGAATCGACGGTTCAGTACAATTCAAGCGCTTCAGCATAGAGGTGGGCAATGTCGACGCAGACTCGCTCCCACGTGAACTGCGCGGCGTGGGCCTCAATGGCGTCGCGGTCCCAGTCCTCGTTGAGCGCCCTGACGATGGCGTCCGCGAGATCGGTGTGGTCTTCTGGACTATCCACGAGGAAACCGTACTTCTCGGAGGTAACAACCTCCTCGCTACCTCCGTTGTACGTCGAGACGACCGGTGATCCGCAAGCCATCGCCTCTAGCTGGACAAGGCCAAAACTCTCGCTGTAGCTTGGCAGGACGAATGCATCGCAGGCACTCAGCCAGTGTTTGAGATCGTCTGTGTCGACATACCCGAGTAGGTGGACGCTGTCTTCGAGCCCCATCTTCTCAATCTGTTCCTCCAACTGGCCACGCATGCCGCCATGGCCGCCGATAGCGCAGGTCACGTCGCCCTCGCGCTCAATGACGTCCGGGAGTACGTCAATGAGGTGGTGGAACCCCTTACGTTCCTTGAGATGGCCGAGCGCGAACAGGAGGTTCTCATCAGGATCGACACCGAGTTCCACCCTGGCTTCGTGCTTCGGGACACGCCGAATGCGGTCCGTGCTGAACCCGTTGGGAATATAGTAGACATCGTCATTGAACTCCGTTAGAGCGGCGTTGTCGCGGCGATTAACCCGGATAATGGCGTCGGCGTCTCGCCAAGTGTCGTCTATCTTGCCGTTGCTCGATTCTAGCTGGTCGACGAACAGTTCGCGGTTCTCGTGGACTGTGAGCAGGAATGGAACATCAAGTTCATGCTTGAGGACGCTGCCGACGTAGCCGGCGGTCCAGGTCATATGGCAATGTATTAAGTCGAATTCGACGGGAAGGTCCTCGACGACCTTCTTCGCCCGTCGGGCGTGCTGGTCGCCGAGGAACCGCCGATGGAGGTCGAGTGGGAGATAGAGTAGCGGCGTACTGACGACAGTGACGTTGTCGGGTTTATTTTCGCGATTTATTTTTGCACTCCGACTAAACGGCTTGGCGTAGTCGATGGGGAGATACTCAGAGATGTCGGCGAACCGGTTGTAGCGGACAAGCACGTACACCTCCTCAAAGTAGTCGGCGAGCACGTCTACCTGCCCTTTGACAAAGTGATTGTAGCTATGGGAGACAATGAGCAAATTCCGGTCCGAAAGCGCCTCTAGGTCGTGGTCCCGTGGCACGTTCCCGAAGTCCAGAGGATCGTCGGCCCGGGTTCGCGTGTCGCTCGACATACCGAACTGTTGGCAACCGGTGGTGTTTATTATCGGGTGTATAACGTCGCAGCCGCGACCCCGCCCGAGCCGTGCCCTCACCGGTTGTTGCGCCGATTGGCCGATTTCTGCCCCGACGCACAGGGGCGATCAGAGTTCCGGAAGCGACCGCCTGACAGCGGCAGTGTGGCGCTTACCGAGACCTTACACGGCTTATAATTACTCTATCAAGGGACGACGGTAGTTGCATGTCAGGGGGTGACTTGCCCCCAACGTGACGGCGAACACAGCATGAACACAGACGAACTCCTCACTGTCGGCATCACTCTGTGTGGCGTCTTCGCACTCGGAACCGCCGCATCGACGCTCGGGACGTAGGTGTCGACCGACTTGGATGGGGTTGTCGACACCGTCGCCAATGATTATGTGTTCGTGGCCGCCATCGCCGTCGTCAATCTAGTGGTCGCAACCGCCGCATTGGTCACCAAGCGTGGGAGCAACGTCGAACAAGCGACGATGCCGGCGCCGGAAGAACCAGCTAAGCGACCACCTCCGCCTGCTTCCAGCCATCCTCGGCGTCCTCATTCTTGGGGCCGCACTGGCACCCGTCAGGGGAACCAGCTCCCGTGAACTGGTCCGTGCCGGGTCCGGACTGGTCTACTTCTCGACGCTGGTCTCCGCCATATTCCAGGCCGTCACACTCGAGGGACTACTGCTCGCCGGCGCGGCGGCCATCGTCGCGTGGGACGCCGGAGAACACGCCGTCTCCGTGGGCAACCATCTAGGACGACAATCCGGAACGACTGAGGTCGAGGTCGTCCACGTCGCCGGCTCGGTCGGCGTCGCGGTCCTCGCGATTGCGGCAGCCCGAGTCGCAGTCGGTGTCGGTATCTCAGGGCTGTCACATACGGCGCTGGTGCTCGTGCTCGTCGCTGCCCTCCTGTTTCTGATCACGCTACATGAGTGATGCACCGTTGCGAGTTCGAAACTCCGCTTCCGAAGTCGACGTGACGGTGTCGGCCGGCGACCGTCAGCGAACACCGTCTCGAGTGCTGGACTCGAGGGCTCAGGCCTCCGTCGCTTAGGAAGTCGATAATAAAGGACCGAAGGGACGGACGTATACACAAAAATGGCCCCGACTGTGAGCGTCATCGTACCGACGTACAACCGAGCAGACGCGTTGCCGCGGACTATCGAGAGCGTCCTCAGCCAGACCTTGGAAGACCTGGAACTCATCGTGGTTGACGACGCCTCGCAGGACGATACGCCTGCAGTAGTAGCGTCCTATGACGACGACCGCGTCCAGTTCATCCAGCACGACGAAAACCAGGGGGCGAGCGCCGCACGCAACACCGGCATTGAACGCGCTAAGGGGGAGTACGTGGCGTTTCTCGACTCCGACGACGTCTGGCTCCCAACAAAACTCGAAAAGCAAGTACTGACACTGGAGATGCGGTCGGACGACTGGATCGCCGCCTACTGCGAGGCCGAGACGGTTCATCCGGACGGCCAGCATCCTCTAGTAAAGTGGGTGACCGAACTGATTTCCCGGCGTAACGAGACCGAAGGTGCAGAGGGCGGAGAGGAACTTATCGGCCCCGTCCTCAGCGACGATCTTCATACCAGCGCCGGGTCGACCCTGCTGGTCAAGCGCGAGGTCGCCGAACGAATCGGCGGGTTCGATGAATCGTTCGACCGCTTCCAGGATCCCGAGTTCCTCATACGCGTCCTTCAGGAGGGGAAACTCGCCTGTGTCGACGAACCGCTACTGTTGCGATACGAGACGGGCGAACCGTCGGCCGACGCGGTCCGCGAGGCCGACGAGCACTTCCGCCGGACGTTCGCCGACACGATCGAGCGTCTGGAACATCAAGGCATCGACGTGGTGGGTGCACATCACTACATCCTAGCGCGACGTTACATTGACGAGGGCCAGTTCCGGACAGGTCTGCGCTACTTACGGTCGGCACGACCGCCCACACCCCGGCAGTACCCTGGACTACTGCTGAACATCTACTCCGGTATCCGTACACGACTCGGGTGACACGTGGAATACGCATACTACTACCTCGGGCTCTCGATAGGGGCGACACTGCTATTCGGATGTACGGTGCTGAACATCGGACCGCTAGCTGCGCTATCGCCGGCCACCTCGACCGGTGTGATCATCGCCGCATTCACCGCACTGACGATTGTCTACACCCTGCTCGTCAGTTCTTGACACGGGAGTGACTAACAAAATATTCGTTATAATTTCTCCAATCAGATAGCCGACGTTTACGTTCGTTCATACCATCCAATCGCCAGACGTAAACGGGTTGCAACAGATCGAAACAGCCCGCGAGAATCTCCCCCGTTTAAGATGGCCGCATGTCTGGGCACTGGTGGAAGTCATGAGCGCCACCACCGAAACCCTCTCCGAAGACACCTCCGAACTGTCTTCCCAGGAAACACCGACCGAACTATCGAAGGACAAAATATTCCACATCCTCCAGACCCAGCGCCGGCGCGACGCGCTCCGCTACCTCAAGGACAACGACGGACCCGTCGAGATGCGGGCACTGGCCGAACAAGTGGCGGCATGGGAGAACGACACGACAGTGGCGGCGTTGGCGTCCGACGAGCGCCAGCGCGTGTACATCGCTCTCTACCAGTCCCACCTCCCGAAACTCGACAAAGAGGGCATCATCGACTACAACCAGAGCCGGGGTATGGTTGAGCGCGGGTCGCTTGCCGACCAGTTCGACCCCTATCTCGAAACCCGTAACGACGATAATTCTAAAGCTGACGACGATGCCGATGAACGGTGGCTCCGCTACTATCACTGGGCCACAGCAGCCAGCGCAGGAACGCTCGCCGGGACGTGGCTAGGCCTGCCGCTCGTCGGAAGTCTCACCAGTTCCGCTCTCGGCGCGCTTGTCGTCTGTGTATACGCCGCGATCGCAACCGTCCAGCTCACAAGTCATTGACATCCTCCCAGCCCTGAAGGGCGAGGATTCTCGACCGCCATTGGATATTGTGGTTTATGACGTAACCTGTTCTCGCAGCGCGAAGCATCTGCTCTCTGAATCAAATATACACATCAACTAGCTATTTATTATATCTTCAACCACAGGTAATATTTGGAGATACATTCTGCCAATATTCTTAGCGCCGTTCACATCGTTGAGAGAAACAGTTTAACCAATCGTTTCGGCTGTTTTTCAAGCGGTTAACGGCTGGATAATAATAGTGGTACCCTGAGAAGCCTGGCCTGTAATGTCGATGGACGTAACCGGCTCACACGAAACTGAGGACAGCGCAATGGCAGACACGCAGTGTCGCAACTGTGATTCATTCGTGACACCCCAGTTCGCTCGCGTGTTCGGCAACAATCGCAACGAAGTATATGGGTGTTTCGAGTGCATGACCGCCACCGAGGTCAAAAAGGGCCGGGCCAACAATCCCGAAGAAGCCGAACGTGCCCGAGAAGAACTGCGTCGGTGAGCCGGTAACCTTCTTTCACCATCACCGAGCTCCAAAGCACTATTGACATCCTCCTCCACCTGAATGCGGAGGAATCCCGACCGCGTTTGGAATATTAGGGTTTGAGTCCACCACCTGTTCCTGCGGTTGGAATCCGCAGGACAAGTCGTGCAGGTAGACTCCGGGCTGTGCCAACCAGCCGGTACTCCTATCTCCGCCCGAATCGGGCGCAGACTCAGAGTTACGTTCGTTCACGTCGAGACGGATGTTCTCCGCCCCGTTCACGTCGGCGTTGAACGCCGCACCACAATCCTCACAGATATACAGACCACGCTCAACACGTTGCCCGTCATCTTCTCTACCACAAGCGCAACGCATCTTCGATATGTCTCGCTCGGACACTTCTACGACTTGGATACCCTCGACTTTCGCTTTGTATTCGAGAATCGACGTGAAGCGGTCGAACGCCCAGCCGTGCAAGTCGAGGTTGCCGTGCCATCCCCAGTTCTTCGACTCTCCGTTCTCACGGACGCCGCTTAACTCTCCGACATTGATGCGACCAACGCCACGCTCGACACACCGTTGGACGATGTGTTTGGCAAGAGAGTGGGAAAAAGTGTGTTCGGCGCTCTGACCACTTGTGGTGAAGTCGCGTGGCCCGTTCGCCGCCCGAGTCGTCACATTTGGCGATTTCCTTCGGGAAGTAGTACCCGTCCCGTTTGAGGCGATTACCAGGGTACAGGTCGGCCTGCTCGGTGCTGTATGCAACGGCGGCGAAGTTGCAGATACCGAGGTCGATTCCCGCTGTTTCGTCGCCGGGTGCGTCAGGTGTCTCGATTTCGTCTTTGCAGACGAGGTGCAGTTCCCACCGCTCGTTCGCCTTGTCGTAGACGGCTCGAACTTGTTGCAGGTTCTCGACCGTGACGCCGGGGCAAGTTTCGTATTCAACAACGATGTACTCCCACGATCTCGGGTGTTCCTTGTGATTTGCGCCCTTTGAGATCCTGATTCGGTTATTCTTGGTGTCGTGGCGGATGCCGTTTTGTTTCCACGTCACCGTGCTACGCGGGTGTTCTTCGTGAACGCAGTTGCCATCTTGGTCGTAGTAGTTGCGTTTGCGGTAGCCGGGTGGATTCGCTCGACTGTCAGTTTTCCTCTTTTCGTACCACGAGTTGAAGGCTTCAGCGAGTTCCTCCAGAACGCGCTAACTGGACTGACTGTGCAGTCCCTTGTATTTGAGTGACCTTTCAACTCGTCTTTGAGATCGCCGTGGTCGGGAATCTCGCCCGTTTCCTCCCAGACATGGCGGGAGTGGTAGTTGGCGACGTTCCAGAGTTTGCTGGCACTCCACCCATGCCGGTTGAGCGAGTCCTCTACCTGACTATGGTTGAGGATTTTCGCTCGATGAGTGCGGTGGACTTCCACCATCGTGAAACGTCTGTATAATAACCCCAGTGGTAGTGTCGCTGATCCGCAGTACAGCGTGTGCCGGACCCTCGACGTGCCAACGCAGATAGGTGCTCGCTACTTGTCCCGCGAGACGGTCTCATTAGGCATTGTCGTCGCATCCTCCGACAGCGTCACTCCTGGATAAAGGCTGGTGTCGATGCCTGTCTTTGCGCCATCGCCGACGACAGCGCCGAATTTCCTGCGGCCGGTCGAAATGCGCTCGCCCTTAACCGTATGTTTGACGTCTCCACCGTCGTGGCGGAGGTTGGCGACGTTTGTCCCAGCACCGAAGTTCACGTCGCGCCCGAGGACGCTGTCGCCGACGTACGAGAGGTGGCCGACCGTTGCGCCCGGCGAGAGGACACTGTTTTTCACTTCAACGCTGTGACCGACCTTCCCGCCCTCGTCGACGAGAGTCGCGCCGCGGATGTAGGCGTTCGGACCGACGGTCGCGCCCGACCGAATAAGGGCAGGTCCCTCAACGACGACGCCCGATTCAACGGTCGCACCCTCCTCGATAACGACATCCCCCTTGACGGTGGCGTCCTCGCTCACGTCGCCCCGGAGGTCCCGGTCCAGTTCCGCGATCTTCCACTCATTGGCCTCAAGCAATTCCCAGGGGCGACCCACGTCGAGCCAGCGATCTATCTCGATGGAGGTCACGTCAAACTCGTCGACGACGCGCTCGACAACGTCCGTAATCTCGTACTCGCCGCGCTCGCTCTCGGAGACATCAAGCCACTCGCTGGCACGTTCCGGAAAGACGTATGCTCCGGTGTTGGCGAGGTCGGTCGGCGGATTGGCAGGCTTCTCGACGATGCCGGTCACTTGATCGCCGTCGGTCGAGAGGACGCCATAGTTCCGCGGATCTTCAACCTGATAGGAGCCGATGCTGGGGGCGGCGTCGAACAGTCGGCTGACCGCGTCGGTGTCGTAGAGGTTGTCCCCGTTTAGGACGGCGAACGGACCATCGATATGTTCGCGAGCGGCTCGAACGGCGTCAGCGGTGCCACGCTGGCGCTCCTGGACCGCATACTCCACCGGGATGCCGGCGTACTCCTGGCCGAAATATTCCCGGACGGTGTCGGCCTCGTAGCCGACGACCAGGACGAGTTCGTCCGCACCAGCCTCGACGGCGGCGCGGGCAGTGTGTGCGACTAGGGGCTCTTCGGCGACTGGCAACATAGGCTTGGGACACGACTCGGACAGCGGTCGCATCCTAGTCCCTTGGCCCGCAGCGAGAACGATCGCTTGCATGGCCTCTACTTCCGGCAGGGGACGTATTATTATTCACGGGCTAACGGTCAGCGGTTGGAGAGACTAATGCAGTAAGGCCATCACATCGCGAGAATCGATGTCAGAAAACACGGTGACGGCATCGAATTCGGGACTCAGAATCGGGGCAAATCATCGCTGGTGTGGGGCAAGTTCTGGAACGAATTCGACCATTTGTGGGCCAGCAAGTACGACCAGCTACTTGGGTTATCGTAAGTACCTCCGAACGCCATGTACTCCAGGCCAGCCCCAATGGTTCCTCGACTCCAGTCTCTAGAGGGTGAGCAAGCGCTGACCCACTCCCCTATTGGTAAGACAATAGGACAGTAAGAGTTCAGGGTACGGGGCAGCGATATTAACGATCTTGTAGAGAGCAGAACTATCTGGAACTGTATTCCGGCTTTAAGTTGGAGCCGCACCGACCAATGATCAACATGAACGCAGCTGAAACGAGTATGTCCGACGCGAGGCGCCGCCAGCAGCCTGTCTCCGATATGGTGGACACCTTCGTCAATCTCTCCGTCGACGACGACCTCCAAATAACGGTCTGCGGCGTGACGATAGACTGTCACGTTCACCACATTGACCGCACCGACAGTCGGTTCACGCTGCTACTCGCGACGTTCGCCGACGACTACCTCCGCGTCGAGACCCAGAGGGTCAACGGCTGGCTCGATCCACAGGTCGACCGCCTCAAGCCGGTCGCCGAAGAACGCCAACCGCTCGGCGAACTTGACGCTATCAGGCCAGTCTGAGCACAGTTAGAGACCAACAGGAGGAACATTGATGCAAACGGTGGCGGAGGAACTATACAGTACAGACAACGCATTGACATCCTCCCATGGCTGAAGCCGTGGGATGCCTCCGGTAGGGATGTTGGCTACGCCGCACCCACAGAGGCAAGTTTCCCGTCGCCGGTACTCCGGTTTGTGCGCTCCTTGTTGGAACTTACTCTCTCGGGAGAGCGTGGTAACTCCGACCAGTTGTGGTCGTCCCACTTGAGGCGCACAGGCCGTGCCATCGACCCGACTTCCAGACTCGTGCTAGCCTGCTGATCGAGGAACATCCGTGAAGCCCCAAGGTCGGCGTGGCCTTCATAGCCGCACGGACACCGGAACAGGTCACCGTTCCGCTCCGTCGGGTCAGTTTGTGTTCGTCATCCCACCGTCGACGACCAGTGACTCGCCGTTCACGTAGTCGGCCATATCGCTCGCCAAGTAGAGCGCAGCGTCCGCGACGTCCTCCGGTTGCCCGAACCGCCGAGAGGGGATGGTCTGCATGTACCCTTCGCCGGCCTCGGTACCCAGGATGGGGACGTCCTCGGTCGTCATCGCCGTGTCGATGAGACCGGGATGGATGGCATTGACCCGGACGCCCTCCGGGCCCAATTCCGCCGCGAGAGAGTACGTGAGGAGCCTGACCGCGCCCTTCGACGCGCAGTAGGTGACGAACGAGGCCGACCCGGCGAGGCCGGCGACGCTCGACATGTTGATGACGACTCCACCGTCATCCTCGACCATCCGCCTCGCGGCCGCCTGTGCGCCGAAGAAGACGCCCTTGACGTTCACGTCCATCAACCGGTCATAGTCATCCTCAGTGACGTCGAGGAACTCCTGGCTGCGGAAGATGCCGGCGTTGTTCACCATCACGTCGACACCGCCGAGGTCGTCGGCGGCCGCGACCGCCGCCGCCAGGTCATCGGTGTCCGTCACGTCACACTCGACGAACCGCGCCGTCCGATCGGTCTCATCCTCGATTCGGTCGTGCGTCGGGTCGCCGCCCTCACGGGGTTCCTCCTGGAGGTCGGCGACGACCACGTCGGCTCCCTCGTCCGCGTACGCCAGCGCTATCTCGCGTCCGATACCGCTCGCTGCACCCGTTACGACCGCCACCTCGCCTTCGAGCAAGTCCCCTGCCATAGGCTTGCCACGACATATGAACACATAAAACGTCGCGGCGATTCACCGGAACTGGTTCGGACGCGACGGTGTTTGTCCCTGGGCCACCTACTCAACGGGACCACGACGACCGACCATCTTTCTACAAGCAGGGAATCCCGGCCTTTAGGCCGGGAGGGAATGCGACACGATACTGACCAACCGCTACTCAGTGGCCGGGCCGGAATCCAACTCCCGTTGCGCGTGGAGTAGCATCCCGCGCCACGTCAGGCCGTGGCGCTTCTTCGTCGCTTTTAACTGTAATTGAGGGCGCTAAGCCCCCTTCCTCAAGCGTGAGCGAAGCGAGCGGTAGGGAGGGGATACAGCGCCCGCACGGTTCGCAAGCAGTTCTCCGTTGCACTTACTACCCAAGCGGTTGACAGTGGGGAGTACGATACTCACCACGCTTCCGTCGGTGTTCAAGCGCGACACAAAGCGCGCACCGTCGGTTGTGGCCGAGTGTCCATCAGGTAGGAGTGGGACACTCCGAACCACCCGTAAAGGGAAGTCGCCTGCGGAGTCTGGAATCCCTGTGCCTTCGGGTACAAATTCCGACACAGAAACAGGAAGCCCTGTCCGCACCAAGCGAGGGGCGGGTAGCCCCGAGCGCGGTAGGGCAGGGTAGTTCACGCTCTCGTACTGTTCCTCGTCTACCTCGATATTGATGTTCTTCACGTTTCATGGTTTGTGACCGACGGTGATAGGTATGACTAACACTATTGTAACATTGTGTCCGAGACGGTGACGAAGACGCTACAGGCCACGCTCGCAACGCCTACCACGGGCAAAGAGCAACGCCTCCAGCGTCTCTTGGACACCTACCGCAACGCACTCCACGACGCCTTCGACAACAGGGCGGACACAATGTCTACCGTCAACGACGTTGTAACGCCCTACGACCTGCCGTACCAAGCCAAAGACGCGCTCAAGTCCTACGTCCCGAAACTTCGGAAGACGTACAACGCCGAAGAGTTAGACGACGAGCATCCGCTTCGACTCGTCAATCGAGCCGCGAAGTTCGACTACTCGGAGGAGCGCGAACACGGCTTCGTGTGGCAAGCCCCGCAACCCGGTCGCGGGACGAACTTTTGGATTCCACTTCGGATAAATCCCGAACAGGAATCCCTGTGGTTCGACCTGCTCACCGAGGACGTGAAAGCGGGCGAACTGCGCCTACAGCGACACCGCACGTCGTGGGAGTTGCACGTCACCGTCGAGTACCCGGTCGAAGAACCGACAGAACCGGACAACCCGACGTACATCGGTTTCGACGTTGGTGAGAGCGCGTTGATTACGGGCTGTGCCCTCAAACGCGACGTGCCACGGAAACCGATGCTCGTCAGCGGCAGTCGAGCGCGACACCTCCGCAAAGAGATGTTCACGGCCCTCCGGCGGCTACAGTCGAGAGATGCCGCCGAGTGGCGCGTGGATGAACGATTTGACCACTACCAAAACGCCCTGACGGATATTGTCGAGAAAACCTCTCGACAGGCCGTCAAATACGCCCGTTCCTTCGAGAACCCGGTTATCGTCCTCGAAGACCTGTCGTACATCCGTGAGCGGTTGAACTACGGCAAGTTCATGAACCGCCGCCTTCACGCGTGGGCGTTCGCCCGGCTACAGGGCCGAATCGAAGACAAAGCAACCGAGGCGGGTATCCGCGTCGAGTATGTCAACGCGGCGTACACCTCGCAGACGTGCCACACTTGTGGTCGTCTCGGTCGGCGGAGTCAGCAAGCGGAGTTTGTGTGTCCGCACGACGACTGCCACGTATCGGAGTTCCAAGCAGATATTAACGCGGCGGTGAACATCGCCGGTCGCGCTAACCCGTGGGGAGAGAGCGTCCGTTGGGAACCCGGACGCGATGACTCGCCTCGGGATGGGAGCGCCTGTGACAGCGCCACAGTCCACCGAGAGACGAGTCCGAAAACCGGGCAGATGACGCTCACGGCCTATTCGGACTGAAACCTGCCAGATTGGATTCCCCTCGTAGGGGAAGCCCCGCCGTTTACGGCGGGGAGGATGTCACGTCGCACTCGCCCAGTCGAACTACACCGTGGGGACGTGGAGGGGAACGCCGCGACGATAGCGGCAGCCGTCGATCGCTGACGCGTCAGCGGACGCCACGAGCACGAGCATGAGCACGTAGACCGACGAGTACCGGCGACGCGCGGTCAGGACTCAACGTATGTCTGCCGGAGGTACGCGACGACCTGGTCGACGGTCGCTGGGTCGTACGTCCAGAAGCCGTCGTACGTGCTCGGTCCGCGCTGCTCGGCGAGGAGCGCGCACTTAATATCGTCCTCCCCGCCACCGTCGTACGCGAGGAACCAGACGTCGCCGATTTCGTCGTTCGATTCGACGTGCCAGGTGATGCCCGTGTCGTCGGGCGGCGTCCACTCCGGTCGCCCGTAGACGTGGACCGACAGTTGCGGCCGGTTCGCCAGCAACCGGTAGACGGTGATCTGCGTGCGAAACGCCGTCAGCGACTGGAAGCCGACGTGAATCTGGCCCGTCCCGTATCGCCACGCTCGGTCCTCGATCTCCCGCGACGTTGCGAGCAATTGCCGCCGGTTCATCGACCGGAACAGGGTGTCGTCCAGTAGCGCGAGGAACGCCCGGAAGTCGGCCGTGTCGACGTCGGCGGTCCCGGACAGTGAGACGGGCGGCGTCAGGAACGCCCGGAGCGTCGCGATGCCGACGACGGCCCGGAACCCCTCGCGGTCGCGGACGACGACGAAGCCGTCCCCGCCGACGTCGGGTAGCAGTCGGTGCGTGACGGCGACATTCCTGGTGGCGAACCGCTCGGCGAAGTCGTCGTCCGCCGTCGCTGCGTACACGACGAACTGCTTTTCGTCCGCCGCTACCTCGTCTATCTTCGCCTTGAGGAACGGACGGGAGGAACTCATACCTCTCCGTTTCGATAGTCGGTCGTAGAGCGGACATCCCGACCGGTCCGTCGTTCGTACGCCCGTGACCACTGCACCAGTTCGAGCACGCGAACGCGAAGCGCGGAGAGTTCGATGACGGTGTACGCCTCGTCGCACTCCACGAGTCCGGCGTCGACCAGCATCGGCAGGTGAACGTGGTACAGGTCGCGTCGGACCCGTTCGCGCTCCTCCGGCCCTGCCATTCCGCGTCCGGCGGCGTAGAGCCATCCGGTGAGAACGTCCGCGAGTTCGCTCGTCTCGATGGACTCCCGGTCGAGTAGCACGTAGAGCGCGTACCGTCGCGGACGCTCGGAGAGCGCCCGAAACACCTGTTCGTCGATAGAGGTGTCCACTAACACGTCGGGGATTCCATCGGCACCGTTTCGGTCCATTGCCACTCTAGTCGTCAGTATCGGCGCACCGGCCGGTAAGTGTTTTGTTACCAACCACCATCGTCGGAGTCGTACGCCGGCCTCAACCGGTCAACGGAGAGCAGGACGGTCCTCTCGGGACCGATAACGTCGCCACTCGACGGTGGAAGACCCCCGAGAACGGTCGGGGGAACGACGGAGCGACGGCTGGTCGACGAGAACACCGGGGAGAACGAGCGTCGTCTCCGCTCGTATCTATCCGTTGTCGCGAGAATCACTAAAGGCCAGTCGGCGGAGGGGAGGGTGCCGTGACGAGCGCCGAAACCGGTCTCTCTCTCTCCGGGGGTCGCCGCCCAGTTCCTGGTCGACCGCCACCGACGGCGACGGTCGGGAAGCGAACGACCCGTCCGCGAACACCCGAACCGTTGCGGCTTCGGGTTCGACGCGTCGACCTACCGCCGGTCCCGGAACCGCTCCGCGGCGTCGGCGACGCGACCGCCGAGCGTCAGTCCGACCGCCAGTCCGACCAGCGCCAGCGCGCTCCACAGCGCCAGCGCCGAGGAGAGATACTCCGCCGCTCCCGGCAGTCGGGGGCGGTCTCCGGGGGCGCCCCGGCCGTCGCCGGGCGGTCCGTCGACCTCGGCGGCGGCGACGCCGAGTTGCTTGACGCCGGGACGCTCCGTCGTCGTGACGTACCGCTCGAGCCACGCGTCCAGCGACCGGCCGGCCACGTCGGCGACGATGCGCTCGAAGTCGGCGTAGCTCATCGCCCCCTTCTGGCGGTTCATCCGGTCGAACACGTCGCGCAGGTCGCGGTCGCCGTCGGTCGCCTGTCGAATCCGGCGGTCCAGCGCCCAGAGGACGAGCGGTCCGCGGTAGTACGGCACCTCGTGGCTCGACCACGTCGACGGCTTCGAGAGGGTCGCGTCCGCGAACGCCTTGCCTCGCAGCGTCCGCGCGACCGTCGCGCGCTCGACCCGTCCCTGTCGCATCGAGGCGTTGGCGGCGAAGTAGCCGGCGCTGGCCTCGCGGAACCACTGCATCCGCGTCTCCAGGGAGAACGACTGGCGCGTGTGGACGTACTCGTGCACCCAGAGATTCGACGGGTCCGAGAGTTCGGCGTCTTCGTGGACCCAGAACTCGTCCGTCTTCGCGGCGGCGAACCCACCCCGCCGGATGGGGTCCGGCAGGACGAACGCCAGCACGTCGTCGGGTGACTCACCCGGGAGCCGCCGGCTGGCTGCCGCGAGCGCGTCGAGCGCCTCGGGGGGTTTCGTCGCTGGCGTCGCGTTCGCCGCGACGACCACGCGGAACCGCTGGCCGTCCGCGCGTCGGGTGTACTCCTCGTACTGGCCGACGTAGAGGAACGACCCGCCGAGGACGCCCGCTTCGACGAACTCGACGCGCTTCGGGTACGACTCCCGCTGGAGCGGTCGGCGATAGCGCCACTCGCTGCCGTCCGCCGGCAGCCACGCCACCGCGAGCTTCGGCGTCGGCACGAGCGTCCACGCGTCAGTGGCGGCGTACTCGCTTCCTTCGGAGTCGCCGCTCCCCGCGGCGGCGTCGACGCTCGTCTCGACCGTCATCGACGGCGACGCCGTCTCGCCGTCCCAGCGGTAGCCCGAGTCGCCGTCCTCCGTCTCGTCCGCGACGAACCCCTCGGTGGACACCACGTTTCCAGTGTAGTCGAGTACCCAGAACGACCGCGCTTCCGCCGGCGCGTCGAACGAGAGGTGGAGACGGACCGTCTCGAGGTCGTCGCCGCGTTCGACCGTGACGTTCACGCTCGGCGGCGACGCGGCCGACTGCGACTGGAGCGACGCTGCCGAATCCGGTCGCGCAGCCGGAGCGGCGTCCGTTCGCGCCGTCGCCGCCGCCACGGGCGCGAACGCGGTCGCGACGACGAGGAGCGCGACCAGCAACGAGACCGTCGGTTGGGAAACCCATCCCCCGGGGCGCGTCATCGACTCGGGCGACGACTCCCGACGGGTTTGTTATACGACGCCTGCGGCGCCGTTGGGGCGGTCGTACGGCCGGTCCGTCGGCGAATAGGGCAACGCCAGTTCCACGTGACCGCGGACGGGTCGGCGCCCCACCCCGCCGCAGGTCGCGCTCGTTCGCCAGCGGAGGCGGCGAAAACCGCGCATCGGGATGACCCCCACACTCAAGGCTCTCGGGAGAAAATACACCCAAACAATGTCATCAAATAACCTCGCGTCGGTCGTCCTCCGGGCCGGACGGAAGGCGCTCGCTACCCCGCCCGCGAGCACCGCCATCCGCCGTCTCGGCCTGCAGTCGACGCTCTCGCGGGCGTACTGGTGGCTGAACTACCGTGCCGCCGGCGGCACCCACGAACGACGGGTCGGGGACGTCGAGGTCGCGTTCCGCGCCGACTCGGCCGACGAGTTCCGCCACTACCAGACGCTCGTCGACGAACGGCCGGTGCTCGCGGATCTGCTCGGTCGCCTCAAGCCCGACGACACGGTCTTCGACGTGGGCGCGTACGTCGGCACCTACACCTGCTTCGCGGCCGCGGCGCTCCCCGACGGCCAGGTCGTCGCCTTCGAACCGCGCGAGGAGAAAGCCGCTCGCGTCGAGGCGAACCTCGCGCACAATGGGGCGACCGCGGACGTGCGCCGCGAAGCGCTGACGGACGAGAGTGGCGAGGGCGCGATGGCGACCGACGGCGTCGCCCAGCTTTCGACCGACGGCACCGAATCGGTGACGATGCGCCGGGGCGACGCGCTGGTCGAAGCCGGTGAGGTACTGCCGCCGAACGTCATTAAGGTGGACGTCGAGGGTGCGGAGGTGGACGCTCTCCGCGGACTCGCGGCGACGCTCGCACGACCGGCGTGCCGGCTGGTCTACTGCGAGGTGCATCCGACGTTGCTCGACGAGTACGGCGCGAGCGAGGCCGACGTGCGCGAGATGCTGAACGACTGCGGTTTCGCGGTCGAGACGATACACGACCGGGGCGAGGAGTACTTCCTGCGCGCGGCGAAGTAGACGTAAGACGCGAAGTGGAAGGGGACCAACAGGCGGTGACCGTTGGTGCGACCAATCAGCGTAATTACCTGAAATAGGCACTAAGGGCCCCTTCCTCAACGAACGAGCGAAGCGAGTGAGTAGGGACGGGATACAGCGCCGCACACTTGTTCATACATGCTGCACTGGCTGGCCCACAGGCCCACCGCATCCTACTGGAGTCTTTATAGAGTGTTGTGTGTATCATACGTGTGGCAACGCGCAAGAACATCACCGTCCGCGACGACCAAGAGGAGTGGATTCAGGACAACCACCTGAATCTCTCCTGATTCGTCCAAGACAAGTTGGACAAACTCATCGAAGAACGTTCTGAATGATCTACAGCTACAGGTATCGTCTCCGACCGTCCGACGCGCTCGAAGAACGGTTAGCAGAGACTGTCGATACCTGTAGGCAGGTCTACAACCACTTCCTTCACCACTTGAATCGGAACGATGACACCTCGTCGTATTCCGAACAGAAGCGACTCCCCGACCTCAAGAAGTGGTGGAACTACTTGAAACACGTTCACTCGAAGGTGCTACAGAAGGTCGTCCAGCGGGTGTACGATAACCTCACGACGCTCCGTGGCCGCAAAGAGAACAGCCACCGCGTCGGGACACTCAAGTGGAAAGGACAAGGCGAGTACCGTTCGTTCACCTATAGTCAATCCGGCTTCGAGCTCAAGAACACGAGTGGTCGGACCAAACTGTGGCTCTCGAAAATCGGTGAGATACCCTTGGCATTCCACCGGGACCTCCCGAACGGCGCCAAGATAAAGACCGTCACGGTCAAACGCGAGGCGACCGGCAAGTGGTACGCCATCCTCGGCGTCGAAACTCCCGACGGCCCGCCCGAGAAGCCGGAGACGCCCAAGCGGTGCGTCGGTATCGACGTTGGTATACTCACGTACGCCCACGACACCGATGGCACCGCCGTAGGGTCGCTCGACCTCTCGGACGAACGCGAGCGGTTGGAACGCGCCCAACGCGACCTTTCACGGAAGGAACACGGGTCGAACAACTGGAAGGAACAGCGGCGCGTCGTGGCCGAACGTCACGCCGACCTGAAGAACAAGCGCCGTGACTTCCTCCACAAGTTGTCGAACCATTACGCCCGAGAGTACGACCTTGTGGCGGTCGAAGACTTGGACGCCGCCGAGTTGCTCGAACTGCCGGGCAACTCACGGAACCGCGCCGGCGCGGCGTGGGGAACGTTCCTGCGGATGTTGGAATACAAGTGCGAGCGCGAGGGGACGCATTTCGTGGCGGTCAACCCGAGAGGAACGACCAAGGAGTGCGCGGCGTGCAGCGTCGAGACGGACAAACCGTTGTGGGTCCGCGAACACTCTTGCCCGTCGTGCGGGTTCACCGCCGATAGGGACCGGAACGCGGCATGGAACATTCTTTCTCGCGGCATCAAGCGATTAGGAGCTGGACGCTCCGAATCACCGCCTGTGGAGACTGCGCTCGCTGTGGATACCTCAGTATTTGCAAAGCGCGTCGTAGAAACAGGAAGCCCCACTCGCAAGCGCGAGCCGTCAGGCGAGCGGTAGGGTGGGGTAGTTCACTTGGGCGTCTTCTGCAAGAGGCCTTGCTTGTCGAGGTCCGACGGCGTGACGACGTCGACGTTCTTCTTCTTGATGTAGTTCAGAATCGTCTTGAAGTCCTTCATCGGAATGCCGTTCTTGCCGCCGATCCGGTGGAACAGCAGCGGCGTCAGCTGCTTGTATTGAGCGGCCGCGTCGATCCGTTGCTTGACCGTTCGCATGCTCGTCTGGCTCTTCTGGTGGGCGTACATGCGGGAGACGAGCGTGTCTTTCGTGATTAGCGGGAGTGCGTTCGGTGACGCGCCCCAGCTGAATGTGAGGTCGAACATGTCCTGGGCGAGTTTGAACGTCGTCGGGCCGACGACGTTCTTCGGGACGGCCATGTACTTGTGACCGTCGAATCCAGCATCCCGCAGGTAGTTCTTCGACTGCTGCATCAGTTGCTTCTGTTTCTGCTTCGAATATCCTGGCATCGGCTTGGCCTGGGCGTTCGGGTGGCAGATCACGTCCCAGCCGTTTTTCTTGCTCATCTGGTGCAGCTGCTCGTAGGACATGAAGTCGCCGTTGCCGATGGCGTCCGTGATAACTGCGGCAACGCCAGGGAAGTCGTATTCCGGCTTCTTCATCAGCTGATACGCCTTCTGGTACTGCGACGACAGTCCATCGTCGAACGTCAGCATCACTTTGCCCTTCTTGGGCTGTTTGACGGTCTGCAGATCATCGACGAGGAACTTGATGCGGTTGGAGGATTTCTGGTCGCGCGGCCGGCCAATGATGCGGATTTTGTAAATACTCGAGAGATCAAAGTTATTCGGATTCGTCACACCCGTCGTTCCGAGGTTCACGCGAACCCAGGTATCCTTTGGACCGACGAGCGTCCGCTTCATCTCCATCGTACGCTTGCCAATGTCGATGAGGCGAACAGATATCTTCGAGTACCGGTGTGATTTGCACTTGAACGCGAGTGAGAGGCTCTTGTTGCTAAAGTCAGCGAGGTTGTTGTTCTTGCCGAACTGGGCGGCAGCGGCCTCGATCTTCCCCTCGTTCGTCTTCTTCCCGCCCGTAACGAAGGCGGCCTGCGAGCCGGTGTAGGCGTTCTTGCTCTTCTTGAGCGTCCCCATCTGGTCAAGAGCGGACCAGCGGCTGAGGTCCTCAAAGTCCGCGAACGCCTGCGACCCGTTCGAGTTGGAGGAGGTCGTCTTGTTGTTTGTGGTTCCGTCACCACCGTCGTTGGTTGTGGTCGTCTTCGTCTGAGACGTGGTTCCGGAGGGCGTGTTGGTCGAGTTATCGCCACTTATTGCGGAACATCCCGCAAGGCCGGTCGCACCGACAGTAGCGAGGAACGTACGTCGAGTCTGTTTACTCATCGCTACCTCATCAAAACAGACACGGGTATTTTCTTATATGGCGCTTAAGCGAACTGTGACGTGGATTATACGACTGTGAACATCGTTCACCAGATACCGTTCACAACGTTTCCGACGGCTCAGAACCTGAAATACAACTCGACTAGGTATCAGTAATTAATGTTCCCCATCAAGATGGCCGAGTTGATGGCGTCAGACAGACGAAATTGGAAGAAAACAAGCCGTCATTCATATCTCCAATTGACGAGTGCTGCCGTCGCGGCTACTTTGGTCGTCGGCACCGCTGCCGCAGGCGATGACATCGCGGAACGATACGGAATAGTCATCGAAGTAACAGAAGAAGGAGCAGACCCCAACGGGAGCGAGTCGATCATGTCCGTCGTCGAGGAACTGGCCGGCGACGATACGCTGCTGAAGTTCCTCCCAGGGCAGTACTACGTGGACCAGCAGGTTTGCCACGTCGGCTTTAACAACTTCGAGATGGTCGGCCACGACGCGGAGCTCGTCGGCGAACTTCCACGACTTCGACGATGAGGGCGACTGGAACTACCGACTGTTCCGCCTCGGCATCGACTACGCACCGGGTGCCGACCTGCACGTCAAGGGGTTCACCGTCGACCAGACGCGCGAGGACACAGGCATCCGGGCCGTCGACGCGGTCGTCGCCGACGGGATGGTCGTCCGTGACGTCGACGTAATCGGCCATCACGACAGCGGCGCGTGAGGACCCGTCCGGTTCATCGTCACCGACTCCGACGGCTCTGGCCTCGTCGAGCGCTTCGCAGCCCTGGGGGTGCCGCGCTGACGAAGAACGCTCCGGGTGACCGACTCTGGAACGGTCCCTCGGGCATCGTCTGCAACGGCACGAACGAGGGCACGATGATGTTCCACGACTGCGTTCTCCGCGGGTGCCCGGACAATGGTCTCTACGCCGCCCACGGTACCGGAGCCATCCGCGTCGAAGGCGGTCTGTTCCAGAACAATCTGGGCACGAACGTACGCCTCAGGGGCCACGACAGCTACATCAAAAACGCGACGGTCGTCGTCGACGGCGAGGATAGCGGTTGGGCCCAGCGCGGCGTCCATCTTAAAGCCGGCAACCTCCTCGTGGTCGACAACGTCGACTTCCAGACGAACCTCCGTGAGAGTCCCATCATCTGGATCACCGACGGTGCGGAGTACAACTACATCGTCAACTCGACCATCACGGTCCAGTCCGACGAGCCGACCGCCACGGTTTCCGTCCGTTCCTCCGCGGGGAAGACCCGCATCAAGTGTACCGACATCGACCACGACGCGGGCGGCGGTCCCGCGGTGAAGATAAAGGAAGGGAAGGACAACGGACCGGTGTTCCTCGAACACGTCACCGTCACCGGCGAGGCACCCGAGAACGGAACCCGGGGCGCGATTTACAACGCCCGCGACAACTGCGAGTTTCGGGACGTGAACGTCGACCACAGCAGCAACGAGGGCCGCCACGCGCTGATAAACAGGGGCGCGAACTGCCTCGTCTACCAGGGGAACTACGTCTCCCCCGACGTTCCCATCGTCGACCACGGCGACGACACGTGGATCAAGGACGTCAGCGCTCGCTCGCGTAACGGTCGTGCGGGCCTGCACCTGACCGACGACGCCGAGGATATCTACGTCAAGGAGAGCGACATCGAGAACGGTATCCGCGACGACAGCGCCGACGGTTACAGCGGGTACAATAACAGCTTGTGAACTACCCTGTCCTACCGCGCTCGGGGCTACTCGCCCCTCGCTTGGTGCGGACAGGGCTTCCTGTTTCTGCGTCGGCACTTGCACCCGACGTGGGCACAGCGGTCCCAGACTCCGCAGGCGACTTCTCTTCACAGGTGGTTCGGAGTGTCCCACTCCTACCGAATGGACACTCGACCACAACCGACGGTGCGCGCTTGGTGTCGCGCTTGAACACCGTCGGAAGCGTGGTGAGCATCGTACTACCACAATTCGACCGTGTGGGGAGTACGTGTGTCGGTGAGAGAGAGAGAGTACGAATGACGATGACGGCGCTGTATCCCCTCCCTACTCGCTCGCTCCGCTCGCTCGTTGAGGAAGGGGGCTTAGCGCCTCAATTCAGCTAATATCCGGTGCTGCCCGCACGAAGAGGCTCGGACGCTACTCTCGCACGGCGCGGACGTGGTAGGCGTCCGAGCGCTCGTTGAGGCGCTCGACCGAGAAGCCGTGGTCGCGGAGATACTGCTCTATCTCATCGGTCGAGGTGCCGTAGTCGGCGCTCAGGCCGTGGTGGAGTTCTGCGTAGACGACGCGCACGTCGTCAAGCCGGTCGCCGAGCCCCCGTAGCACGCGCAGTTCCGCCCCTTCGACGTCCACCTTGAGGACGTCCGGCGGCGGATAGGTGCCATCGTCGATTAGCGACTCGCCGCGCCGGACGTCGATGGACAGGTCACCGTTCGTGCTAAGGGCGTGTTTCCCCGCGCCGTAGTCGTCGCCTTCGACCGACAGCTGCCCCGAGCCATCTTCGTCCGAGAGCGCGAATTCGGCGACCCGCCAGCGACCGGCAGGCGCGTTCACCGAGAGGTTGTGGCGCAGCCGTACGGCGTTCGTCGGCATGGGCTCAAACGCGACGGCGACGCCGTCCCGGAGTCGCCTGCTGACGAAGCAGGTGTGGGTTCCGATGTTCGCGCCGACGTCATACACCACATCTGAACCGCGAACGTCGGTGAGCAACGACTCAACGACGGATCTCTCACCGACGAGTGAGGTAACGCGCTGGTACTCTGTGCGCGTGTCAGCGGCGAACTGAATGGTGTGGCCACCGACCGTCGCCGACGCCGACCAGAGGTGAGTGGCGAGCTTCGCATGCCAATAGAAGGAGGAGAGATATGACGCTATCCCGGCCTGCTTGCAAACCGTCCAGAGGCGGCTCTGGGCTGCCCGGCGGGCCAGGTCAGGCATGAATGAATGAATGTCAAGAGGCTACGTATAAATATATGTCACCGCTAATCCGATGCCGGCGGGCAAAGGAATGCGGCTTAGCAGGTCCATAATAAAGTCCGCGAGCACAGTAGCAGTCGACGGGATACTACGTCCGGTGAGCCGACGAGTGCTCGCTAGACGACCTTGAGAATAGACTGATGACGCCGAAGGAGCTTCTCGCGCGGTTGCGACGATTGAAGCGGCGGCTGACCCCCGGTGGCGACGTCTCCGAACGGGCAGTCAAGAGTGGTATCTGGGCGACGATGGCGAACGTCCTCGGGCGCGGGCTCCAGATGGTGAAACTCGTCATCCTCGGGAATATCCTTGGACCGAAGCAGTTCGGCCTGGTCGCATACGCTCTGTTGACGTTGGCGGCGATGCGGCGGTTCTCGAACCTCGGCATCAAGGAAGCGCTCATCCAGAAGGAAGAGAACGACATCGACGGCTACCTCGATACGGCGTGGACGCTGACCGCGCTCCGCGGGGCGATACTGGCTGGTATCGGTATCCTCGCCGCGCCGTACATCGCGCGCGACTTCTTCGGTGCCGGCAAGACGGCGACGCAAGTCATCCAGGCGATGTCGCTGGTACCGCTGATAACCGGCGTCCAGAACCCTGGCATCGTCTACTTCCGGAAGGACCTCGACTACGACAAGCAGTTCGTCTACCTCGTCGGGAAGGCGGTCGTCTCCGTGTCGGTCGCCGTCGGACTGGCGTTCGCGTGGGAGAACGTCTGGGCGCTCGTGTTCGGTGACGTCGCAGGTGTGCTCGCGGCGACGCTGCTGTCGTACGTCCTCCACGAGCACCGGCCCTGGCCTGCGTTCGACGTGCCGAAGGTGCGGGAACTAGTCGGGTATGGCAAGTGGATTACGGCATCGGGGATCGTCGTTTTCCTCATCACGGAGGGCGACGACGTGTTCGTCGGCTGGCTACTCGGCAGCGCGGCGCTCGGCCTCTACCAGTACGCCTACAAGATATCGAACGCGCCGGCGACAGAGGTGACGAAGGTCATCTCGAAGGTTATCTTCCCGACGTACTCGAAGCTCCAAAACGACGCCTCGAACCTCCGACGAGCGTTCTTCAAGACGGTCCAGCTGACGACGTTCGTCTCCATCCCGCTCGCTATCGGCATCGTCGCCGTCGCAGAGGCGTTCGTCCGCGCGTTCCTCGGCCCGCAGTGGTTGCCCGCCGTCACCGTGATGCAATTACTTGCACTGTGGGGGCTGTTGCGGTCCATCGGCGCGACGACCGGCCCGCTTTTCCAGGCAGTCGGCAAACCCGAACTCGCGACGAAGATCCAGGTGGGCAAACTCGCCATCATGGCGGCGACCATCTACCCGGCGACGGCAGCGTACGGCATCGTCGGCGCGAGCGCGGTCGTCGTCGGCAATGCCCTCTTGTTCTCCGCGCCCGTCTCGTCGTACCTCGGCGTGCGCGTCGTCGACGGGAGTTACCGGCGGTTGCTCACCATCGTCGGCTACCCGCTGATCGCCAGTGGAATCATGTACGCGGCGGTGGCGTTCGTCGGAACAAACGCACCAGTCGCGGGCATTCCGAAGTTCGTCGTTATGGTCGCTACGGGTGTGGCGACCTACGGCGCGACTATCCTTGCAATGGAGACGTGGGGCGGGTACGGTATCCGCGACGTGCTCAGTACGGTGACCGGTGCAGTCGGAGAGTGACACCGGTTCAACGAGTGATCTAACCTTAGAGAGTGGATAGAGTCCATTCCATCCCAGTTTAATCAAAATTTAGCTGATGTTATCTACTGTATAGTTAACTCCTCTAGTGACGATAGCGTTAGCAAAGCTACCCGTGGCACAAGTGAACTGCGCAACAGACGGCGTTACCCGACGAGGAGTCGTCGCGAGTTGGGAGCCGATGGTGGACGGACAACCCGTCGCGAGCCGTACTGGCGCAGCTGGCATTGACCACGGAGCGAGGCTAGAACGATGAACAAGGAGATATTCGGCGTGTTCGGTGACCGGGAAACATTCACCCGGTTCCGGTCCGAGCGAGAGTTTGATGACGTTGTGGAAAGCGATATTGCGACAGTCGGAATTCGAGATACCGGACTCGGAATTCCAGGTCGAAGCGCATCCTACTCCAGCGAAGAGGGGAATTGCGTCATCTGGGGGGAGGCATACCCCAACAAACGCGGCTGGTCAGAGCCGGCGCGCTGGCTGCTGGAGCGCTACGCCGAAGACGGCGTCGACGCTATCCGCGCGCTCAACGGCTCGTACCTCGCATTCATTGAACACAACGGCGAGGCGATTGTGCTCACCGACCCAATTCGGTCGTGGGAGTGTTTCTATACCGACGATCCTGGTGTCCGTGTGTTTGGGTCGGACGCTGCTGCAGTTGCCCGCACCGTCGAGGATACGTCGATGCGCCGGCGCTCGGTCGGTGAATTCCTCCATATGGGCGTCGTCCTTGGGAACAAGACACTGTTCCATGAACTACAGCGGACGCCGTTCGACGGCTATCTGACGGCCAATGAGGCGGGCGAGCTCGACCGATTCGTCTACGACGAGCAGGAGATGGACTACGCCGGCGAACTCGCCGACCGAATGCAGCGGGCCATACGGCGACGCTCGCGCCAACCGGGCGACAAGGGCCTGCTACTGTCAGCTGGCTACGATTCGCGCACGATACTCTCGCAGTTCGGGGAACTCGACCACACCTACACGGTCGGAATGCCGGATGCCCAGGAGGTCAAGGTCGCTCGCCGGCTGGCGAACCAGTATGGCGTCGATCACACGACGCTGGTGACCAACGACCGCTACATCGTACCGGGCGAAGAGAAGGTTCGAGCCACCAACGGCATCAAGGAGTCCATCCACGTCCACCACGCGGGCTACAACAACGACATTGAAGTCGACACGATGTATCATGCCCTGCTGTTCGACACGCTACTGAAAGGGTTTGCCCAGAAGCGCGTCGAGGTAGAGTTGTTCGGCAAGACCGTTCCCTTGGGACAACTTGAACAGAACCCCGACGCCGTCACGGCTTCGCTGGATAACTTCGGCTTCAAACCCGACAAGAGTCGACAAATAGCCGAACAGTATACTGGAGACTCGGAGGCCGGTGAGAAGTTCGTCCGACAAGCCATCGCCGACGAGTTCGACCGCTGTTGGGATCGAACGGACACAACCCAGAATGCGCTGTCCCTGTTCAGTATCAGCAACCAGCCGACCATTCCGTCCCGGACACATCTCGCAGACCACTATCTCGAATCGTTCATCGCCGCCGACACGGAGCTACTGGAGTGGCATCTCCAGACACCACCAGAATACCGGACGACGAAGACGTTCATCCGGGCTATTCAGCAACTAGATGGCGACCTGTTCCGGCATCGACCGCCGGACCGTCCGTACACGTCTGACCTCCTATCGGGCATGGAGCAGTTCGCCCGGCGTAAACTACCGTTCGTCAGTGAGTTCGAGCCTGCGTGGCCGGACCGCGATACGGTGTATGACCAATACAACTTAGACCAGCGGCTATTCCCCGAGCACGAGACCGTTCATGAACTGCCTTCGCGGCACAAACTGCGCATCAACGATATGGTCGGCTGGGTGGCCCAGTGCTCGGAAAAGGCCGTCAACCCGACAGATGTGCTCCACATGCCCGCAGACGAGTACCCGAACGACAGCATTGCCTCCGAGCAGTAGGCGATGATCCACTCCGGTCATCGAACTGGTCCGGTCGCCGATTCTCGCCGCCATATTTTTCCGACACGACGGCATCGGCCTTCGGCGGCTTAAGAGCCGTATAATAAAACCCGTCGAACGCATCTCTATTGGCAATGAGTGCGAACAGCCGCTGGTGGTTCGTCGATCTGCTGGTGGTCCTCGTTCTGGCCGTGGTCGGGGGACTCGTGGTGCTTGCCGATCTCGGTGGGCGACTGCGTGTCGCGCTGGTCATGCCGCTTGTTGTTTTCCTGCCGGGATACGTGCTACTGTCGGCGCTATACCCCTCGGGCAATACAGGCGGCGGTCGGCGGACCTTCGGGACCAACGAAACGGACGCGACGTACAATCTTGGCGGCCCTGAGCGCCTTGCACTGTCGGTGGCGCTGTCAGTGGCCATCGTCCCGTTGGTCGCCGCGGCGGCGAACTTCACACCGTGGGGCATTCGGGTGACCCCAATTATCTATGGGATCATCGTTTTCACCGTCTTCTTCGCGATAGTGGCGTTCGTCCGGCGACTGCGTGTACCATTCCAGGAGCGGTACTCACCAAGCGTCCCTGCGATGCTATTCAGTCCAATCGGACGCGGCGACGATGGCGGTCGGCGCGCGCTACTGAACGTCGTCATCGTAGTGAGCTTCCTTCTGGTTGCCACCACAGCGGCGTACGCGATGTTCAACCCGCCGCAGGGTCGGGAGTTCACGGAATTCTATGTCGAGACAGACAACGTCAGCAGCGACACCAACTCGATGTACCAGACGACGTATCCACCTGGTGAGACCTCTACGCTGCCGGTCAACGTCGGCAACCACGAGGAATCGCGGACGAGCTACACGGTCGTCGCGGTGCTCCAGCGCGTCGAGGACGGGGAGGTGACCGAGCGACAGCGCCTCGGCGAGCGGTCGGTCACCGTGGACCAGGGGAAGACCAAACAGGTGAACCTGGACGTGCAACCGGAGATAACGGGCGATAACCTGCGTATCAAGCTATTCCTCTACAAGGGCGACCCGAGCGACGCGCCTTACCGGACGACCCGCCTCTGGGTGTCGGTCCAGGAGTCCCAGCGGGCGAGCCGAACGGAGACTGACGCCGGAGACGGGTCGCAGGACGACGGGTCGGCAGGAGACACCGCTGCACCACCGTCGGACACAACGACCGCCCGGACGACGCGACCGACGACAGACACCACGAGCACGACGACTACCTCCGGATTCCCGACTCCGACGACAGGAACAACCGCACAGACTACTAGCGGAACCACAGGGGACACAGGAACAGCCACTGGAACCACTGGAATCACCGGAACCACGGGAACGACCACCGGAACTACCGGGGGGACGACAGGGATCACCACTGGAACCACCGGAACCACTGGAACTACCGGAACCACTGGAACTACCGGGGGGACGACGGCGACCACCACCGGAACCACCGGAACGACGACTACCGACGGCTTCTTCGCCCGCGACCGGCCGGACGGTGGCGGCCGCTGATGTGGCCGTGGGAGCATCTCGCCTTCGGCTACCTCTGTTACTCGCTGGCCGTCCACCTCGTCAGACGGAGAGCGCCGGAGACGCGTGAAGTTCTCGTGCTCGCGGTCGCCAGCGTCCTCCCGGACCTGGTCGACAAGCCGCTATCGTGGTCAGTCGGCCTCTTTCCGTCGGGGTACTCGATATCTCACTCCGTCTTCGTCGCGCCGGTCGTCGTCGCGCTCGCGCTCGGCCTGGCCGGCTGGCGGCGTCGCCTGCGCTACGGCGCGGCGTTCGCGGTCGGCTACTGCTCGCATCTCATCGGCGACGTGATTTACCCGGCCGTCCTCGGGGAAGGACTGAAGCCGGAAGTGCTGCTGTGGCCCATCGTCGAGATGCCGGCCTACGAGAACGACTACGGTCTCGTTGAGCGCTTCGTCGTCTACTTCTCCGAGTACTTGGAGATGCTGGCGGAACTGGAGCTCTCGCCGGTGCTCGCGTTCGAACTGGTGCTGGCGGCCTCGGTCTTCCTGCTGTGGGTGTACGACGGCATGCCGGGCGTGCCGACGCCGTACTGGCTCTCCACGGGAAAGCAGCGGGACCACTCGTGAACCGCCGGAGCGCTCGCGGACGGTAGGCGACCGCGAAGCGTTGAACCGCTCACGAACCGGCGTCGGCACCGTCGCCGCGTTCTCGCGCGAGCACCACCGAGCGCCTCGAGAAGAGAAGTCGGTCGACTACTGGTACTGCTCGCAGACGCGCCGAACGCCCTCTTCGAACTGTATCTGGGGTTCCCAGCCGGTCGCCTCCGTCATCTTTGAGATGTCGGCGCAGGTGTCGTGGACATAGTTCTCAAGCGGGATTGGTTCGTACTCGGGTTCGACGTCAGTTCCAAGTACGTCGTTGATTATCTCGACCATTTCGTTGAATGAGTAGGGGTCGCCGGTGCCGAGGTTGTAAACACCGGTGAGTTCGTGGTCGGCAGCGAGTTCGAGGCCGCGGACGATGTCGGAGACGTGAGTGAAGTCGCGCGTCTGCGAACCGTCGCCCCAGAGGACGGGCGATTCACCGTCGGCAATCTTATCAGCGAACTGTGAGATAGTGTTCGCATACTGGCCCTTGTGTTCCTCTGTACCGCCATAGCCCTGGTAGACCGAGAAAAAGCGCATCCCCGCGAGCGTCAACTCGTCGTAGAAGTCGCTGTAGTACTCGGCGTAGCGCTCGCGTCCGAGCATTGAGGCGTCGTAGCCTGTGGATGCCTCGAGGTCCATGTCCTCCGGGGACGGTTCGGTGCGACTGCCATAGGCCGAGGACGTCGAAGCATAGACGAAGGTGTCACAGCCGTCCGCCTTGGCCTGCTCAACGACGTTGATGAAGCCCTCGATGTTGACACGGGCACCCTGGCGAGGGTTCTCCTCAAGCATCTGGCGACTAGAGAGGGCCGCCAAGTGATAGACGACATCAACGTCGGTGGGGAGGTCCTCGTCGAGCACGTCCGCCTCGACGTACTCAACGCTCTCGTCGAGATTTTCGGGAGTGCCGAGATATCCGTTGTCCAGAGCGAGGACCTCATTGTCTTCGGCGAGGTGGTTGGCGAGGTTTGACCCAATGAATCCAGCACCGCCGGTGACGAGCACGCGCTTGTCCTGCATACGTGGGCCTGCACCGGGGTGAAAGAAAAGGTGTTCGCTTCTATGTCGTCCGATTTGAGCACATAACTACCTGTCCGTTTGAATAGAGGACGCTCTGACCCGGCCGACAGATCCGGTCGCGTTCAACGGTCCGGCGAACCGGGACGCTGGCGTTCGCACTCTCGTTGACCATTCGGAACTTCGGTGCGCCCTCGGACTGGTAGGTACGGTAGACGGTAATCGGGTGGTTGGTCCGGCCGCCATTGACCGAGAGGTTGGCTGCGTCAGCCGGATACGCATGTGTTCTAGTGAACACTGTCTGATAGGGATGGTCCGTACGGAGCACCTGGCTGGGGAGAACATTCGACGATTCCGGAGAGCCAGTCATGTCCGCGATAGAGTGGACGGCGGCCATCTCCGGTTCGGTATAAGTGAGTCGTTCCTGCTCGCTGGGGAAAGCAGGGCTATCGAGTGTACCGTGACCGGACATCATCATCATCGGCGGGTAGATGAAGGCGACGAGCACCAGCATCGCAACAGCGACGCGGCGATCCAGGTTATGGACGAGGTAGCCGACACCGAGTGCCGAGAGCACTGTCATCGTCACGTAGAGGAACGCGAACCACCGCTGCGGGATGAAGTTGCGAATACCCATCAGCGGGAGCCCGAGCGTGAACACGGTCATGACGACGGTTGCAACCAGCAATGTGAACACGGAATGGCTGACCCGCCTGCGCCGGAGCACGTAGAGGCAACCGATGACTGTGAGTCCGAACAGAATGATAAATCCGAGCGTGTTGACGTACTCGACAGCCTGTTCGAAGAGCGTCGGCGGTGGGAGCGGGACACCCTCCGCGCTTGGGTCAACAGTATTCAGGAATCCTGCGCTCGACCGCAGCGTCTCCGCAAGATACAGTAGGACAGTTTCGAGGAACGAGTCGCCGTTGTACGGCGTGAACGACCACATGAACGTGATGAGGCCGGCGTCGAACGCCAGCAGTCCGGCGAGGTTCACTGGCTCCATCTGGCGGTAGACCCCCGGCCTGTTCGCGGTCGCCTGGAAGAGGTCGAGTCGGAGCGCGAACTGCGCGACCAACCCGGAGCCCAGGACGACGAGCATGATGAACGTCGAGACTTGGTGAGTGAGGATGATGGCGACCGAAAGGAAGACAAGCAGCGCGAAGTCACGTGCGCCGTACTCTAATTGCATGATACGCAAGAGAGCGTAAAGGATGGCGACGAAGAAGAGGAGACCATGGCTCGTCGGAATCAGGTGGATACCCCACTCGATGAAGTAGTCGCCGACTGAGTAGAGCATTGCCGCGAAGACGGCCCAGCGTACTGGGACTAAGAGCTTCGTCGTGGCGTAGACGAATAAGATGGACATCGGTACTGCGACGCCAACGGAGAGATAGAGGGCATTGCGCAGTGATACATCATACAGCATCGCCGACGACGCGACCAACAGGTGGTATAGCGGCGCGGCGATATGCTTGTTGCCCTCCATCGCCGTCAGGGAGTGCTGGCGCAGGACGCCGCCTGCCAACTGAGTCGTATGCGTCCAAATGTCGATTCCGATGTACGACGGAGTGGTGTACACCGCCATGAACCGGACGACGAACGCCAGCGTCAGCACCTCGACGAGGAGCAGGGACGGAAGAAAGTGTTCCTCGTCGGTGAACAGTATTTGGAAGATGATGAGCGCCCCTGTGATCGCCGAGAAGAGGTGGAAGGGGAGCGAGCGCTCGCCGGTGTAGAGGCCGATGGCGATGAGCATCGCTGAAAGGACGAACACAGCGCTCGGCAGGAGTTGCGCCACTGGCCGTGAGACGGAGGGGAATTCGACCGCTGAGTAGCGGTCGTCGTTGCGTACCGCCAGCAGGTACACAATGCAGCCGAGGCCGAGGACGATGGGGATAGTATTGACGTATATCTGGTCGAGGACGAACCGTAGCGGGAACATCAGCAGCGCCAGAGCGAGACCGATGATGGCGGCGTCGACGTCGAAGCGGCGTTGGCGAAGCCAGCCAGAGACGTTTCCAGCCATCGCTCATCGCCTCCAGTCGAAGCAAGGTTCTGTTTTCATAGTTAAATCTCTGTATTCGTTTCTGCAGTCGCTGCGCTGTCGCGGTTAGGACGCGCGCGATTCTCGATAGCGCGTACGATCACGTCGGTCGTATCCACTTTGTCGGCGAGCAACCGCTCGCGGCGGGCCGCCCAGTCGTCGTCACCGTCCAGTATCTCGACCGAGGTCGAGAGCGCCTCGGCGTGGCGGCGGTCACCTTGGAAGTTGAAGAGCAGGTCGTAACGCTTGTCGAGTTCATCGGTGTAGCCCATCGACAGTGAGTTGACGTAGACCGCGGGCGTCCCGAGGACGGCGCTCTCGGCGGCCATCGTCGCTCCCTCACCGACGAACAGGTCGGCGTACGCCAGCAGGTTGTGCATCCGGTGCGGGGCGACGGTTGCGCGGTACTCCTCCAAGTCCGGCGGGAGGTCCGCCTCTGACGTTATCAGTACCTCCGCACCAGCGTCTTCGAGGCGGTCGACGACCTCGCTTGCGTCGTCGAAGCCGGCATGACCTACATCGTGCGACGCCCCCCAATCAACGAGGCGGAGGACGACGAACTGGTCATCGGGGTCAAGACCAAGATCGCGAACTATGTCAGGGTCCGGCGTGAACCGGTCAGGGTGGAGGTAGGCGAGTTCATGATAGCCGGCGTACCGAACCTGCTTCGGGCCGACGCCACGCTGATAGCAGTCGGGCGTATAGACAGCGTCGGCGAACGGGAATGCAAGGTTCTGGATGAGGTCGGCATGCTCGGTGTCGTAGAAGATGACGCTTCGGGAGCGGGTGAGCGTCGCGACGTGAGCGGCCGCGACACCGCCGATGGCTGTTATGACGTCAGGGCGTCGTTCGAGCGCGTGGCGGAGCAGCCGCGCCTCGTAGGTTGCCTGCGTCCGGGCGAGTTCCGACAGTCCAGACGCCGAACCGGCGAGCACCTCATGGTCAATGTCGAACCGCTCTAGCAGTTCGACCGCCATCTCCTTCTCGCGGGCGAACACGTCGACGTCGTGGCCGGCGCGCTCCAGTTCGTCGATAGCATGCCGGAAGAAGTGGACGTGGGCCGGATGCTGGATAGTAACGAACACCCTCACAGGTTACCCCTCCTGTCGACGTTCACGGCTCCTCCCTCCGATCAAAGACGACGCCTGCGGCCAGGCCGACGACCGCGACGAGGAGCGAGATGAGGATGCCGTGACTGTCCTCGTCGTCGCTCGCGCCCGTCGCTTTCGACGCGACGGCGCGGACGGCCTGGACGACGGTCGCCAGGACGCCGAGGAGACCGACGGCGTAAGCCGCCCCGGTCGGCCGGGAGCGGTAGCGCGTCGCTAGCCGCCAGAAGAAGTTCCGCAGGAGCATCAGCGACACCTTCGGAATGTAATCAATGTAGTCGATGTTGCTCTCCTCGTCACCGTAGCTCGCCGGCATTGGCACGTCGACGACGCGCATACCGGCGACGTTGAGCTTCACGAGCAGGTCGTTACAGTAGCCGTAGTACTCGTACATCGACCCTATGTCGACAGCCTCCAGTGCCGCCAGGGAGATGGCAGTGTAGCCGTTCTGGGGATCCGAGAGATCCCAGTAGCCGCTGGCGATGCGGGTCAGTCCGGTCAACAGCCAGTTGCCGACCAGTCGGAACGTCGGCATGTTGTCGCGAAACTCCGGGTTAGTGAGGCGGTCGCCTTTCGTGTATTCCGCGTCGCCAGCCGCTATGGGATCGATGAACCGGGTCATCATCTCAGGGTCCATCTGCCCATCCGCGTCGATGGTGACCGTCACGTCGACGCGGTCCTCCCGCGCGGCGAGGTAGCCGGTCTTGATTGCGCCGCCGGCACCCCGGTTCTGCTCGTGGCGGATGGCGACGATGTATGTCCCGTCGCCGTCGGCCCTGGTAGCGTCGTCCGCCACGTCCTCACGGTTCTCGCCCTGCGGATTGCCGGCGGCGGGCCGGGCGTTTCCGCGGGCAACAGCCGGGCCGCCGCGCGGCGGCCGTTCGACGGCGGCGCGCTCGCGAATCTCGGCCCAAGTGTTGTCGGTCGAGGCGTCGTCGATGACGTACGCACGGTCGACGAACGCGGGCAGGGAATCGAGCACGTCGCCGACGAACCCCTCCTCGTTGTATGCTGGAACGACGACGCCGATTGTCTGCCCCCCGTACATTATACCCTCCGGTACGCGAAGCCGGCCGTCTCGACGTCGTCGGGGTCGAATGTACCTGCCACGTCGACGAACGCAGGGTCGTCGTTCATCGCCTCGGCTGCCGAGGTCAGGTTGACGTCCTCGAACTCACTATGGGGTGTCGCGAGGACGATGCCGTCGAAGCCTTGGAAGTCTATTTCCTCCTGGACGGTGACGCCGAACTGCTTGCGCATCGCCTCGTCGTCGCCGTTCGGGTCGTAGCCCACGACGTCGATATCGAATTCCTGCAGTCCCTCGATGATACCGTCGACCTTCGAGGTGCGGATGTCGGCCACGTCCGCCTTGTAGGTCAGGCCGAGCACGAGGATACGACTGTCACGCAGCGTCTTCCCCGACTGGTTCAGCGCCTTTATCGTTAGGTCAGCGATGTGTTCTGGCATCGCCTCGTTGACGTCCCGTGCGGTTTCAGTAAGCCGCGGAACGAATCCATCCTGCTTCGAGCGGTGGATGAAGAAGTACGGGTCAACGGGGATGCAGTGACCACCGACGAGACCAGGGTAGTAGTGGTGGAAGTTCCACTTCGTTCCCGAAGCTTCCAGCACCGATCGGGTGTCCAGTTCCATATCCATGCTGTCGAACGCCATCGCCAGTTCATTGACAAGGGCGATATTCAGGTCGCGCTGGACGTTCTCGACGACCTTGCTCGCTTCAGCTACTTCAAGCGACTCCGCATGGTGGACACCGGCGTCGATGACTGTCTCGTAGAGTTCTGCGATGTCCTCGCATACCTCGTCGTTCTGGCCTCCGACGACTTTCACCACGTCGCGCAGGCCGTGCTCGGGGTCGCCCGGCGTCGCGCGTTCGGGCGAGTAGCCAACGAAGAACTCCTCGCCGCAGGTCATGCCTGATGCCGCCTCGATGGCCGGGACGAGTACCTCGCGGGTCGCACCCGGGAACACCGTCGATTCGAGGATGACGGTCGTGCCGGCCGTCATCGACTCGCCGACCGTTCGGCCAGCCGCCTCGATGAAATCGAGATTCGGCTGTCGGTTCTCGTCCACGGGCGTCGGGACGGCTATCATCACGTAGTCCGCGTGAGCCATCTCGCCGGGATCGGTCGTGTACGTAATCTCGCTCTCTGCGATCGTGTCATCGCCAAGATCTCCCGTTGTGTCAGTACCCCCGCGGAGTGTCTCTACCTTTCCGTCGTCGACATCGAAGCCGACGACACTGTAGCCTTCTTGATCGAAGCCGACCGCCAGCGGGAGACCAACGTATCCCAGGCCGACGACGCAGATGGTTGCGTCACGGCTATCGTCTACGTCATTCTCCCCGCTTCCGGTGTGTTTTGGCCGGTCGTCGATGTCGCCTATAGTCGAGTTCATAGATGCTGTCTCCGTCGTTACGCTCTCTACTCCGACCACGCCGTCTACGGCGACACGGGCAAAAACGCCGTGCGGTGACTGTTTCGGTCGGACGCGAGCCTCGCTTCAACGATGAAACGCGGTGGGCTTTATTATACAGTAGCTAAGCCGTCAACGGCCGGAAATCAGCGCGCTGGCTCCACTCGGCCACGTTGCTTGCTACCAAGGGCAAGCTGTGCGACCGAAGGCATCGGAGAGAGACTGTACGCCGGGCGAAATGGCAATCTACTAACTGATTTCGCCGTCACCAAGGCCAAGATGACCGCCGCCATTGATGGACATCGGTGCATCCCGCACCATAGTTGAAATACAATTCCACTAACATAAACCGCTATAATCGCCTGATTGCACCGTGATAAACTCGGCACAACGGTTGGGAAAGTAGAAAATACACTCAAACGGAGTGAAAATTCGGTGCAACGGCCGGGAACGCCGACCCCCTTTTTCATCCATCTACGACAATGGTATATCATGAGTAGAACAGAGAGTGAAGTGAGAACGGGCGTAGCAACCGAAAAAAGAGACAAATCGAGAGATCTCACCGCCGACCAGGCGTATCATCTCCTCCAAAACCAGCGACGACGGAACGTATTACGATATCTCCGAGACGCCGACGGACCGGTTGAGATGCGCGACGTCGCCGAGCAGGTCGCCGCATGGGAGAACAACACAACGGTGACGGCGCTCTCCTCGGATGCACGCCAGCGCACCTACATCCCACTCTACCAGTCTCACCTTCCGAAACTCGACGAAGAGGGCGTCATCGACTATGACCAGTCACGAGGCATCATCGAGCCGACGCCACTAGTTGAGGAGCTGAACGAGTACCTCAGCCCGTCGACCGCGACGGAAACTAACGATGAGGAAGACGAACACGCGGGCGCATGGGGACGGTATTATCTCGGCGCATCCGGCGTCGGGACGGCCGTCTTGGTCGGAGCTACGCAAGGCCTCACCCCGTTTGCAGCACTGTCATCGACGAGTGCCGGTGTTATCGTCCTCGCCATGTTCTGGACGCTGACACTAGGTCAGGATCTTACCGACCGTCAGAACAATTGACCCATACGTCGAAGAAGTAAAATAAACGTCGTTACTTGACGTTCTGCACGCTCTTGGTCCGGTAACCACCGGGAGACTACAGATTTAGCCATTCCACGTTTCTCTTGTCTCTCCGAACCGAGGGTAAAATATATCTATAACTAAAAATAACACCGTTTTAGAGTGGAGATTCCAACCCCAAAGGAAAAATACTCGACGACAAAATACCAAACACAGGACGAGTTACCCGTCGAAACAGGGGCCAGTCCCAAACAGATATGAGTACCAGACCAGTCGCCGCGTTCGTCGTGTGTCTCCTACTGTTGTCTACTACGGTCACATCCGTTGCCGCAACGTCACCTGGAAACCAGCTCATTATCAAGAACTCCTCGTACACTGGTCCTGGCGTCGTGGACGGGGAATACAACGTTACCCATCTCTGGCAGTCTAAACCACACAACCTAAGCGTGTTCCTGTACACGGGGTCGCAGTCGGGACCGCACCGCGTGTGCGCCGAGCTACAAGGGCCAGGGAACAACTCGACGGCGCTCGGCTGCCAAGAAACAACGTTGTCACCGAACGCGAGTCAACGCGTGAACTTCACATTCGCCAACGTCACCGGGAACGTGACCGGCGACCAAACACTCGTCGTCACCGTCAATCAGGCCGACAAGAAAAACAATGAGGTCGTCGCTCAATCGAAAAAACAGATCACGATTCTCCGACAGACCGGCGATCCTGACGGTGATGGGCTCACTAACAAGCATGAAGTAAAATACAATACGAACGTCAGCAAGCGGGACACAGACAATGACAGTCTCAGCGACTACGAGGAGGTCAAGGAGTACGATACCAACCCGCTCAAACCCGACACTGACAGCGACGGTCTCCGTGACCCTGAAGAGGTGAGCAAAGGGACCGACCCGCGCGCCAAGGACACCGACGAGGACGGCCTGCTAGACGGCAAGGAGGTGAAAATTGGGACGAACGCGTCGAATCCTGATACGGACGGCGACGGACTGACGGATCCTGTGGAGGTGAAGGGGTCAACCGACCCGACGGAGAAGGACACCGACAGTGACGGTCTTGACGACTACGAAGAAACGTCTAAGTACGACACTGACCCGACCGAGGAGGACACCGACAACGACGGTCTCAATGACTCCACAGAGATCGCAATAGGGACCAACCCGACCAACCCCGACTCCGACGACGATGGTCTCGACGACGGCAGGGAGAGAAAGCTCGGAACAAACCCGATGAAAGCCGACACCGATGGCGACGGACTGAGTGACGGATTCGAACAGAGGTTCGGTACGAATCCGGCCAACTCGCTGATAACAGGCGGACTATATCTGGTGTTGCTGGGAGTAATCGGGGCCGCGGCGGTGCTTGCCGGGCGCTCGAACCGCAACTGGCTCGCAGATCTCCGCAACGACGGTGACAATCCGCCTAGCGCCTCCCCGCAGCCGACGGCCGAGTCGCGCGAAATCGTGACGGACGCGGACCGTGTGCTTGAACTTGTGCGAGAGCACGGTGGTCGACTCCCCCAGAGCAAGATAATCAAGGAGACAGATTGGTCGAAGTCAAAGGTGAGTCGCCTACTCTCGAGGATGGAAGAGGACGAGCAGATTAGTAAGATAAATATCGGTCGCAAGAACATCGTCGTCCTTTACGGCAACGAACCGGACGACGAACCCGTTCCAGATACGTGACGAGTCGTCCTTGTCACGACGCATGTGAACTACCCCGACCTACCGCGCTCGGGGCTTCCTGTTTCCGCGTCGGAACGTGTAGGGACCGGTGCCACAGCGGTTCCAGACTCCACAGGCAGTTCGGAGTGTCCTATTCCTACCGGATGGACACTCGGCCACACCCGCCGATGCACGCTTCGTGTCGCGTTTGAACACCGCCGGAAGCGTGGCGAGCGTCTTCTTACCCCATTTGACCGCGGTAGTAAGGGCATGGCGCACAGTGAAAGTGAGCAAAGACGGCGGGTAAGCCCCCTTCCTCAACGAGCGACTGAAGGGAGTGAGTAGGAAGGGGGCTTACCCGCCTGCATTTCAGCTGAGAGAAACACGAGCGGTGCAGAACGATGTCTCCCGGAGAATCAGGCGACATCTCACCGCTGGTATGTCGCGAATCAGCTGTCGGTACTGTGGTCACAGGAGATACTCCTACCGCCAGTCATGGTCGACGTGACGGCTGAAAGCCAACAGAAAAACACGTCGTCTGTCGATTCTACGGTGTCTAACGCTGGGCTAGTGGTTTAGAGTAGCAAAGCGAAAATCTGGACTGTATTGTCTCATGTTTACAGCGAGGCTAATTGTGGCCTTAATCAGTCTATAGTAATGGGGGTAGGGTGAAATAACCAGGATAAGGGCCAGTGCCGCGTCCGAGAGGGCGTCGGCATGGCAGGAGGTACACACCCATGAAACACCCAGACACCACAGACGAACATATGACAACTCGTTTCGGAACGGTTCCCGCTAGAGGCGTCCTCGTACCATATCACGAGCAGGCCACAGTTCAGCAGGAGGCAGTGTAGAATGTGTGGAATCATCGCCCGAATCGGCGAGGGCGACGCCATCACGAAATTGGTTTCCGGGCTTGAGAACCTCGAATACCGGGGCTACGACTCGGCCGGCGTCGCAGTCCAAAACGGGTCCGGTATTTCTGTGTACAAGCGCTCCGGACAGGTCTCGGAACTGAAAGACAGTCTCGTCAGCAGCGTCCCGAAAGGGAACGTGGGGATCGGCCATACGCGCTGGAGCACCCACGGCCCGCCGACGGACGAGAACGCTCACCCGCACACGAGCCAGACTGACGAGGTCGCCGTCGTTCACAACGGCATCATCGAGAACTACACGGAGCTGAAAGAGATGCTCCGCGAGAAGGGCCACGAGTTCACGAGTGACACCGACACCGAGGTCATCCCCCATCTCTTCGAGCAATACCTCGAGGACGCTCCCGACAATGTGACGGCGTTCCGGCAGACGGTTCGTGACCTCGAAGGGAGTTACGCGGTGGCCGCACTCGTTGACGGCGAAGATGCAATCTACGCGGCCCGACAGGGGTCGCCGCTCATTCTCGGACTCGACAATGGTGAATACTACCTCGCCAGCGACGTGCCGGCGTTCCTCGACCACACGGAGGATGTGGTCTATTTCGAGGACGGCGACATGGCGATTCTAGAACCGACCGGCGTCACCATGACCGACATGGAGGGCAACCGAATCAACCGAGACGTCGAACACATCGACTGGGACCCGGAGGACGCCGGCAAGGGTGGGTACGACCACTACATGCTCAAAGAGATCAACACCCAGCCCAACGCCCTCTCGAACACCATCGAGGGACGCGTGCAGGACGGCGAGGTCAACCTCGAAGACTTCCCGCCAGGCACGTTCGATAACGTAGACGACGTTCACTTCGTCGCCTGCGGGACGAGCTACCACGCCGCCCTGTACGGTCAGCAGCTCCTGTCCAATGCGGGCATCCGCGCGCAGGCGTTTCGGGCGAGCGAGTATGTCGATGCTAGCCCCGGCCCCGTCTCGGAGAACACGCTCGTCATCGCGGTCACCCAGAGTGGCGAGACAGCCGACACCCTCGGCGCGCTCAGACAGGCGAAAACAGAGGGCGCGCAGGTCATCACAGTGACGAACGTCGTCGGGTCGACCGCGGCCCGGACCGCCGACGAGGCGCTGTTCATCCGCGCCGGACCGGAAATCGGCGTAGCCGCGACAAAGACGTTCTCCTCACAGGCGGTGACACTATCACTGCTGTCGGTCCGCCTCGCCGAAGATATCGACGGTGCGTCGCTGCCGGGCGACGTCGACGAAATGCTCGAGACGGTCTACGACCTGCCGAAGCATGTCGATCAGGTACTAGAGACGACTAACGCCAGAGCTATCGCGGAGAAGTACACCGATAGCGAGTCCTTCTTCTTCATCGGTCGCGGGCTAAACAACGCCGTCGCGAAAGAAGGCGCGCTCAAGTTCAAGGAAATCACCTACGAGCACGCCGAAGGGTTCGCGTCGGGTGAGCTCAAGCACGGCCCGCTCGCGCTGGTGACGCCGGACACGCCGGTGTTCGCGGTGTTTAGCGGCGACGGGGACGGGAAGACAATGAAGAACGCCGAGGAGGCACAGGCTCGCGGTGCGCCCATTGTCGCAGTGGCCAGCGCCGACCACGACGTGATCGACATCGCCGATTCCCACCTCGAGATTCCGGAGACGCACCCCGTGTGGGCCGGCCTGCTTGCCAACGTCCAGCTCCAGCTTGTGTCGTACTACGCGGCGCGACTGCTCGATCGCCCTATCGACAAGCCGCGCAACCTCGCCAAGAGCGTCACCGTCGAGTAGCGGTCACGGGTCTGGGTTTACTTTTCGGAGTCGCCTTTCGGACGCGCGAGCGTGTAGCAACGCCAGTGTTGCGAACGCCGCGGCGGTGGCGAGTGCAAGAGGGACAACAAGTTCCCGTTCAACCATCCAGGCAAGCATCGTGGCGGCGACGCTGCTAATTGCGAGAGCAAGATACCGACTGCTCCAGTCGAGGGCGTCGATCATCGTCCGGACGTCGTACGAGCAGGTCATTATTATCTGGTCGCTAAGACTATGATGGTCGGCGAGGGCCCGTAACGGCCGTAAATCATTACTTTATCCGCGATTTAGAAATAAATCCGTCCCGTCGCCGTGGCATCGTCGTCGGGACGTCTGTCATCCACCCGTTCTGTCCCGTCGAGCCCCATCACCGTCAAGCAACGTGGGGCGCTACTCTTCCGTCCGTCGATGCCCTGGTCGCGGAGCGACTGCTGGTTCAGCGACGAAGACCCGAGATGACTTGAAAGGACAGCATCAGAAACCCCAGTTTACACCTAACGACGGAGCGGCAGATTACGTGGGAGGAGAATGTGGATGATTGGCTTCGAACCACTAATTACGCGCACCAGCGACAGGGACGAGAGCATCGACTCTGAACCACCAGCCAAGGCGTGGCGCGAAGAGTGGTCCCGGTCGACCGCAGTCGACGCGCCGGTGTCGCTGAATCGCGTGTTGTCGGTCCTGTCCCATCACGACCGGCGCCAGGCGCTATACTACCTCCACGAGTGCGGCGACGACGCGTCGGTCTCGAGGCTCGTTCGGCACGTCGTCGCCCGGCAGTCGAACGGCGATCTGGCGTCGATCCCCGACGAGACCTTCGAGCGGACGTATCGGTCGTTCCGGGAGACCCACCTCCCGAAGCTCGCACTGGTCGGTCTCGTGGACTACGACATCGAGGAAGACTGGGTCGCCCTCTCGGGGAACGCGGACGTCGTCCCGAACGCGTTTCTTGACCACCTGCTGGAGTTGACCGCGAGCGCGGAGCGGCCGGACGGGACGACCGCAGTCGACTGCGATGCGGGCTGGTGAGAGTGAACGGTCGCTACGGCCGGTGGTCCTCGACGAACGAGACGGCGGTGTCGAACACCTCGTCGGCCGTCTCGGGGTCGCGGGCCTCCGCCGCGATACGGACGAGCGGCTGGGTGCCGCTGGCGCGGATGAGGAACCAACCCTTATCCAGCGTGACGCGGACGCCGTCAACCGTGTTGGCGTCGTCATAACGTTCGGTCACCGCATCGCTCAGCCGGGACATCAGTCCGGTTTTATCGTCAGTCTCGATGTTCGTCCGGCGGATGGGGTACTCGCCGATATCGGCTGCCAGTTCCGACAGCGGCCCCTCGTTCGCGACAAGTTCCGCAAGCCGGCATGCAGCGAGCGAGCCATCCGGACAGAGCGTCTGGTCGGGCCATATCCACGCGCCGGACTGTTCACCGCCGAAGACGACGTTCGATTCAGTTGCGCGCTCTGCGACGTACACGTCACCGACCTGCGTGCGCTCGACGGTCGCGTCACGCTCGGCAAGTACATCTTCAACGATGAGACTGGTATCGACCGGCGTGGCGACAGCGTCGCCCGGACCAGCGCGCTGGCGGGCGAAGAGGGTCAGAAGGACGTCGCCCGAGCAGAACTCACCATTCTCGTCGACAGCCATCATGCGGTCGGCGTCACCGTCGTGGGCGATGCCGAGGTCCGCGTCGGTGGCCGCGACGTGCGCACATAGCGATTCGCAGTTCTCCGCGGTCGGTTCGCTGGGACGGGCGGGAAACCGACCATCCGGCTGCGCGTTCAGCGTCTCCACGTCACAGCCAAGTTCGTACAGTGCGTCCGCAGTGACCTCGCCGGCCCCGTTGCCCACGTCCACCACGACCGAGAGATCGAGGTCACCGGCAACGGCGTCAACAAGCGTCTCGACGTGGCGTTCAGCCGCACCGTCCCATCGTGTCTCTATCCCTGAATCGTCCCACGCCGCGAGGTCGAAGTCCTCCGCCTCGACAGCGTGCGTAATCTCCTCTCGCTGGTCGGCGTCGAACGCTTGGCCCGACCGATTCCAGAGCTTAATGCCGTTGTCCTCCGGCGGGTTATGGGACGCCGTCACGGAGACGCCAGCGTCGGCGTCCCGCCATGCGACACTCCGAGCGACCGTCGGTGTCGCCGCAAGGCCGAGGCGTACTACGTCCGCCCCACACTCCCGAACACCGGCCGAGAGAGCGTCCGCAAGGAACTGCCCGCTTCCCCGAGGGTCACGTCCGACGACGACGCGCTCGGCACCCGTCGAGGCGAGCGCACGCCCGACAGAGAGGGCGAGGTCCGCCGTGACGAGTTCACCGACCGGTCCCCGGACACCGCTAGTTCCGAACATAGTTCAGTCTCACTCCGGGAGCGGAGAAAAGAGTTCGCTTTCGGTGAAACCGTACGAAAGAACAGTTAGGAGACCAGGTGGTCACCCAGAGTCGTCGAACGCTAGTGACTCAACACTCTCCTCGGAGATGCCGAGGTCGAGCAGACGTTGACGTAGTCGCTGCTGGTCGTCCGTTGAGAGCGCACGTGGGGTGTCCATACCGGAGTCCGTCGCCTGGGCGCTAGCGCGGGCGGCGAGTGCTGCATACTCATCGGCGATGAGTTCGGCCTCCAGTTTCGGCACGGACCGGGGGACTTGGGGCGTCCTTGTTTTTCCTGACATCGTTCGCAGGACCTCACGGACGGTGCATAAGTGTATTTACCGCCGAAGGACTTGTTTTTCTTCAGTTTCCGGACGCGGTTGCTGTATTCGATCGCTCCAGGTATTTCGCTCGATCAGTCATCGAAACACGAAAGAGCGGTGTATCGTCGCAGATGCTGAATAACACATAGTTAGTGAGTAGGGTCGGGTCGTTCATTATCGTCTCCGACGTGACACGGAGTCGGGCGTACGCCCCATTCGATGCAGCGTCACTGCCTCCGTCTCAAGGGTAGCAGCGGCGAACGTCATAGATGCTAGCAGCGGCATTCATCCCCGGGTCGGTCACCGGGGTGACCGGAGCGGCCACGACTGTTTTGATGCTACACGTTGACTCTGGTGCGGCCATGAGTCAATACGAAACAGACGTGCTCGTCAGCGCCGACTGGGTCGAAGACCACCTGGACGAATTCCAGAGTGACGACCCCGACTACCGCATCGTCGAAGTGAACAGTCCCGAATCGCCGGACGAGGACTTCCCGTCACGCTATGACCAGGGCCATATCCCAGGCGCGATCGGGATGCAGTGGGACGAAGATCTCTCGGACAAAACCGAGCGCGACATTCTAAAGAAGGAGGAGTTCGAGCAGGTGGTCGGCGACGCCGGCATCGACGAGGGGTCAACCGTCGTCTTCTATGGCGACGGCTGGATAGCAAACTGGTTCGCACTGTTCGCCTACTGGGAATTCAAGTACTACGGCCACAAGGACGCCCGCGTCCTCGACGGCGGAAAGGACTACTGGGTGAACGAGGACTACCCCCTGACCGAGGATGAACTGGAGTTCCCGACCCAGGAGTACGAAGCCCGCGGGCCATTCGAGAGCATCCGGGCGTACCGCGACGACGTCGAGATGGCGATGGAGAGCGGGCTTCCGCTTGTCGACGTGCGCTCGCCAGAGGAGTTCACGGGTGAGATGATAGCACCTGCAGAGCTTCAGGAGACCGCCCAGCGCGGCGGTCACGTCCCGGGCGCAAGCAACGTTCCCGTTGCGGATGTTCTGAACGACAATGGGACGTTCAAGTCCGCCGACGAACTCCGGGAGCTCTACGCCAATCACGGAGTGGATGGCGAGGAGTCAGTCATCACCTACTGTCGGGTTGGCGAACGCTCGTCCATTGAGTGGTTCGTACTCCACGACCTGCTTGGGTTCGACGATGTGCGAAACTACGATGGTTCATGGACGGAGTGGGGGAACCTCGTTCGCGCACCTATCGAGACTGGCGATAGTCAGTGACGGTCAAGCGTGTCGCAGATTACGGGATCACGGTGACCGTCGGCAGAAATGATGGGAGTGACACCGAGCGTGCTTTGACATCCTCCCACCGCTTCAGCCGTGGGATTCCTCCAGTGGACATCTCGCACACGCAAAATGGGCGCGTGAAAGACTAGGCCGAGCAGCAAAACGTGAGTCTCGAAGAAGCCTATCAAGAGATTATCGAAGCAGGGTTGGAAGCAGTAGAACATCCAAGCAAGCCGTAGTACATGGATTGGTTGGCCGTGTTGTCGCTCACACCCACCCCTGAAGGGGTGAGCTTCCGCTCGCTACGTGTCAGGCCGGCGCGCCGGAGAGCGACTGCTCGGGTTGGGGTCCGTCCTCGGGCATCTGGACATCCCTCAGGGGTTCCGTGACGCGGAACACCATTGCACCCTCGTTCTCGTACACCATCTTGTACCGAGTCGATTCAACGAGACTATCACGCATCCATGGCTGCTGGTACGTATCGGCACCTCGGACCGTGTAATGGCCTTTCGGCACGTAGATGTAGTCGGGATTGACGTCGTTCGCGATCATACTCTCTGAGAGACAGGCCATACCGGGACAGCGCGAGAGGCTCTTATACAGTTGCAAGTGGTGGCGGTACTGCTTGTGGCCCTCCCACTCGACCCCCCATGGCCCAACGAGGATGGCACGGTCGGTCAGTAGTGGGAACCACTCAGCAGCGTCGCCAAGCACGACGAAGTCAGCGTTCGACTTCGTGTTGGCCTCAATCCAGTTCATCGCGGCCTCATCGTCTTCGTCGATGAAGGCAGGCTGACTGTTACTTCCCTGGTGGGAGTGTAACATCCCCGCGGCGAACGCGCCGCCGACCGCAGTTGAGAGGATCGCGAGCACGCCGACGACGACGAGCGGAGCCGACCCCCTGTACCGGGATGACCACCCGCGAACGCGGGGAACGACAACCTCGAAGACAAACACGGACGCCATCATCGCCCCGGCTGGGAATTGGAAACGGGTCTTCCCGAGCATGAACGCGGCAGACACCAGCCACAGCGGGAGGAAGATGCGCCGCTTCGCAAGCAGATACGCTCCGCCAGCGAATGAACCGAGGAAGAATATTAGCGGGGGGCTAAGATCAAGGGGGTAGACGAGCTGTCCGAACAGTCGCATGAATCCGCCGCCGATTCCGGTGTGAGTTCCTGATGCGGCGGTAAACACGTCAATACCGTGCGTGGCCACAATCTGGGTCCACCACGGAGAGGCCAGCAGGATTCCGCCCACAGCGACGGTCGCGCCACTCACCAGCCCGGACACTGATCGATTGAAACAGGCGTACATGACGAGATACGTCGTCCCGAAGAAGACGGTATAGACTGGATGTGTGAGGATCGTCAACCCGAACAGCACCGCTGACGGGATGAGCCACGTCCGGTTGCCGGTCCGGAACAGCTGCAAGCCGGTGTACGCACCAGTGATTGTGAACAGGAACGCCGGTGCACGGACGATACCGCCGGCCGAGAGGTGCCACTGGAGCGCCGGGGGCGTCACCGCCAGCAGCATCGTGGCGAAACCGGCCTGGGGTGTCGTCTGGAGCACCTCGCGTGCCAGGTAGTAGAACGGCAACAGGTATAGCACGATGATGAATCCAGGCAAGAGACGGCTGAGCGTGATAGGGTCGATGCCCGTTGTATCCATCAACACTGCTGAGACGTAGTACATCAGTGGCGGGTAGCCGAACGGTACGCCATCGGCGGTGTATTCCGGAATCTTCGTCGGCAGCGCGTACCCGTGTGCGCTGATTTCCTCGGCTATTTTGATGTACAGTCCAGCACCGTAGGCTGGATACGGATGCGTCGTCAGATAGATAGTGTACACTAGCAGTCCGGTCGCGATCGCAGTCGCGAGCCAGACACGCTCGTCATCAGCGAGATCAAGCAGTCTCGATACAACGTTCCGGCGTTCCTGCTCGTTGACTCTATGCGACATCCGGTATCACCTCGGTATCGATACTCTGCTCATTGATGCGTATCGGGCGTCGAGTACGTTTCCTCGCTGTTCTCATCATATGTCTGTCAGTGTATTCGCTGTGGGTTGCGTTCAATGCGTTGGCATTCGTCGTCCGTGTTGGCCGGGTCGCGTAGCATTGATCACGGTCGACGTATCCGCCCCGAGTGCGTCGGCGTTCAGGATGAGAGTCCTGTCGGGGGCGACGGCGTTCGGTCGGATGTGCAGGGCAGAAGCCTATCATTGTTTCCGTTCGACGTTAATCGTCCACGGGACGGACAGCGACCGTTCCGACCAGCGCCATTCGGTGATAGCCCAAGCGAGCACGCTCAGGACGGTCACTAGGAGCGCGGCCAGTTCCGTCGGTCCCATCCAGGCCGGGAGGACGTACATGAGCGCGTTCATGTATCGGCCTGGGACGAGATTCTTTATACCTACCCAGATACTTCCAGCTATACCTTCTTTCTGGTTGTCGTTTACCTGACCACCACTCTCGGAGTTGCTCGCCTCCTCTGATCCCAGTCCGAGCGACTTCGCACTCTGGCCGCCCGTACTCTCGTCACCCGTCCCAAGGCGTTCGGCCTCGTAAGGGAACGCGATGTCGACCGACCAGACAACCTTGCCTTGGTCGTTCACCTCAACGACGCGGTTGCCGTTCGAGTCGGTGATGAGTGTGTTCCCATTCGGCAGACGGTCGGCGTCGCGCGGCCATTGCGTCCGCGCGTCCTGCCACGTCCACGATTGGTTCCAAGAGCCGTTCTCGCGCTGGTACTCGACGACCCGGTTATTCTCAGAGTCGCCGATGAGAACGGCTGGCCCGCCGTTGGAGGCGTTGATGTAGTCCGGATTATGCTGCTCATAGAGGACGTCATGGTTATCGTCCGATCCGAGCGTCCAATTCTTCACGACGCCCGTCTCGCGGTCGAGGAAGACGACCTGGTCGTGGTTGCGGACGCTGACCATGATGCGGTCGTTCTGGACCACCTCAACGTCGTTGATATGCGTCCAGTCCTCAGGGTACGGACCGCCGCTCGTCTGGGGGTCGAACGCCTGCTGGGCATCCCACGACCACTCAACGAGCCCAGTTGTCGTGTTGACGACGAACACCCGGTCCTGGGCGATGTCGGCGACGACGTACCGTGTGTCGTTGAGGCGGTCGCCGTCGTGCCACCGCGTCGAGTGTTTGCCCGGCGTGACACGACTGAAGATCGGCGTCACTTCGCCAGTCGAGAGGTTCACCCGCTCGATACCGTTGCGAGTACACACTTCCTGCCCACACTTGGATTTACTAATGTGGTCGGCGTAGAAGTACTCGACCGTGGCACGAGTGCCGTTCACCTGGTCGACGTCCCAGTAGCGCGTATGGCTATCGTTGTAGTAGAGGACCGTTCCATTTGGGTTGAGCCCGACGAGTTCCGCACGTGATCGCGGGCCGTCCCCTGCTTTCCCCGTCCACGTGTTTGAGTCCGTCGCGACGACCGTGATACCGTTACGAGGGTCGGCGACCGGCTTTTCGCTGCCGCCGTCGGAGATGTTCGCCTGGCGGAGCTGTTTGTCGGTCTGCCCCACTGAGGAACTGGCCGCTCCGTTCGCCAGAGCAAGTAGTGAGAGAACGATAAGTGAAACGAAGCCGAACCGATAGAGCTTCTTGGAGGGCATCCTCTATCTCAATATAGATTTCCCCACTTTTTATTATCTCGTGTCTAACTTGCTTCCAGACGTGTGAACGGTTCTGAACGACGGTTTGAACTATTTATGTCGGAGTAAAATTACCTAGTGCTCAGCGTTAGTTATCGAATTTGTAGAACAACGATCTCGTTGAACCCGTTATGTGGTATATTATTATACGTATACATAATGTCTCTGTCGCCTAGTCAGTTCACGTCATTGCTAGTCGTGCTATTCGGTAACAATTAGCTCTAAGACACACACACCGTGTTTCCAGTGAAATAGGGAAAAGGAGGGGGAGGGTGGAAGAGAAACGAAGGCTTGGAGAAAACAAAAGAGGAAGGAGAAGAACGGGAGTGAAGAAAGAAAACGAGTGTCGGGGGAAGAAAGCAGGGAAAACACCTAGGCGAGAGAATTGAGCTATCGGATTAGAGATGCCTTTCACTGGAAACACGGTGTGCTGCCGACCCGGATCGAGATTTCAGCGTTTTCCTTCGGGAGGCTAACCACCATCTTTTCTCTCGATCAGCTCATTCCGAATAAATCAGGCCGCTGTCGTAGGTTTCACTGGAAAGGAGGTGTGTGGTATTCCTAAATCCCACCTTCAAAGCTGGAAACGAGGGTTTTCACCGGAAACGAGGTGTGTTTCACTGGAAATGAGGTGTCCAATACAGAACTGATCTTTAGCTTAGTTCTATTCTTTCTCTCTCCCGCCTTCCTTTAGTCAAATCCTCACCTTCACTCGCACCGTCTTCTCCTTTCTGGTGCTGTGGAGATAGAGACACCATGTTTCCAGTGAAAACCGATAGAGTGCAAGCACCGAAAAGAGCGAAAACCCTGATTTCATGTGGAACATTTTGCGACTTCGTCGCATTTTCTATTTTTGATTTCGATCTATTTAATGGACTATAGACCTTTATCACACTTAAAACAAACGGTACCTCGGTAGGATTAGTCAGCGTTTCTACCGTCTTTTGCTCCTCTCATCCCCCACCCTCAACCGCCATTTCACTGGAAACACGGTGTGTGTCTCTCGACTCTCTCGCCATTTCGTTGGTCCCTGCTCTTAAGCCGGCTTCTTACCCGAAGTCTAGCCCACTCGTTGCCAGTATCCGTATCTGCCGTTTTCATCGCCTTTCCCCGCAACAGTAAAGGGATTTCACTGGAAACGTGGTGTCTATGAGCGACGCCGACTCGGACGATCTGTTCTCCCGCGAAGACATAATCTTCGCCAAGAAGGAACTCCTCGAAATCAACCATCTCCCTGACCACGGGCGAATCGTTGGACGCGATGACGAGATTTCAGCGCTTGCAAATGCACTTAATCCGGCGCTGTTCAACCAATCTCCGAGTAACGTCCTCCTCTACGGCAAAACTGGCACTGGCAAATCACTCTGTGCGAAACATGTCTCCCGCCGACTCGTCGACGAAGCAGACGAGGAAGGTGTCTCGGTCGGCGTGGCCTACGTCGACTGTGCCCAAGACAGCACCGAGACCCAGGCGGTCCAAACCATCGCCAGCGGGACGAACACCACCGCCACCGATATCTCTATTCCGGATAAAGGAATCTCGACATCGACGTACTATAAACGGCTCTGGCGTATTCTCGACGAAGAGTACGACGTAGTCATTGTCATCTTGGACGAGATCGACAAGCTAGAAAACGACGACATCCTTATGCAACTTTCGCGCGCGGGCGAAGCCGGAAAACTCGAACGCTGCAAGCTCGGCGTTATCGGCATTAGCAACAAGATCAAGTACAAGGACCGAATGGACGAGCGAGTAAAATCGAGTCTCTGCGAGCGTGAATTCGTCTTCCCGCCGTACGACGCCAACCAGTTGCGGTCAATCATGGAGGCGCGCAGTGACGCCTTCCGCGAAGGCGTCCTTGAACCCGGAACCATCCCGCTCGCCGCCGCCCAAGCCGCCCAAGAACACGGCGATGCTCGGAAAGCTATCGACATCCTCCGGTATGCAGGCGAACTTGCGCAGACGGAGAATGCTGCTACCGTTCGGGAGGAGTACGTCAAGAAGGCTCGCGAACGCGCAGAAAACGACCGGTTCCGCGAGCTCATCCGCGGTGCAACACCACACTCAAAGTACGCGCTTCAGGCGCTTGCTATCCTCTCGCTGGACAATGACGAGGACGCTTTCAGGACAACTCGCGTCTACGAAGTGTATGAACAGGTTTGCCGGCAGATGGACAGTGACCCACTCTCTACGCGACGTGTCCGGGATCTGCTTCGCGAGCAGGCTTTTCTTGACGTTATTGAGCAGACGCGTCAGAGCGGTGGGAGCGCAGAAGGAAGCTATACTGAACATCGACTACTCGAAGATCCTCAGGTCGTCAAGAAAGTTCTCGTCTCAGAAACATAGTTGTAGTGATACAAGAGCGGGCGCTTGAGAGTCGATCTGAACCAGTTTCCGTTCACCGATCTACCCGAAATCACGTATCACAGAGTCATTACACCCACTGTAATCCCGACTTCCAACGCACCTGCTTCGATATAGCGCTTTTGACTTTATAGCAAGTGCGAGACGAAAACCCACGGCCTTAGCCGTGGATAGCTCAAGATCCTCAAGAAACGAATTTTCCCTGGAGTTCAGCCATAGAATGTCTGTGAGATTGACAGAACATTTTCGCCGCAAGTGGTGAGAGAAACGAGGTCAGTTCAGCTAGCGAACAGCCATTATGAGGTCGAGACAACAATTTTGGCAGTATCCGTAGCACCGTCGTCACTCTGGACTTGCAGCCTCACGGTAAATTCTCCACAGACACGCGGCGTCATCGTAATTTGCTGTCCGGTCTTCTCGATCTTTCCGTCGCTGTCAAGATCCCACCGGTACTTCGCAATCTTACCGTCGGGATCTTTCGACTTGGATGCGTCAAATGTTATTTCCGTATCCCTACTCACACGATTACCAGCGTGTGTTGCCTTAATTTGAGCCACAGGCGGTTTGTTCCGTTTATCTGCCTTCTTGTCTCCCTGTGGTGTTGTCGTAGTCGTTGTAGTCTCGCCACTAGTTGTCGATGGCGTCCCTTGAGACGTCGTAGTTTGCGTCGTTTTCTGCGCTGTGGTGGTTGACGATGTCGGCGTCTTCTCAGATACCGTCGTAGTCGTCGACTTACTGGTTGTTGTGGTGGGTGTCGGTTGGGCTGTTGTAGAGGTGGTTGATGCAGAGGTTGTTTTCTTGGTTTTCGTCGTTGTTAGGTTGCTGTCCGGTGTCGTGGTCGCTGTTTTCTTCGATGTTGTCGACACCGTCGTTTGGTCTTCGGTTGTCGTTGTCGACTCTGTTGTCGTTGTTGTAGTCGTTTTTTCGGGGGTCGTAGTAGTTGCCGTCTTTGTCGTCGTAGTCGTGGTGGGTGTGGTAGTGGTTGAGGTGGTAGTCGTGGTGGGTGTGGTAGTGGTTGAGGTGGTAGTCGTGGTGGGTGTGGTAGTGGTTGAGGTAGTAGTCGTGGTGGGTGTGGTAGTGGTTGAGGTAGTAGTCGTTGTTGGTGTTGTTGTGGTTTGATTTTGTGAAGTGAAGAGTTTGTCTTGGACGAGTTGTCGAACGAGCTGCTGATGCCACTTGATTCGTTTCTTTTCGGCTGTATTCTGGGATGTTACTTCTGCCAGATATGCGTTTGCACCGGCATCTCGCGCTGCCTTATGTGCGAGCATCCCAGCGGGTTCATCTCCTGGGCTGGAGAAGGGGACGGTTGTGAATTCGTATGCTTTTCGCGAAACGTAGTTTTTGTTCAGGTGCTTGGCCGTGGCTTTGGCTTCCTGTTCAGCTACCTTGTCCCAGGAACGGAAGATGGCTTGTCCGACACCGCCAATCATGTTGCCGTCCCAGATACCCCTCGATGAATGTAGGTCGATGAAGACGTCCGGCTGGAATTTAGCTACAACGCCCCAAATGGCGCGTGCGAGTTTTGTTGTGGGTTTCTTGCCGGTCGGGAATTGACGATTTAGATCGTATCCTCCACTTCCGGTTCGTCCCCTGGCTTTGACAGCGTATGCATTTGCCCGCGGGATTACTATGAGTGTCCCACGGTCAATATTCCACTTTGCTATCTTTGCTGCAGCAAGAAAGCCAGCTTGTTCATTCCCGTGCATTCCGCCGACGACCATCACTGTCGGACCAGCCTCGGCTGCAGTAGTAATGTACACTGGTGTTTCTCGTTTTGTGTTAGCCATAAGAGTCAACGAGTTACGTGTCAGATTTCCATCTTCCTTGGCACTATTCGTTTGTAGTGCGTTCATGCCGAGTAGTCCGACACTGCCTGTTGCCGTCAAAAACATCCGTCGTGAGGGGGTCATGGATTTCAGTCCTACAATCAAAGCACTTCTATTTTAGGTTTTCGATACTGGATAAATATTACAACTTATTCACAGTTACAACAAACCATTATATAATGTCTGTGTTTATCTGAAATATAGGCACTAGACTCTCTCAAGGAACGACCAAGGGAAGTGAGCAGAAAGGGAAGACAGCGCCCCATACATCGCAAAACAAGTTTGACAACCTCTGACAGATAGGATGACAGGCAAATAAGCCCCGTCCGTAAGGGCATAGAGGAACCGCTGTGTTCGTTTGCTTTTACTGTCTACTGAAGGTTCACGCTCCGTCGTCTTGTCCAGGCGAACGCGTGCGGACAACTGGCAGTTGGTTCGGTGTTTGCCACGGCGAAAGCCGAAACCAAATAGGTAAGCCGACCGCGCTGACGAATACAAAAACAACGCTATCTCGAAGCCGTCACAGGTACGAGTATTGGCTTCGTAGCAACGTCATTACCGTCGGTCAGACACCTTCAACTCCCACCTATCCGAAGTGACGAGAGTAACAGAAGACCCTCGAGAGCCTACGTCTGTAGGCGCAGGAGGATATCACCAATCGATACTATATTATGGGAATTATAAGGCGATCTCACCATATCTACAACTGCTTATCGGTACTAAAATAGGGCTTGGAAGCAAAAGAAATAGATACTCTATGGAACGACGAATGTTCATAACCGGTCTAGGTATAAGTACAGTAACGCTTCTGGCGGGTTGTTCAAGCGATGAGGGCACAGACTCGACATCTACTAGTCCAGCGAGTACGACCACCACACCCGAATCGACGAGTCAGTCAGTTTCTGAAACAACTGACGGGACAGCCTCAATGACCGACGAAGAGAGGTCAACAACGACCAGTGAAGAAACTTCAACAGAGACCACGAGCTCTACTCAGGAGGTAAGAACTACTACGATCGGAGAACCTGTTGAAATAAAGAACGGCCTTCGAATGACAGTTTCAAATCCTCGTCTTGTGGACTCTTATACCATCAACGGCGAGGAGGTAACTCCGAAGAAGGGGAATGTCTTGGGTATCCTTACATTTAAATTGCAAAACACGAATGAGAGTGCCCAGGCGTTACCTAGTATGGAGGCGCCTTCCGTTCGGACGGAAGAAGGAAAATATGGGTTAATCACTGGCGTTGGGGAGAAATGGGAGATGTTTACATCTACAGATATCGATCCAGTGAGCTCAAAATCTATGAAGGGTGTTTTTGAGGTCCCGAAGTCAGCCCGGTATTCTGGTGGACTTGCGGTACAGCTCTCGTACAGTATTTCCGGAGAGAAGCGGACTATCCGTTGGAAACGGTAACGATCTCCTCTCCGATTCTGCTTGCGGTTGTTGTCCTAATGGCACTGCAGTTCCTTCTCCCGTGTCGGTTGTGAGAACGACCCTGTTCGTTGAATTTCTGTCTTTCTATCAAACCTATATAGCATAAAATAAGTTATATCTGATACTATAGGGGGCATAAATGGTAGTTCTGAATATGAGTATTTCTATGATAATATTTGCGTATTTTCTCGCTAGATTCGAAATCTACCGTATCTATGACCAATTCTTTATCTTCTATACTAATACCTACTTATTTATGAATTTATACCTACTAGACTGGTACGATATATTGATGGTATATATTATAGAAACAACTCTGTCATGTTGTTCATCATACACAAGATTTAAACTTAAGGCAAGTATTTTGTTAAAATACGGTCCCTAACCAAGCTACTGCCATAACAGAACAAAGATGAACATGAAGAAATTCCTGAGCATACTCCTCGCCGGTATGCTCTGTGTTTCAGCATTCGGTGTCGTACAGGCTGGAGACACGGCGAACGTCTCCGAGAAAAAAGAAAAACCAACGCCTCCTGATGAATTCATCATAGAGGCGAAAGAGGTAACAATGGAGAACTGGTCGTTCGTGATCGGTCCAGATCAGGAAGTCGACCGGACAGTTACCATAGAAGAGACTACAATCAAAAATAAGGAATTCACTATCTCACTCAAGAAGCTGGCACAGAAGCCCTCCATGATGGAGACTGCAATGATGCCTGCGAAAAAACAGGCTCAGAAGCAGGCTAAAAAGCAGATCAAACGAAAAAAGGGAGAAACTGTTCGCATTCGCATTAAGAGCGTCAAAATTCGAAACGTCGCCATCGTTGTTGACCTCCCGGACAAAATGTCGAAGATGAAGCAGCTGGCGAAGAAAATGCAGAAGAGCCATAAAAAGCATATGGCGTCAGACAAGAAGGGTCCGAAGGCCAATTATCGCCTTAAGATCGAAGAAATGCATATCGATAAATGGTCCTTCGTCGTGGGCACTGACCGCACTCCCGAGAAGACGCTGACGTTCGGTGACTTCACGATGAAAGACCGCGTCATCCGTCCGGCCCAGCTTGTCGCAGGCGACCAGCAATCCAAAATGCTGGAAAAAATGGGCGGCAACTCCGACATGCCAAACAAAAATGTCGGAACCTACTGTGTCCTGATTCAGAACGTTCACATCGAAAACGTCACCATCCTCTTCGGCAACGCGAAGATGCCCGACACCCCAGATGAGTCCGAACCGACAGAGGACGGAAAGACGACCGATTGTAACTGCGAAGACGGCGGTGAAAACGGTCACTCGGACACGACGACTACCGCAGACGACGGTAGTGAGACCGGTGACTCAACGACCACAACCGACGAAAGCACTGAGGATGACGGCAACGGAAGTGACGAGTCCACCACTACGGAAACCACGACGAGTAGCAGTGGACAGCCTGGATTCGGCGTTGCCGTGAGCCTAATCGCGATCCTCTCCGCCGCATTCCTCGCGTATCGTCGAGAATAACAAGGGTACATAGACCCTTTCTTCCAATTCTGAGTGTGGGACCGCTCAGATCACAAAATCCTTCTTTTTAGTGGGACACGGTCAGTGGAGCGAGTACTGTCCAAGACTTGTACGTTGTAAACTATCCCTCCCACATGGGTACGAACTCGACGGCGACTACAATGCCGCGAAGAACATCGGCAAACGATTGCTAACTGTACCCGAGGGCAAACGTCCCTCGGGATTGAGCGACGGTCAACTTGCCCTGACGTCCGGGACGCTAAACAGGTACGGGGATTACACCCCCGACGACCCATCCGGGTCGGCAGACTGGGAGTCCACGGACAAGCCCGCCCTCAGACGCAAGCGTAAGCGGGCGTCAGGGCGGGGTAGTTGACTGGGAAATAGTTCCTTCCCCTATAGGATATTCTACAAGCTGAGTAGGGCGAGTGTCTCGGGGCGTGCCCCCGAGGGTGACGCCCGTCAACAGGTTTACCGTACCACGTCTCGTACCGTGGTTTAACGACCGTGACGTGGGTTAACGACCGTACTCCGAAGCGGTCGTTCTCGGAAGTGGGGAAATGCGACTCCTCTCAAAACCCGCCATCGGCGGTGAGACGGGTGTTGTCGGGTCGTGGTGGAGCGACCGATCCTCACGGATACCAGCGAGGTGTTCGGGTGTTACTTCCAGCCGACCCAGTTCGGGAAAGTCGAGGGGAAGTACATTCGCCTGCGTCTGTCCGTCCGTTTCTGGACGACACAGACAAAACGGTGAAGCCTCGGGGCGTGTCCCTGAGGTACTTCACGCCGTACAGCAATTCGTGACATCCTCCCACGACTAAAGTCGTGGGCTTCCCACGCCCGCACTGCAATGCGCTGGTTTGGGAACTTACGTTTACGACCCGACGTGCCGATGGGAGTGCCACGCCCCCGTTACTCCTATCCCGTGAAGGATTCGGAGTTATCTGATTGTTTTATGTCGGTTTGGTGTCAGAAGGCTTACTTATTTGATGAGGCAAACACCAAGTCAACTGCCAGTTTTCGGACCGTCGAATCCGATGGGGTACCATCGAATCGACAACTACAGATACGTAGTGTAGGCACTCAAGCCTTTCGATTTCAGCGTTTAAAGCCGAAGACGGCGATTCATCCCACGACTAAAGTCGTGGGTTTTCTCGCCTGCAATTCATAAGATTACTCTCGTATGAAACACGGCAAGAGAATCGTGGCTGGTCTCTACGACCACGACTCTCCCACTGGTCGGATGACACACCCAGATACCAGCAGTACACCCGACGACTAAACAAATACTCTCCAAGGATAAAATATTACCGGAAAAAGTATTTTCTATTATGAATAGGGGTTAAAATACGAGAATAAAATCGAGGGAGAAACACCATTACAAAATCTGGGCTTCCCACGGCACAAAGAAACTCGTCTATTAGAGAGATCGCAGGTGCTAGTGCCCCCGCCTTTAGCGTGGGGATACAGCACCGTCATTAATTACTTCCATTGTCGAATGGAAATCTACACCCCCATTGCGTTGTTTCAGTGAACCGTCTCGGTGTCACGTGGTTCGAGACGCCGACGGCGTCACGTCATCACGAGCGAGCTTCGCTCTCTCGAACGACCCCGAGGCACTCGGCCTGCTCCGCCTGTAGATGCAGACTTCCGTGAAGTGGTAGCGTCAGTTGTTGCAGACCTAACACTTCTCCTGCTCGGGAGTCCGCCGTGTTCACGCGGAGGCGGATGTCAATCCTCCTGTCTTTCAAGCCGTTTCATAGTAAGTGTCTTGCAGAGGTGTCGGTACCCTGGCGCGTCGTCGGCGATCCAAAGCAGGATAGCGATGATGAGAAGCAGCAACTGTAATGTGAAAAAGGAGGATGTTTCTATCTGTGTGAAATGTGCAATGAAACTTTGCTGGGTCTCATAGTCGGGTGTCGGTAGTATCGGCCATAGCAGGAAACTAAGCCTTGCAAACTCGCCGTTCAGCAATGGATTAAGGACATCGCCAAACAGGTGACTGAGATACCCGACGGCGAACGCCATCACGGGAACGGTGGTAGTACTGCGTACATGCACAAATAGATACCAGAGGCCGCCGAGGATCAGCGCGCACGTCAGGAGTGAGTGAAAGAGGCTTCGTCCCGACGGAAGGACACCGAACGTCCACGCAAGTGGTTTGCCCAAAAGATCTGGGAACTGTGTCCCGATGAGGAGAACGACCGTTTCGGTCGGTGATGGCGGGAAGGACCGTCTGTATCGACAGAGTAACGAGTACAGAATATACCCAACAGCGAAATGTCCCCAGGGCCACATAGTACTGGGTTTCAGACCCGGACTGTTAGAGGCTTCGCTCTTGCCAGGTTAGCTGGTTACAAACGCTAAGTCTCCACCTTCAACGGAGCGAGCGGCGTCAGCCGTAGTTGACATCCTCCCTGTCTTAATGGGCGAGGATTCCAACGCGGGACAGCGAGCCGGTCCCGCGTCCCCGCTGGCAACTTCTCGCCTGCCGAACGGGGTCCGGCAAGGCGATACCGGGTGTGTGGCGTGTTCGGCGTCCGAGTGGACGCAGTATCCGCTTGCGCCGGGCATCCCGTTCGTCTCTCCGGGATGGAGGGGATGCCCCCGGTCGCAGGTTTTCCCGCGTCGGGGCACGGGCCGTGCCATCGGCCTGCCTGCCCTTCGTGCCACGGTGGGCAGGCACAATCGGGCGAGGGTTGCTTTTTGTCTGCCGTGTCACCACGACCTCGGTGACGCCCTCTCTGGAACGGTATGATGGCCTTCGTCTTCCGGGCGGATGCTCCTTGAGGAAGGGGACTTAGCGCCTAAGTCCAGTTAAAACGGGCGGTTGTGGCGGAGTTGTCGGATTCATCTCCGCCGTGAACGGCGGGGCTTTCTCCTCGAACTGTGTAAGTCTACACCGATACCTTAGTAAGACCAACCATCCATTAAGAAATTAAATGGCGACACAGCGTCGACAACGGTTCATCCATGGCCAAGTTGCGTGGATGCTCGGATCTATCCTTGTCCTTGCGCTCCTTGACGCGATAACGCTCGAACTGTTCTTCGTTCTCTCATTTATTGGGTTTCTTGTGCTGATCGAACTCACTGCACCGATCGCTGTCACACCGACATGGCGGCGTCGGCTAAAATGGCTTATCGGACTCGGATTGATCGTCTTCGGTTACATCGTTGTTCGCCGTATACTTGCGATTCTCCCGTCGGGGGTACTCTAAGATGGTGTGGCAAAAACTTGAGTCAACTCCAGCACGCATCCTTGCGGGGTTCATACTAGTCATAGTAGTGGCAGTCATTGTCGCAGCGAGCACCTCTGCGGCCTCCTTCGGCGTCTATAACGGGGCATGGGATGGTACATCGAAATTCCAAACCCAAGTTGAGAAGACTGGTGCCTCAACGACGATTGTTCGTAAAACGACGACATACACTGAAACACGCCCGAACAATACGGTCTCAATAGTGCTTTCACCGGATCAACCCTATGAAGAGGCGTCGCAGCGACACCTCCGGCAGTTTGTTCAAGAGGGTGGAACGCTCGTTGTTGCAGGAGATTTTGGCAGTCATACGAATCCGTTGCTCCGTTCCCTTGGAGCGTCAGCCCGAATCGACGGTCACGGACTTCGTGACGAACGGTACAATTACAAATCACCTGCGATGCCACGTGCACGGAACGTCTCGGATCATCCGCTTGCTGCGGATGTCTCGGCTCTCACGCTTAACCATGGAACAGCAGTTCGGCCGAATAGTGCGACTGCAATCGTCAACAGCTCAGGATTTGCATATCTTGACACGAACGGCAATAGCAATTTAGATTCACGTGAAACCGTTCGGACGTGGCCTGTTGTAACTGTTGAGTCAGTCGGTGACGGCCGCGTTATCGTTGTGAGTGATCCTAGTATCCTCATTAACTCAATGATCGATCAACCCGGGAACCGTCAGTTTGTCCAGAATCTTGTGTCTACGCACGACCGAGTGTTACTCGATTATTCCCATTCTGCGTCGTTGCCGCCACTAGCGGTTGCAACATTGGTGCTTCGAGAGTCTGCATTCCTGCAGCTGTTCGTTGGTCTCCTTGGAATCGGCGTCCTCTTTGTCTGGATGCAACGGCCTATACTTCCTGTGCTCGTAACCCGTCTTCGTCGAGGAGATGGAGCCCTGCAGTCGGCTTCAACGACTGAGCTAGACGCTGAAGAGCTTACGGCGTATCTCGCGCAACAGTATCCGGAGTGGGAAAGAGATCGACTTGAACGTGTAGTGGCCGCTGTTCGTGACAGACGACGATAGTTCTTGATACGTGGCCCGATACCCATAATTTATCCCTATCGTCCAAGAGACTACTATTGATGACTACGCCTGAAGAAATTCACTCTCAGCTTCGCAATGAAGTAAATGAGGTTTTGATCGGTAACGAGGAGATCATCGAAGGTCTCACGATTGCGCTTCTCACACGCGGACATGTCCTCTTAGAGGGTGTGCCTGGAGTTGCCAAGACGACAATTGCGAATCTTTTCGCCCGTGGAACTGGGCTGGACTATAACCGTATCCAGATGACGCCGGACTTACTCCCTGCAGACATCACTGGCACCCACGTGTATCGAGAACCCAGTGGCGAGTTCCAACTACAGCGCGGACCCGTGTTTTCGAATTTACTGGTATCTGACGAGATTAATCGTGCAACGCCCAAAACACAGAGTGCGCTGCTAGAAGCGATGCAAGAGGAGACAGTTACAATCGAAGGCGAGACCTTGTCGCTTCCAACCCCGTTCATGGTGGTTGCAACGCAGAACCCGATCGAGATGGAGGGAACATACGAACTTCCGGAAGCACAACGTGACCGCTTCCAGCTGAAGCTCATCGTCGAGCTCCCCGATGAAACTGACGAACGGAAGCTTCTCGACCGCTTTGACGGCAACCCCACACTTGGCCCTGAAGAAGTCTCGCAGGTAGTCTCTCCGAATTCGATTTTAGATGCTCGCCAGACTGTCGCTGATGTCTACGTCGCCCCGTCAGTAAAGGACTATATCCGTGAAGTAGTCGCTGCAACTCGTGACACCTCAGATCTTGAATACGGTGGTTCGCCGCGAGCTACAATTGCGTACATGCAGTCCACGAAAGCTCGTGCAGCCATCAATGGTCGTGACTACGTCATTCCGGACGATGTGAAGCGGTTAGCGGTTCCAGTACTCAACCATCGCTTGACGTTGAGCACTGACGCTGAACTTAGTGACCAGACGACAGAAACTGTTTTGAGAGAGATTTTAGACACGATTACACCGCCAAGCAGCGATTCATTTACTGAACAGAAAGAAACAGCGACAGTCAATACTTCCGGCTCTAACTAACTAATTGTAAATATCGTTTCACAGAGCAGTCAACCACATGATGACGAGGATCCAAACAGACAATGAAAAGAATACTGCTGCTCCAATTCCTTTCCAGGTGTTCGTAGTTTCAATGGAATTTTGAGACTTACTCGCCATCATTTATCCCCATACGATGCTATGATAAAGACAATCGCATATAATATACTTATCGGTGAGTTCCTATTGAATACCTAACAATAAATGGGGCAGCTACACTATGCAAGCCTTTGTAATGGGGTGGAAGGAAACCGCTGTACACTGCCGACTACCAGGTTCGGGAAGGATGTTCACTACTGGTGGTAGTTTTGGCGCGCGTACACCGGTAACTACTGGTTGTGACTCGTACAAATTAACTGTATCGCTATATACTGGCTTTCTGCCTAAACGTGACCTCGGGAGTCTCCTTTGGCTTTTCCAAAGAAGCAGTGAACTACTCGGAATACGATAATCCGTGTCCTAATCCTGGGCGAGCAGTATCTGGGCGGCCGACAGAATTCCAAAGAGGGCAACAATCACTGCAGCCCATTGTTGTATTCCGACAACAGTAAATAATGAAATGTTAGCCCAGAATCCGAGAAGGACAGTAAGGCCGACTACTGTGAGGTACTGATACGCTTTGAGCCACGGCGTCGATTCTGAGCTTGCTTGCTCATCCGTATTTGAGATGACACTGTCGTCGGTTGTTTCCACTGTATCGTTCACGGCGGCATCTAGATAGGGTTTCAGCTGTTCAGCCAAGGGAGTGAGCTTGACGTTACCGCGACTTTGATCGTACTCAATCACTCCCTCTTTGTCTAGTTTCGGTAAATGAGACTGATAGAGTGAAATATAGACTCGCTGGCGCTCATTCGATGAAAGTTCTGCGAGCGTCGTGTTGTTCTCCCACGCCGCTACCTGTTCTGTGACGTCACGCATCTCAGCCGATCCGCCATGGTCCTGCAGATAGCGAAGGACGTCACGACGTCGTTTGACTTGGAGGAGATGGAAGATCTTGTCGTCGGAGATCTCTTTCAGGGTTTCCTTTGTACTTGCTTCTTCGTCAGTACTATCTGACGATTTGGTGGTGTTGGGCGTAGCGCTCATGAGTTGTGGTGGTTTGTGTTTGGGCGGTAGGCTCGTCTTGCTGCGATCTTGCTGATTCCGCGCTTATTCTTACACGGGGACCATTTCTCGACACCGTAATTTTCTTCATAAGCGTTTTAAAACTATTGGTCCGTGCTAGAGTAGGAACTATAGACGATACTGACATACTTTCCGTGAAAACGGGGACCGAAGCCCGTCTACCGCTTAATATCAATTCCTGACTGGCGGATGAGACTCGCAACCATCGCTGTCATCCACTTCGTTTCCGTCTTCAGATTCGTTCCGTACCGAGTCGTCTCAACAAGATAGCCAGGAATTTTCAGATCGCCAGCTACCTTATGCGTGAGAAGTGGCCGGTCAGCATCAAGGGTGTTCCCGATCTTGAAGTTGTAGATTGGCCGCTTTGAGTCAAGCTGCTGCTTGTTCATGTACTGCACCGTCTGGCTGGCGTTCTTTCGCGCCTGGCCTATGTGCGTGGGATAAATCGCTTGTCCCACACCATTTGGTCCTTCTTTTACACCGAGTATCCCGTGAGAACTGTGAAGACTGAAGAAAACGTCTGGATTCGCTTGTTCAATCCGGCGCCAAATTGCGCGTGCTAGCTTTGTCGTCGCTTTTCGTCCAGGGGGGAAGTGATCGTTTAGATCCCCGTTCTTGCCAACATAGGTCCCTCTTTGAATGGCAACAGGGTTCACCTGCGGAAGTACAACAAGCTTGCCGGAGTCAATCGACCACTGGCGGATTTTGTTTGCTGTATTCCAGCCAACCGGTTCGTTCCCCTGCAGACCCCCGACAACAACTGCTGTCGGACCGGGGATCTTTGACTCGACTGTATAAGTGGGGAACTCCATTTCGGTTCCTTTGAGAACCTTATTTTCCGAACGTTCCAGCCTCGCTGGACAGAACTCGTCCTTCTCCCCGAGAGTGGTTCCAGCTTGGGAAATTCCGAGAGTCGCTAGACCAGCGACGCTCCCCGCTTTTGTAAGAAAGTTCCGGCGTGAGTTACTATCTTTGTCTTGCTGTTTTTCCGTTGTACTCTGTTTTCTACCTTTCATGTATGTTTAATTTATGGGATGGATAGCTATTTTACCTTATAACGCCCGCGGTATCGCATTCCAATTATTCAATATTGTGGGACATACATTAAATTTACTACCCAAAGACTAAATATAGAACAAACAAATAGAATAATTAATAGAAACGAGGCGATTTTAAATGGGGTTCTCAATCCCTCACATCCACTGGACATCCCTTGACCGTACCTCCACGCATACCGTCTGAAACCCAGTAAATGGAGAAAAGAAGCGCGACAAACGAGAGCACTGAAAACGAATGGCCATCGAACGGAAGCAGCGCCAGAAGGCTCGTTGCACCGATTAACGAAAGCACGCCGGCAATAAACGCTGATCCACATGCAGCACATCCTGCACCAAGTGTACCAAGAACAGCCCCGAGTGCACCACCAGTTCCACCACTAACACTCACTCGATGCTCCCGAAAGTGATACACGACCATCGCGATATTTGTACCAAACAAACCCGCGCTTATGAGGAGAAAAACAGTTGTGAACGTCGAAAATGCAGTTCCAACTACTGGATACAGGTTGAAGAGTACGGCTAGCCGTCGATCAAGTGGCAAACTACCACCAATGATAACAGCCTGAACCAACGGGATGTTTTGTGAAAGGACGAACAGTGACAAGCCCATAAGAGAGGAAATGACCGCGACAATTGCATACGAAGGAATAGAAAGAACAAGACGTACTGCGCGAACCGTTATCCGCCAGTCACTGAGCTGAATCGGAAGTCGCTCACGAATACGTGCAGCACTCATTCTCCCATCCTCCCGGCCATTCTGGGACGAATGTCGCTGACTATCATACGGTATGACTCTTAGCGGAACAATATGAAATTTCCGAAACCAATACTATAAAATATTCCCACTCTACTATTTAAATACGTTGTGTACTATCATACCTAAAGATGTGGGTCTCCCAAGAATAATATATTACTTCTGGCAGTTATGATGATTGAGAAGATAAAGTTCGCGGACTATCGGCCACTGGCGCTCCCACGAAGCCAATACTCGCACCGTCAAGGAGCTTCCCTCACGGCCGTGGAAATAGTGTCTATCAACCCTACAAGCACAGTATTCCCTCTCGCGTGTTCCCCGGCGGCACAAGACAAACAGATCAGGACGTGATTTCACGGCAATTCACAGCAACGTTCCTTCCACGAACAGCTAAGGGGCTTACCGATTTGAATACCACGTATACTCCTGGCTCTCTTCGGGAGTATATCCGCTCTCTAACTCTTCTACTCGTTGTTGGAGGTCGTCAATTTGTTCACCGAGCGTGTGGATAGTAGTGCCGAGAAGCCCGATTATGTATCGTGTTTCTGGATCAATACCGCTCTCTGCTTGTAGCTCATTAAGCTCGTGCAAGATTTCGTCCCGATCCTCAGTCATAGTACAGTAGGATTGAGAAGGATGTCAACTAATTCTTTCGGTAAATCGCCTCGGGAGCAAGCCCCGAGGCTTTCGCGTGGACTCCCGTTTTATGCCTCACCCGAGGCAGGGGGTGCGTACTCCCCGCTCACGTTCAGCGTCCCGCGATTCAAGCGCACATCTACGGGTGCGCCTCCATCGTCTGCATTTTGCCGACGACGGAGATACTGCAAACCAATGTTCTTCGAGGCGTTGTAGTCGGCGTGGTTCTCGTACCCGCACTGCTGGCACTCGAACGACTCTCGGTGACGATTGTCGTCGTGGGTAAACCCACACGTCGAGCAACGCTTCGACGTATTGCGTGGATCTACCTTCACGGCTTCGACACTATGTTCTTCGGCCTTGTATTCGACGCCCTCGTAGAGGCGTCGGAACGCCCAGACGTGTTGCCACGTCGCCTCGGGAATATTCTCCCGAATGTGGGTCAAGTCCTCGAACACGATGTGCGAACAATCGTTTTCGACAGCCTCCTCAATGAGTTCGTTCGCCACCCTGTGCAAGTGTATCTCGAACCGTCCGTACTCTTTCTGCCCAACGGACTCAATGTTCTCGTGGGCGTGTCGAGACCCACGTTGCTGGAGCGACCCACGACGCTTCTCGTACTCTCGACGCCAGTGGTTGAACTGGTCTGCCGACCAGAATCGCCCAGCCGAAGCGACTGCGAGGTTGTTGACGCGTGAACTACCCTGCCCGACCGCGCTCGGGCCTCCCCGGCTCTCGCTTGTTGCAGACAGAGCTTCCTGTTTCTGTGTCGGAATTTGCACCCGAAGGCACAGGGATTCCAGACTCCGCAGGCGACTTCCCTTTACGGGTGGTTTGGAGTGTCCCACTTCTACCTGATGGACACTCGGCCACAGCCGACGGTGCGCGCTTTTTGTCGCACTTGAACACCGACGGAAGCGTGGTGAGTATCGTACTCCCCCCTGTCAACCGCTTGGACAGTAAGTGTCACGGAGGAACTGCTTGCGAACTGTGCGGGCGCTGTCTCCCCTCTCTACCGCTCGCTTCGCTCGCGCTTGAGGAAGGGGGCTTAGCGCCCTCAATTACAGCTAAACTATTCAGGAGTGTCCCAGGAACAGTGAATCCGGTAGTCAAACCGGTCATCATCGCCGTCTGTCGGTTGTCGCTCAACCGTAATCGGTTGGTCAAGCCCCTGTGCTAGACCAACCGCGAGAAACGACTGAATCGGATGATCAAAGCGGTCGACAGTCCCGTATGAACTTCCCGTAATAGCAAATGTAATCCCTATTTCGTCACTATCGAGTTCAAACGTCACGTTTTCCACAAGCTCGAAACTTTCGACGAGTGCATCCGTGAGCTGTGACGCTAGCTCCCTCGGCGAATCTGCAATCGTATCGACCTGGGATTCAAACTCCTCGTAGAGAGCTGCCCCAGTCGGCTGGAGCACTAGTCCACGCCCAGCATCATCCTCTGGAATGACGAAGCCCGCATCAAGCGAGGAAGCGTCTGGAAGCGCATACTCCGCGTGCTGAGGAACGAAGAGTCGTACAGGAGCGAACTCATCATTGGTGGCACCCTCGCTCGGGGCGTAAATATTCATATTCTGCAATCCCAGTTCGGTCCGTAACGTTTCTCCCCACGCTGCTGTTGCTGCATACACGCGCTCGCTGACGGCCGCAGTGACGAATCGTTCCGGTGTCAGATAGTACGTCAGAACTGCCGCAAACAAGCCAGTTCCAGCAAGAGCAAACAATATCGTCCGTGATGCTGGGAACAGTACTGCAGCAAGACCCGCCACCACACCGCAGACGGCAAATCCAATCGCTGTTCGTCGATACTTGGCTTGACGGGCACGTTGATACTCTGCTCGAAGACGTGCATTCTCCTCCGTCAGGAGGTCCAGCTGCGCCCTGAGTTCTTCCGTTTCTTCTCCCGATCCTTCCACTAGTTGGTCACCAGTTGTCGCCGATTCATCTGTTGTCCGTGGCTTTGTCGATGTTGTGTTCTTACTCATGAGGTTTCACCCACCTCTACAACGCCGCGCAGCACTCGATCGTAGCGATGGAGGCCGTAGATTCCAACTGCGATACTACTGGTAAGGATGAGGGCCGGCAGCCAGATCGAACTCTGCCAGCGAAAGAGGATCCAGACGCCGCCAGCGAACACGACTGCACAGCCGACTGATAGGAGGACTCGAAAGCGTATCTGATCAAGTGCGAGCGTTGGGCTCACAAGGACGGCAAGAAGCCCACCTTCGCACAAAAGTACAAAAAGAGCGGCGTTCGTTGGAGCGAGGAGTGCAGCGACGATAATCTGGCCAAACGCCACAGTGTACGTTGCTGGGAGAACATACCAAAGGACGGTGAACAGAACACCTGCTAGCAGGCCTGGTATTCCAGTCGCGGCCGTCGCTCCAGCAGTGACGATGAGTGCTCCGAGACCGCCGACCAGCAGCTGCGCTCGGTCGGTCATGAGCTCGCCCTCCGGTTTGCTCTCCCGGACGCGGTCTGGCTGTCGAGAACTGCGTTGAGGCGGTCCTGGGGACCAACTTCGAAGGCAGTGACATCTCTTGTTTGCATAAGATCACGCCGAAAGGACTCGAAGTCGAGATAGCGAGTGTAGGCTGTCGATACATCCGTCAGCGTCCCCGGTTCGAAGAGGACCGTCGGTGTCAGGAAGACGAGCACCTGTGTATACTGCTGGCGTGCCAGTTTCACTGCCTCTCGGAGTTCGACACGATTTGAATCATCCGTCAGGAGAACCGCGATATTCGTCTCTGGGTCTCGTGGCGGTTGTGTTCGTATCGTGTGATAGAGTGGCTTCTCATTGATGCGATGGATGTACTGTGTGGTTGAGTCGAAGAACGGTCGGAGGTGTGTTGCGAAGGGTGACGACTCGTTTTGGAGCCGGGACGCTCGCTTCCGTGCTTGATCTGGGGTTGAAACTGCCTGTGACGCCGTACTCTCCGGAGTGTATGTCATTGTGGCGTCCCCGTCGCCAGTTCTGATCGTGTAGAGAGTATTCCGAAGTCGTTCATAGTATTCTTTTCTCGCCTCAGGCAGCATTTGGACCGTCAGTCCACCATCAGCGACAGCCCTGAGCCCGCATGGTGAATCTGTCTGCTGGGCGTCGGCAATGAAGCCGAGTGCGACCTGGCGCGCGTAGTCAAGTTTCGTCTCACCGGGGTCGCCCATCGCCATCGATGACCGGTGATCGATTAGTACTGTAGTTGTGAGATTTGTTTCAGCCTCGAATGTCCGGATGTGTGGCGCATCCATACGCGCGGTTGCCTTCCAATCGATCTGGCGGGCAGGGTCGCCAGGAACGTACTCCCGTATTTCTGCTGGATCAAAGCCAGACCCGCGATCATTGGTTTGTTGCGGTCCGAAGGGGGCTGCGACTTGTGATCCTCCAAGTCCAATATGAATATCACGCGGCTGCCGTGGATTCACCGTCACGGTCGGCGTTGAACCCTTCGAGAATGTCGTTTCAAAAAACCCGGCTCGGCCGCTTGCTGTCACCGTCGCCTGATTAAATTCGTATTTGCCGGCGACCGGCCATTGCAGTCGAAATGATTGTCGTGCTGAATCATCGTTCACGGCTAGTTGTGTTTTTCGCTGCTCTCCGCTATCAGCGGCAGCTAACGGCGGTGTCGACGAGATAGAGAGCTCAACGGGGCTGGGCGAGGGAGCAGTTACCTCAAGGACGACCTCGACATCAGAGCCGGCAACAACAGTCGTCGGTGATACAGACTGAACGATTGTCAGTTCGTCAGAGAGTTGGTGAATTGTTCGAACGAACGCTGCCTGTTGCGCGAGAATGAATGCGCCGATTCCTGCAGTGCCAACGAGGAGAAGCGGTTGAGCTACCACCAGCGCTCCAACAGTAAGGAACCCACCGAGGCCGAGAGTTGCCCAGAATCGACGCGTTACCCGCATATATTAATCAACTTGAAGCCATCTAATTGAAGGTATTGATTCCGGTCCAGTTAATAACAGTATAAGATATGTTCTCCCGTGAAACGCAACGAATCAAGCCACGCTAAAATTATTGATACTTGCACTACTTTTTGATAAGATGATGAATAGGCTATGAGAGCCCATTGAAAATGGCGGTAGGACTCCTCGAAACGGACTTCTATTATTGGGCGCTGTAACTTTTGCATCTTTCTGTCTTGAGCGAAAAATACTTTCAAGAGCCACTGCAATCAATAGAGTATGTCCAACAACACGCCCTCCCACAGTACACTTTTCTCCGTCTTTTTAGCACTGCTCTTGCTTGCTCCGGGCCAGGCCGTGGCCGGGACCAATACACACTCTACTCCCTCTATCAGTGAGGACATTGACTGGTCCTCGCCCCAAGCACAGGAAACGACAACCAACAATTCATCGCAGTCCCAGCACGAAAATCCAGATGAAGTCGATAAAAAGGGCGAACTCAGTGACGTCCAACGATGGCTTGCTGGACGCCTTGGCTCCCAACTTGGATCGAGCACGGTCAAACTAAGTCAAGGTGAATACCAGCAAGCAAAATCGGTGCTGGGCGACGATTATAATAGTAAGCTCACGCGATACGTCGACGTTGCTGGCGAAACAGATAGCAAGAAAGACGATCAGACAGCAAAGCAGTTCCAACAGGCCAAGGAGAACCAGCGCCAGTACGCATCCTCGGTCCAGCAGTTTCGCCAGACGTACAATAAGTATCAGACAGCGAGGCAGAATGGGAACGACGAGCGTGCCCGAGAGCTCGCCCGTCGACTTGATCGACTCCAGTCACAGATCAACCACACTGGAAATAACCTCACGAAAAACTATAAGAATATCTCCAACACAACGCAAGCTGACCTCCAGAAAGAAACAGGAACCGTCAACAATATTACCCAGAACGTCACCCAGCAGCAAGCAGAGGTCCAAGAACAGGAATTTACAGAAACCGAACTGACCACAGACGTCAACACAACCGAAATTGCGTATCGAGACCCACTTGACGTGTCTGGCCAATTGACGAGCGATAACGGCACTGAACTCGCCAACCGAACGATACTACTCAAACTACGGCCCGGCCGGGTAATCAAAACAAAGACCTCCGAAGTCGGGACCTTTTCATTTGTTGCACGCCCTCGCAAACTTCCCCTCGGACCAAACACGGTCACCGTCCAGTATGCCCCCAAAAATAGCTCCGTCTACCTCGGCTCCAATTCGACAACTAACGTCTCTGTCCATCAGACGGAGACCACGATCGAACTACAAAACACGACGAAGACAGCTGCGTACAATGAGACAATCAATGTCTCCGGCAGGGTAACAGCAGTTGATCGCGGTGTGACGAACGTACCTGTTACTGTGCTCGTCGACGGTGTTCAAATCACGACCGTGAATACGACCGAGAATGGATCATTTGCCGCGTCGGCTGCTCTTCCCGCCAAGATCAACCCGGGTTCGAAAGACATCCGTGTGGCAGTGCCGCTGAGTGATCAGGCGCTTGCGTCTACGAATGCAACTGCTCCATTCACGGTCCAACCGACAGGGACCACTCTCAACATTACGAACGTAAACCAGACCGGGCAACAGCTCATGATTACGGGGGCTCTCACAACTGCGTCTGGGGAACCCGTTCCGAACAAAGTAGTTGCGCTACAACTTAATGGACAGCAGCTTACGACGGTTATGACCAATGCTCACGGCCAGTACCGTGCGAACATAACCATTCCAGAAGCTGTCCTGAACTCAGACAAATCGACGGCAAAGCTTTCAGCTCTTTATTCAGGACGCGGAGCGAATCTGAACAAGAGTCAAGCCAGTTCGCAAGTACCGCTTCCGGCCTCGGAGAAAGAGTCGGACAGCCTCTTCTCTCAGACCACGTACCTCCTCGCTTCATTGCTCGGTCTGGGATTACTGGGTATTGCTGCACTCATGCGAACAGGACTCTTGACACGGAGCTCTGAGACAGACTCGACACCCTCCGACACCACCGCTTCCAAATCGCCGGCCAACACAGAACAGGACCCCGAGCCAGAACCAAAGCCAGATCAATTCGCTGAAACGCTTCTTGATCGAGCGAACTCGGCACTCTCAGACGGCAATAGAGAGCAAGCGGTCGAGCTCGCGTACGCTGCTGCCCGTGACTCGCTTACTACAACGGTCGACGTTGATCCGAAAGCAACGCATTGGGAGTTCTATACTGCCTGCCAGGAGGCAAACATCGCCGACGAAAACCTTGAGCGGTTAGCCGACTTGACAGAAGCATACGAGCACGCCGCATTCGCAGCCACCAGTACCTCCTCCATGGCGGCAGAAACAGCCATCGAGCACGCCACGTCGCTCGTCGAGACACGCAGCTGATTCTTGGCCAGTTGTCTTCTGGTCTTTAGACAGCGACCAACAGGGAATCCTCTATTCCTCACCTAGTGGCGCTCGCGTCGGGATCTCCCCGCTTGTCCTCAGACGAAACCTGCAATCGTACGATGCGCCTCCTATTCTGGTCTCATCGGCCATTAGCTAACCGCTAAAGCGACAAATTCAAAGAATTCATCTCTAAACGTCTAGCTCTCGAATCAGTACTTGAATATCTCACTACTGTAGGAAACTCTCGCCAAAAACGATGGAACGGAGGTGATGCCGTTAGGCTACCTACAGGAAGTCCAGGAACATGCTCAGCGACAGATCGCTGTGCTTAGTCCCACTTTTTCCACACTTCTTTTTCTTCTTCTTCTTGCACTTCTTTCCTTTCTTCCCGTGGTGATGCTTCTTCTTTTTCTTCTTCTTGCCGTGGTGGTGGCCCTTCTTTTTCTTCTTCTTGCCGTGGTGGTGGCCCTTCTTTTTCTTCTTCTTGCCGTGGTGGTGGCCCTTCTTTTTCTTCTTCTTGCCGTGGTGGTGGCCCTTCTTTTTCTTCTTCTTGCCGTGGTGGTGGCCCTTCTTTTTCTTCTTCTTGCCGTGGTGGTGGCCCTTCTTTTTCTTCTTCTTGCCGTGGTGATCTTTCTTCTTACCGTCGTGGTCTTTCTTTCCGTTCCCACTACCGCTTTCGTTGACTGCGGTTGCTTCGGCTGCCTGGATGTTCTCGTTCACTTGGTAATTGAGCTGTTCTGCCGTTGCATTGCCGTTGTTCATAGCGAATGCAACTGCACTGAACTGCTCGTTGACGTTCAGCTGCTGAATAACCTGCGTCTGCGTAATATCGACACTGGCCGTCTGTTGGGTCCCATCATCGTAAGCAACCGCCCAGGATTCGTCGCCCTTCGCGTCCGTGCCGCTCATCACCTTGCACGCCTCGTGATGGCTATTATTGACGTTCACTGCGGTTGCTTCGGCGACCTGCGCATTGAAGTTCGCCTGGTAGCTGGCCTGCGTAGCCGTCGCCTCACTATCCTGGAGCGCAACGGCGACGGCCGCATTCTGCATGTTGATGTTTTCTTGACCAACCCTCTGCACCTGCGTGATGTCCGCTGACGCAACCTGGTTGGACTGGCCGTCCCCGTCCTTCGAATGCGTCATCTCGACATCCGAGACATCAGCCTCGATCTTAGCGCTCGCTGTGACCTCTTCAATCGACTTCGGGTCGACGTTTATCGCGGTGGCATCGGCAATCTGCTGGTTCACGTTATACTGGCAGCTGATCTGCCATGCTTTTGCGACACTGTCGCTGCCGACGGCGATCGCAACGGCAACACCCTGTTCGTTGACGTTGACCTGTGTAACGTCTTGGGACTGGATAACCGACGATGAGGCAGTCTGGGAATCACCATCACCACTGTTTGCCGCCAGCGCTTCAGCAGACTGGTAGTTGTTGTTTTCCTGGTAGCTCCGTTGGTACGCTCGGGAATAGCTACTGTCCTCCGCGATCGCGACAGCAGTACTCTGACTATTGTAGTTGAATTGCTCGACCTCTTGGTCTTGCTCGATCGTCGCCTCAGCAGTCTGCTCGCTCTCGTATGTATCGTCGCTGACAACCCAGCCAGCGAACTCCCGGCACTCTGTCTCCTCAGCGAAGACGATGTAGACGTTCTTAACGCCCTCGAACTTCTGCTTCTCCGTCTCCGTGCCTACGTTTATTGACTGGGCACTACCAGCCTGCGTGTTTTCGTTGTTCTGGTACGTACGCTGGATGGCTTCTGCCTGACCGCCGTTGATGGAGATTGAGACAGCGTTACTCTGCTGGTTGACGTTCAGCTGGGAGACATTCTGGTACTGGATGACCTCTGACGACGCCTGCTGTGACTTCGCGTTGAGGGTGCCTTTGTTGTCCTCAACCCACGACTCAAGGTCGGTCGACGATGTGTCCAGACCAAAGAGCAGGTAGACACTGTCCCCGTCCACATCCATTACGTCGTTCGACTGCGCGCTCGCACGGCCGGCAAAGTTGGTAAGAACACCAGCACCCATGCCGGCTGCGGCGACTCCTTTGAGATAGCCTCTCCGTTTAACCTTGCTACTACGGTTATTGGTTTCTTCCATGACGCGATATAGCAGAAGACGGATTCATGTTTTGTTATGAGCTGCCTGCTCTCAATACTGCTGTAGTAGGCGTTAGCTATACTATCGTGCATAGCAAAAAATAGTGGTTTGACTGTAATTCTATCTCCTCAGGCAGTTTCCTGTGGAGGGAAACCGCTGTTAAAAATGCGTCACCGACAACGCCTTTCGATGCCGACCGACCGGGGAGAGAAACATTGATCCAAGCCCACGTACTCCATCCCATGATGAAATCCCGGGCATCCGCGCTATTCCCGCTGTAACCAGTGATTTCTGGCCAGTAATCACCTTATAATGACATTGGATGCAGTTATGAGATTACCTGTATGCCAACTAAAACTGTCTCTCAATGGCAGCAAAACCCGCTACCAAGCTCACTAAAGCTAATCAAATCGATGAGTCTTGGCCTCAGTGTGCTCCTGGTACTCGCAACACTCTTCGGCGGCGATGTGAACGACGACCCAATGATCTGACAACGGTCAACCAACGTGTTTCGGCCCTCCACTCCCAAGTGACCTCCTCCACACCGTAAATGGCGTGGCATCCCACCATGGGACATCGGCCATCGGCCTTCGAGGTTTTAACCCGCACTCTCACAGGAACCGGCGACACACCGGGGGAATCTCTCGATTTCACTCCCGTGTTAGGGCTGTGGTCCGGTCACTGAGACTCCATCTCCGACCGAGTCATTGGCACACGTGTATTCTCTGGTATAACGCAGTTGCCGCTGCGATCGACGGAGGAGCCATACTATCTAAGGAACGTGGTTTGGGGGCCACGTCCTGTGAACGGACGCATATTCCTGTTCCCAGTATCGGGTGGACGCCAATGCCACGGCATCGCCCGACAATTGCATTTCTATCTCCAATAAATTTAATATTGTGGTAACGGCAGAATTGGTGTTATCTGTTCATCTTGCGGTAGCGAGGAACTTCCCACCGTTTACGGCGGAGAGGAATCGCGTTCGATACATTACAAAATCAATAGCAGAGGCCTAGGGTTTTTTACTCATTTACCACCTAAATCATAGGTTATTAGATTATTACTGAATAGAGGGTCTGAGATGAGCAATGTCAAACGAGTTCGTTGTTCGTTTTATCGGAGCCTCCAACTACCACTCCTTTGTATACTAAATTGCATCAACAAGTAATACTATAAGTGAATGCGAAAAATGCTATAGCGGACTGCATGACTGGCAATGACTCTCAACCTGTCGAAGACAAACAGGTGACCTCTGACGTTCTCTTGAAGACATTATCAAACGAACGGCGACGATATGCTTTGTACTGCCTTGAGAGATACCAAACTCCGATCGCGCTTGCAGATCTCGCCGACGAAGTAGCGCGGTTGGAACACAACGCCCAAACTCTTACTCAAATTCCGGGAGAAGATATTCTGCAAATCTATCTTGATCTGTACCACTGCCATATCCCAAAGATGGAGGCAGCAAATCTCCTTGAATACACCCAAGAACAAGACACAGTACAGCTTCTGCAGGACCTCTCTGAGACAAAATTCAACACAATTATAGAAGATTGTATTGACGGAGATGTTGATCTAATCAATGAAATCCAACCAGAACGATAGTAGGGAGACCAAGATGATTCTAGCGTTCACCTCGCGTTGAAGAGCGAGAATTCCCAACCGCCATTGAAATATTGTGTCTTGATGACATAACCTGTTCTCACAGTCTAAATCAAATAGGGGCGCCGATGGCTGTGCCAACTAGCCGTTACTTCTCTCTTCCTCTTCGACCGCGAGAGTGGGTCGTTTCAGACGAGAGAACAGGGAGACTGCAAACCGTAATATCCCACGCTCGGGATTTCTCTGCCTTTAGGCGGAGAGGGCTGTCAATCCTGCTCTTGAACCTCGATAACACCCTGGTGTTCATCATGTTGGTCACGAACATGGTAAACAGCAGACTGGAACCGCGAGAACTGCTTTTCGCAGAGTGTACATCGATACTGCATAATATACCCACGAACTTATGAAAAATGCAGGTTACGGCCAGATGTCATCTTATCAGGTACTTGCTCTTACTACAAACGGAAGTAGCGGTCTTGCATTCAATGAGACATCCGCAGCACGAATTCTTAGGATAGCATAGCCACCTGATGGCCTTGTTTGGCTTATCTCGGGTTAGATAGGGACCGACAGATACTGTTCAGGTGTCTGTGCCGACGTCCAGTAGTGTTCGAGAAGGTCTTTTCCCCACTGTTGTGCCGCATTAGAGTCGGCGATGAATTCTGTCTGAGGGTCGTATTTACCGTCTAACGTCGGCAGTGAAAGCAGTAGACAGTCATCAGTGATGGTGATCGCAAATGAGACCTCAGTCACACGAATCAGCTCAGGGTTATTGATGTCCTCTGCAGACGGATCTTCAACAAGGGTTTCGAGAACGTCCTCGTCGAATATGATTCGTGTTATGTTGGCATCCGTGGCTGCATCGGCTAACCGTTCGTTATAGACCGGTGTGATAGCGTCGATCGAATTCGCCTTTGTGAGGCACTGTTTGACCTCACAGATGGCATTGGCGGGTCGCGTCTCGGTTGCTCGGATAACGTCGCCGTCAGCAAGTTCTGTGAGGCGTGTCCGGAATTTTGGCGGTAACACGGTCACGTCGTGGGTCTGCCAGTAGTCCGGATCTGTTGCGAGCACTGATTCCGTTTTTCGCTGTCGGTTAATCATGTCGGTAACGACTGTTCCTGTCCCTGTTGGTGACCACCGTTTTGAACGTGGATTATAAATCAACCCTTGCTCTTGGAGTTCAGAAAGCGCATTGTAGACTGCGGATTTACTGGCGAGATCGCGGTCGAGCAGCGCCTGGGTTGAGTCACAGTCCTCGGCCACCGCTAACAGTACCTGCGTACGTGCGTGAGATCGGAGCACGTATTCGATTATTGGCCTGTCTTTCTTCATAGCCGGTTTTGTCCACTCCGCCGTCATTATCTTTTCTAACTATTTTTTGATTTACAGACGGAGGCGAATGCAGTGGGGCTTGACCCCAAGGCGGTTCACTAGGGAGGCGGGCTCCTCGCGCGAATGCAGATACCCGGCCATCGGTCACTTCTCATCCTCCACCTGCCCTTGCTGCAGAGAACAGAGATTCAACAAGAGAACTGTTGTACTTGCCCGGTAGTGAAGTCAAGAATTGGTCATTGAGTCACAGTACGGCACTTGCAGCCATCCAGGTAACTAACAGGAGTCCGACCCAGAGTAGTAACTGAACTATCAAAAACAGCCGAATGGTGAATGCTGAGTGACTTGGCCCCATACTGCTAGCATTTAGCACCCCCTCCATGTTTGTTATACACTACCATGATTCTATGATAAATAGTGGCTATCTGTAGCGGTCCAATATATGTTGACACTACCTGTGTCAACCATTTAGTAGGTTAGGGATGCAGCCGCCTTGAGTCTCTTTCCTATTAGCACAATTACTAGTAGTCCTTACTCGACCCGGGTCAACAAGAAGTGCTCGCCAACTTCTCCTCCCCAACTACCTCATATTGAGTTCCCTCTTCTATATCAAAATAACCACCCATTTATTAATATTTGTCTATCCTCGTATAAAATAGCAGCTCCCTGAGCGGGGATACCCGAGAACAGACAGAGGGGATTTCTCTCCGTCGGCACTCTCTCGATTTCTATCTGGACGTGTTAGCGAACGCGTATCGCCGGCACCTGCTGATCACCTTGCTTGAACAGGACCAGCAGGTCAACATCCAATCGCTGATTCCCGTTGATGTGGCCAGTAACAGTGAGGACGTTGACCTCTTCACAATCCAGATGATCCACTCGCACTTACCAAAGTTGGAGAATGCAGACATCATCGAGTGGGACGAGGAAACAGAGCAGGTGCAGAAGGGCCCTCACTATGAGGACCTCCGTCCGCTCATACAGATGCTAGCAGAGCAATGCTAACTAAACCGCTCCAGTAGTATCCAAGACCAGCTCTTTCCGACGCTTCCAATCCGAGCACGATCGTATTGCTTATTGTCGCTCACTAGAGGCACATGCTGACCTGCATATTGTTGCTTGGCCGTTCGATTATCCTGTGTGTCAACTTCCGCAGCCGAATGTCCACTCTGTTCTACGTTGAGGTAAGCTCCGAAGAATTCGCGGTCGTCCTCCAGGGATAAGACGTGTTCACAGCATGGTGTTTGCAGCGACCCACACAAATAGAAGAACCCCAACCCAGAGTAGTAACTGAAAAAACAGAAATAACCGAATAGTGACTGCTGGCTTGCTTGGTCCCATACTCCTGCCAGTCACGATTCTAGAATTTTGTTCTATACTACCAAGCCCCTGGGATAGGGAACGACTATCTCTGCGAGTCGAATATACGCTGGCAGTACTGAAAAGGTCCGCTTAGAGGACAAAATGTCGCCACTTCGATGGCTTCCCCTAATCAGTATAGCCAATCGCGACCACATGGAAGGCACACCTGTGCAAGAACATCAGAGATACGTGGCTGAATGGGGTGACGCTGAAGGATCCTGATGTGTGATGTACATCTGTACACAACGCTCCGTTGCAACCGACAAAGATGCCTTCTCTACCGTCACAGACGTCTAGCCCTGCGGTAACCACTGCCGTATTCGATTTGCGCCGTTCGGTGAGAACAACGGCGAAGACACAGCAACCTGCTAGAAAACCTAGCACAATCTTCCTGCAAGACGCTTCCGTTCTCGATCGGAACAGAAGGAGAGCGACGTGAAATTCAAATGTTGTCGAAGCAGACACCATAGGGCTTGACACGGAGGCGATTGAGCAGTACTCTATCACCAATTCTGTCGAATACATCGTTTCGCAACGGAGGCCTCGATATCGGTTGCTGTATCATCTGTAGAGCCATTGCTAATGAGGGGAGAGATACTCGTTTGCTGCTAGTTCCAATATTCGGGGGTGGTTGGTCTTGAGACCCTGCTCTTGGCGTGTGTGACGTTCAGGAGACCATGTTTATCGTTCTTTGTTTTCGAGCCGCTGAATTGCTCCTTAGTTAGTCCTCCCTCAACAGCTACGTCTCTTGAGAGCGTGCTGAAGCTATGAGTGTCATCGTTGAGTTCACCATTGAAAAGGAGGACTTAGCATTAGGCCGGGCATTGTCTGGGGCCGGCGATGTCCGTATTGAACTCGAAGAGATCGTTCCCGCTAACAATACCGTCATCCCCTTCTTTTGGGTTGTCGATCCGGATCAAAAAGGACTGGAGGTCAGTGTCGACGAAAGTGAACACGTTGAGAATCTTGCGCGGCTCGATACTCTCGGCCAGCAGTCACTCTACAAGGTCGAGTGGACCGGGAAGCAAGAGGATCTCATGGTAGGCATCATTGAAACAGAAGGGACGATTCTTGAGGGGACGGGGAACGCGGCATGGCATTTCGTTCTCCGATTTCTGGACCACGATCACGTCGGCCAGTTCTACAATTACTGTACCGACCACGAAATTCGGCTTCATATCGAACGCGTGTACACATTGACCGAGGAAGAGCTACGTGGGCGGATGTTCGGATTGACGAACGAACAGCGCGAGGCGGTCGTCCTGGCACTCAAGCGCGGCTATTTCAAAATCCCGCGCGAAGTCCAAATGGAGACGTTGGCAGATGAACTCGACATTAGCCAGCAAGCGTTCTCAGAACGCCTCTGGCGCGGTATCGAAAAAGTCCTCGAAAACCTGTTTAATTGACCTCTTGCTTCGGTTTCCGGCGGGTAATAAACGCTTTGTGTGTACAGACCGTTTTCTCTTTTCTCCCTGTCTTTACGGCTGACGTGCAATGAGTAAAACGAGCTGGGGGACGCAGTTCGAGATAGTAGCGAATACACATCGACGGCGCTTATTAGTTACGTTGCATGAGCACAATCCACAGTATATCGATAAGGCCATCGTTGAGAATCTACAGGTAGGGGAGAAGGAACGAGACGAATTAGCTGAAATGCAGGCGGGTAAGCCCCCTTCCTCAAGGAGCGAGCGACGCAAGCGAGTAGGGAGGGGATACACCCACCGTCTTTGGTTACTTTCACTGCACGCCATAGCCTTACTACCTCGGCAGTCGAATTAGGTCGTAAGACACTCACTCCAATGCGTCCGGTGTTCAAACGCGACAACAAGCGTGCATCGGACGTGGTAGCTGAGTGTCCATCCGGTAGGAGTGGGACACTCCGAACCGCCTGTCACGGGAAGTCGCCTGCGGAGTCTGGAACCGCTGTGGAAACGGTTTCTGCACGTTCTGACGTAGAAACAGGAAGCCCCCACCGCAACAAGTGAGGGCTGGGTAAGCCCGAATGCGGTAGGTGGGAGTAGTTCACAAGCTGAGTTCTACCACAACCATTTGCCACGACTGGACGCAGCAGGATTCATTACATGGAATCAGGAGAGCAACGCGATCACCAAGGGTCCGAACTTCGATGAAATCCGACCCCTGTTAGAGACGATTGAGAACCACTGCGACGAATTTCCTGATGGCGGCGCATAAGAACTATTATCGCCTCGGGGTCAAGCCCCGAGGCTTCCCGTTTCGATGACATAAATAGCAAGTAAGTAGCACTCAGTCACCGCGTATCGCTGATGGGGTACAGCAGGAACATTCCGGTGGCAAGTATAGAACCCCAGGTCGCTATAATCGTTCCTTCGAGGGTTTTTTATCCGAAAAGTACGGAGATAATTACGAATGGCGACTGACGTTGATCCCTGGTTACTGGTCCCGAGTCCTCTCCGCCGTCTTCCTGCAGACCTCACTGCAATCATCGGCTACGTGTGTCTCACCTGCTTCGTCGTCTTAGTACCGGGCATCAACGAGACACCGATTCGCGCGGCAATTGGGCTTCCGTTCGTTCTCTTTCCACCAGGCTACGCATTCATCGCCGCCCTCTTTCCCGAGGCCTCCACAACCCCTGAGCAACAGACCACGGACACGGATGCAGCGACAGACCCGTCTGAGAACGATGAAACCGTTCTTCCGTCGATTGGAACGGGCATTACAGGACTTGAACGCGTCGCACTCTCGTTTGGGACGAGTATTGCTATCGTTCCATTGCTCGGTCTCATCCTCAACTTCACCCCATTCGGAATCCGACTCATTCCCGTCCTCCTCACGATCAGCGCATTCACGCTCGCAATGACGGCTATCGCTGCGTGGCGACGCTGGGAACTCCCAGAAGATGAGCGGTTCTCCGTACCATATCAACAGTGGGGGGCCGCAACGCGAGCCGAGCTCTTCTCACCTGATACACGCGCTGATGCAGTGCTCAATGTCGTGCTTGTCCTCTGTCTCCTGCTCGCCACCTCGAGCGTGATCTATGCCGTCGCAGTACCAAAGCAAGGCGAGTCGTTTTCCGAGTTTTACCTCCTCACCAAGAACGAAACAGGAGACCTCGTCGCCGACGACTATCCGACGAACTTCACAGAGGGCGAGCCCAAATCGCTCTACGTTGGCATTCAGAACCACGAGCACGAGCAGACACAGTATTCGGTGGTCGTCCTCTTACAACGGGTGAACAAAACAAATAGCTCGATCTCTGTCCTGCAAGAACGCGAGTTAAAGCGCTTCCATACAACCCTGGACTCGAACGAGACATGGCGACGCAATCACACAATATCGCCGTCGCTGACGGGACAAGAGATGCGGCTGCAGTACTTGCTGTATCGCGGCAATGTACCGTCGAATCCGAGCGCCAACTCCGCATATCGCGAACTCCACCTCTGGGTGAACGTTACTGCGGCAGACGGCACTCCACAGACGAACAGCCGTTCACCTGACGGACGTCTCACTCCCCCGGCGCACACAGCCCAACCCTCTCCCCAGTTCGGTCACCGCTCGCCCCAAGGGCTCTCACCGGCACCTACCGTCGGTCAGGGGTAAGCGATGAACGCTCGTTCGGGCCTGCTTGGCAGATGGTCACGTCGAGAAAAACTGGCTGTTCTCGTCATCGCCCTCACCGTCGCCTTTCTCACTGGCACAACACTCGTCCTCAGTGCAGCAAGCAACCAAACGACGGCAATCGCGACAGAATACACTGCTAACGGCACAGCAACATACTACGAGTCACCACAGGAGGCACGTGAACGGGCAGCCACCGAACAGAGTGCGATTGTCGTTCCCGTTGCGAACATCACACAGCCAGACGGTAGCCAGACACTGGCTGTTGGTCTACCCAAACAGCGTAGTGGTGCCTTCCAGCGAACAACAGGCATTCCACTAGGGACACCCCCAGCCACAGGTGTTGCCGCTGGGACGGTCCACAATCAGACGGTACAGCAGTTACAGGGCCGAGACGCTACGGTCACTGTGTCCGTCACACCCCGTACGGAGCAATCGAGCGTCTTCCCGTCCCAGTGGTATATCGCAAATACGTCGACTGTCTCGACACTCGGACCAACTGGCGCGTTCGTTATCTCGGCGACAGCCTCACCGTCCCAGGCGACTGGTCCCCAACACGGCGTCCCATTCCAGTCCGTCCTCTTGTTCTTTGTCCAGGGCGCTCAGAGCCTCGTTACACTGCTCACTATCACGAGCATCGGCGGTGGCATCCTGACAGGCGTCACCGTCTTCAGCGTCACCCGAATGAGCGTCCGCGACCGTCTCCCAACAATTCGCATCCTACGATCAACGGGAGCCTCACCCAGAGCAGTCCTACGGATCTTCGTCGTGCGCGCAGGCACAATGACTGGCGTTGGCCTCTGTCTCGGCTACGCCTTTGGTGTTATTCTCACGAATACGGCGGTCAACGTGGCGGTGTTCGCCGGACTGCCGACGTCACTCAATGTTCGTGTGACTGCCGCCGTTGCTCGCCAACTCGCTATCGTATACAGTTGTATTGGCGGTCTCAGCATTCTGTCTGGTGTCTTGGCAGCGCTCCCAGCAGTTCGTCGTCCCCCAGCGCAACTACAGCAGACCGTCGCTCGAACGCAGGTCGGCGAGTCGGGCTCACTGTTTGGTGATAGCGCTCTCTTCCGGCTGCGATTGCTTGACTGGCGGGCCCTTGTTCCGAGTATGGCAACGCTGGCTGTCTTTGCGACAGTCGTAATTCTCGTTGGTTCGCTCGCCGGGATGCTGGCACCCTTGTTGATGGGAACGGGATCGACACTGACGGAACCAGGTGCTGTCCATCCAGTCGCCAGTAGTCTACCAGCACAGTCTGCCGATACACTCCGCGAGAATGGGATCGCTGCAAGCCCGGAAATCCTTGTCTTCTCCATGCATGATGGCCAGCCAGTCGTCGTTCGCGGCGTCAACTATACGGCGTTCGAAGCCGTGTCCGAAGCAGAACTGACGCAGGGTCATCCACCACGGCAGCAAAGACAGGCAGTCGTCGGTGACGATCTCGCGAAGACACTCGGTCTCTCTGTTGGTGACCAGATCACGCTCGGCGGCAGCACAGACCCCGGCATGACACGGGTTCAGATCGTCGGCACCTACACTGCCCCTGGCGCGGTCGACGACCAGCTATTAGTCTCACTCCCGGTCGCACAGCACCTTTCAACGAAACGCCAGGGGACCGTCCAGTTCATTCGGACGAAGAAGCCAGTCGACAACCTCGAAATGAAGGGGCCGACGATCAGTGTGCTCGGCATCACGGCACCGGAACAGGTTGCATCCAATACGTCTGTGCCGGTCCATATCCGCGTCCAGAACTTCGCACCAAAACCAGCAACACGAACGCTGCAGGTGGGGCTCGGGAATACAACAGTGACGGAGACAGTCACGCTCAACGCGAGCGAGCAGCGAACAGTGACAATGCGCGTACCGACATCCGCTCGCGGCGCCCAGACGCTCCGCGTCGCATCGCACACGCAGCCAGTTCGTGTTCGATCACCACAGGCGCTGCAACTTCGCGGCGTACCGTCAGAAGCGCCACCACACAGTGCGCCCCGCGTGCAGGTCCAGACGATTCAGGGGACACCCGTTGAGAACGCCACTGTTCGCGTTGGGACGGACACTGTGACATCAGGGCCGAACGGGACCGTCCAACTGCCGCTTGGAGCAGCCGGCCGCACACAAATTCAAGTCCAGTACCAGAACCGGTCGCTCACGGAGTCGATTCGGGTCACGCCGAACAGCCAACGGCAGCTCACCGCCCGATTACAGCTGTCACCGCCACAGCCAAGTATCGTGACGCGGCCGACGGCAACACTCATAGTGCGGAACCCATGGAATCAGACCCTCTCGAGAACGGTCCAATTGACGGCTAGTGGCCAATCGCGGACGCGTACAGTGACTGTCGCGCCCCGTAATCAGACTACGGTCACATTCCAGCTGGGCCGTCAATCCCCTGGCTCGCATACGCTTCGAGCAACAACTGGTGGTCAGGCCCTTGCAACCGCGAACTACACGGTGACTGGTAGTGACCGCCTCGTCGCAGCGGCAGCAAGTAGCGGACAGCAAACAGGAAGCACCGGCATTGGACGAGCTGTCTCAACCGCCTTCGGGAACCTCAACATCCTATTTGGGGTACTCATTGTGCTAGCTGGTCTTATGACGATCGGGAGCGCAGCGGCGACGTTCGCACAGGCAATCCATGCTCGACAACGGACACTCGGTGTCTATCGAGCGACAGGGGCTCCGCCACGCCGATTGCTTCGGCTTGTGCTCGGCGATGCATTCAAAATCGCGAGTGTTGCCGTCATTGGCGCAACTGTGCTGGCGTTCCTTGCAACACGACTACTTGCAATGATGGGCTATCTCACCATCTATGGCGTCCGTATCGTTCCAACGCTTTCGCCACTGACGCTGGCTGGGCTCACTATCGGTGGATTTGCCGTCATGCTTGTGAGCGCGTTTCTCGTGACGAGCGTGTTCATCCGTACATCTCCAGTGAATCTCCTGCAGAGCTCATCCGGACAGTCCCAGCACCATGGAGAACAGGGCGAGACTGAGTCGATGCCTGGCGATATTGGAGATTAACTCCATTGGGGAGAACCCTATTGGCATCCTCAGCGATCTCAAATCATCATTGTCGACCATCAGCTGATGCTACTCTATAACAGTCTATGCTACAACCAGTGATTTTATAAGACTAGTTGGAAAATAGTACTTCAAGACGAGTTAATATAGTAATAAGGGTAATAAAATTGAACCTGAGAAATTATACTGATAGTATGAGAGCGTAAAAGAAGATTAGATGAAAGACAACCAATAATGTCCCGATACCCACGAGAATCCCGGTCAGCGAAAATCAAATGTATTGCTTGTAATGCACCAGTCGTAGAGACAGTCGATGGTTCATATGCATGCGTCGCCTGTGGCGGCGCCCCCGTGAAACCATCTTGCTCAAATAAAGACAAGAAAATCATTGCAGACGACTGAACGACAGTCAACCAATTCGAGACTAAACGACCTCCATTGTAGACAGAAAGAGAATACTAGACTGGCTTCTCAAACGCCTCCGGCTTAAATACACAGAAACACCTGGTGTCGTAGCGTTTGCTGGTGACTGTACGTGGCGTTTTTGGTCGTCCGATAGGTGAGTGATGGTTCTCTCCTCTTGTGATGGAGGATCTCATCGTATTCACTGCGCTTGCGCTCAGTATTCAGATTTTGTTCTCCTCGTTCTTCATAAGCACTATTGCAGACTAAAAACAACCGGCGTAGTTGCGGCCGCCGGCCTAGGCAGTGCAGTCCCTGCAAGTGCAGCTGAAACACCCAGTGCCCCGGTCCTAGACGACACAGATGCACTCACGTATGCGACCATGGGCACGGACAAAGATAATCCCACGGCTACACTATACGGCAATTTCAAGTGTCCGTACACCCAGGAATTCGTGCGTGGCGGTAACCTCGAAGCGGTACTCAACGAGTACGTCACCTCCGGAGACTTCAATCTCCGGTTCCGCGCACTCGTCTACCAGCCGCCGGGAACATCCTCGCACGGCAGCGACTATTACTATATTTCCGACAGTGACCCGCTTATCTCGCAAGCCGCGCTGGGCGTCTGGGATGTTTCCCCGAGGATTACTGGGGTTTCTTCAATTACATGTTCTCGGACATCATCTCCGGGAACGTCTCATACGGGGAAATGGAAGAGGAGATGCAGGCGGCCGGCGTCGACAACCGCAGCACCATCATCGATCGAGCAGACTCTGGCCGGTACAGCGATGACGTAGAACAGAATCGCTACTCGGCTGATGACCATGGCGTGACGTTCACCCCGACGCTTGTTCTTGACGGCGAAACGATTGCCCCCACCACGGCACTGAGGATCTGCTGGACTGGATCGGCAATCGTATCTCCACCTCGTCGAGTGAATCCAGCGACACGGAGAGCACCTCGGAAGACACCTCTAGCGACGACACGAGCAGCTCAACTGACTCGTCCAGCGATGGGGAGAGCGGCTCCGCAGATTCGTTAAGTGACACGGACAGCAGCTCGACGAACACGTCCAGTGATGGAGGAAGTAGTTCGAGCGATTCATCGAGTACCGAAACCACTAGTACCTCCGACCAGTCATCTGCCGAGTCGGCGTCTACAGACACACAGTCCACTAGTGATACATCGTCGAGCGACGAAACCAGTTCGACGGACTCGTCCAGCGACGAGACAGAGAGTAGCACTGAGCAGTCGTCCGCCGACTCAACGTCCACTGCCAACGATTCTGACTCACAAACTATCTCCGTTGGTGACTTCTGTCGCAAAGTCCTGAATCTCCCAGTCGACGATTCCTAGATCTCGCTCAATCGTTCTCTTCCTGCAGCGAAGTGGGGATGACGGCCAACAGGGATTACGACGCCACAAAAACAGTCGAGAGCGGTTTGTTTGTCGTCGGCCTCATCTCTTACGCGGACGGATGACAGTCACTTCACCCTTGAGTCACGGGCTGTGAAACCCGGTTGGGGTTCATCTTTTGTTGAGCATTCGTCCTTGGACTAGACGCTAGAAGAAGCATCTCGCAACAACTCCCTGCCCAGGCAAGCGAGCGTCAATCTTGAGCGAGTAGGGTGGAGTAGTTGATTATACCATTCACTATTTGTGGGTGGTTGAAACGGGGAAACGAGGGCGGCGAGGGAGGGATATCAAACCGGTTCTGGTGATGGCGCCAGACGCGAACGTTCGTTCGGGGACCCTCGCCATCTGTGATTTCTCCCCGTATAAATAAATACTTTATGGCGATACAAGTAACACGAAACTAGATAGTAACAAGGAGACGCGACGGATAGTCTGACACCGGATTGGATCGATACTAGCGGGGTGAGTTGTGAATATCGTTGCTAACTAGAGGGCCAGTTCATATTGATAGTTCACTCACTGCTCATCTGGAGTTATAGACGGCGGTGATTCAGAAGAAGAACGTGGATCAGTTAATACGCCATCCTCTAGTCGGGCTATCGATTGGAACAGTGATTCTAATTGCGTGTCGTGACTGATTGTGACGAGAGCTGTCTCCGTTGTTGCTTGGAGGCCGAGCAAGAGATCGATCACGTTATCAGTGGTATCAGGATCAAGTTGCCCTGTCGGTTCGTCAGCGAGAACAACTGCCGGGCGATTCGCAAGCGCACGTGCAATAGCAACACGTTGTTTTTCACCACCGCTAAGAGTCGCCGGGTACTGCATCTCCAAGTCCTGAATATTGAGTTTTCCGAATAGAGTGTCAAGCCATTCCTCATCACGCTCGCCAGTATGTTCCTGGGGGAGCGCGGCGTTTTCCCGTGCTGTTAGATCATCGATCAACTGAAAATCCTGGAAGATGAACCCGATCGTCTCCCGTCGAATGCGCGCTCGTTTACGCTCAGGTAGCGACCCAGCGTCCGTTCCCCTGACGGTGACCGTTCCACTCGACGGAGTGTCGAGCAGGCCAAGGATGTTAAAGAGCGTCGTCTTGCCGGCGCCACTTGGACCCTGAATCAGCAGTTGGGCCCCACTGGGGACAGTGAACGAGATATCAGATAGAATCGTTTCTCCCCCCCGTTCGACGGTAACAGAATCTGCCTTCAGTACACTGTTCGTCATCTATACGCACCCACGCCCTCGTCGACAATAACTTTTTATCGAGTCTAATACAACTGAATTCGATCGTCGGCTTCGGACAAGGTCTTCAGCAGGTTCGAGTATCGCTCCTAGCTTGAATCAGATTCGGTCTTCGGGCTGTCGTTGCGTCGTCCTCGCATTTTCGCTGGTGCCGTGGTCAGATACGGATACGAGGCAATACCGGCCCCAAGACACGATAAGAGGAGCGCGCTTACGCCGATCCCGAGGACAAACAATGGCTGGAACGAGAGAGAAACACGGACACCAAACACAACAAGCTGGTCCAGCAGGACAAGCCCCTGAAGTACACACCAGCTAATGAGAAACGCCCCGACTATCGCTGGAATCGATACACGACAGGCATCCACCAGAAGCAGACGGAGCAGCCTCCCTCGGGTCGCCCCCGTTGCACGATAGACACCAAGTGCTTCTCGTCGGGCGTGCACGGCTTGTGCGAACGTCGCGACTGTCCCACCAATCGTTGCAAGCCCTGCGAAGAACACTATCGTGCCCATTACGAACTTGAGGTTTCCAAGGAGACTCTGGACTGCATTCCCGATGCCGGTCCCTCGTGAGTAGTCTGTGGTCTCCGCTAATTGTGACAGCAGTTGGTCGGTGCTATAGACAGTAAATGTGTCTCGGGCGAGCGTCCGATCGTTGCTTCGTACCTTGACGGTGTAATTCCCAGGCGTCAACCGCTCACTGGACGTATTAGTAGTAACGTTTTGCGTGATCGTTGTCTCGCTATGCGGTGAGAGTGTGACTGTTTCATGCACTGTCCGTGCCGGCGTTTCAATAGCTATCGATCTCGTCAGTCTCCGATTCCATGGGTTGTAAATCGTGGCCTCCACTTCCGGCTCTGCGACGACACTCATGTTTGTCGGCGTTGTTTCTACTGTCGCCGTCACCCGTCGAGGCGCCCCGGGTGCTACGCGTACCTGTGTACTGTTCGTTCTCGATCCTGCTTGGACGGTCAGCGAATAGTTGCCCGTCTGCGACGGCATTTGGAGCACAGCAATCCCCTGCTGGTTTGTTCTCGCCGTCACACCGTCAATCTCGACACGCGCGTTCGACACAGGCGTATCAGCCTCAGTCTGGATGAGTACTGCTGGCTTCGCGCCCGGCGGAACCGTTGCAGGAATACTCGGCTCCGCTAATGGTGGCTCTTCATATACTCGTATTGTCCTCGTCTGCGATCCAATCTTCAGTGGAACTGGTCCCGTGGTCGTCGCTGTCAGATTCACTTCGATTTGGCGTGTTTCACCACCCGCTAGCGTTACGGACCGGTTCCGCGATCGAGAGCCAAATTCAGCCGTAAATTCACGTGTTTTCTCCGTCTCTGCGAGATTCCGCACCGTTACTGTCACGGAGAACGGCTCACCACGCATCACGATCTCCGGGACCGAAATCCCGCTAACGATGATATCATTCCCAGCTGACGGCCGCGAGTCCGCGAACCGGCTGAGATTGATGTTAGCCTTGTCCGTTCGAATGAAGTGGACAACCCCTGGCTTCGTCGAGAGATCATGCGCTGTCGCGAGCGGGACAATGAGCTGGTCGTCCGATAGCCCCGGCGCTCGAAATGTCCCGACGATCGTCACCGACGTGATGGCCGGCGACGTCGTCCCACCAATGAGTAACTGCTCGCCGACCTGGACGTCAAGCGTCCGGGCGAGATCCTCCCCGATAACTGCCTCATGCTTCGACTGCGGAGTCCGTCCCTTGGTTAGTGTTGCATCAGACACCGCTGCAAACGCCGTATAGTTGGCACCCCGTGCCAAATACGGCTGGTCACCTCTTACTTGCGAGACGATGATCTCTGGGCTCGCTGTAATGCCTTTATCGCGCAATGCGGTCGTGTAGTTTGCATCAATCCGACTGGCCATCGGATGAGAGACCCCAGGTTCACTAATCGTTCCCGACGACGTTGACGCAAGTGGCGCAAGCACCCCCGCAAGCGACCCAAGAAGAACCACGATCGTAACGAAGATCGTCAGTGTCGCCATCGCTGGAATGAACGCACGCCACCGTAGGAGCGTCGGCGTCAAGAGAGCTCGAAGCTTGGAAGCCGACTCTTGGTCTGCCTGTTTCGTTGACGAACTACCACCAGTCTTCGTGATCCCAAGTTGGGTTGGTGATGTTCGGGTTGCAGGCCACGCAGCGGCGACACCACCAAGCGTCCCCACAACGATGAGGAACACCACCATCGGCCCATGAATTCGAAGCACAGACAGTGTGAGCGTTGGCTTCAGTGTAACCGGCACTCCTAGCGCGGTCGCAGCTATGGTCGCACCACGTGTGAGGCCGACTCCAACGATGTATCCGACTATCGTCCCGATGGCGGTCAGCAATCCAGCACGGAAGCCAAAGAGTAAGAGGAGTTGCCGGGGTTCCCCGCCGGTCGCACGGATGACTCTAATCGTCTGAAGTCTATCGCGGACACTCATCCGGGTGATATTGTAGATGATAACCAGAATCAGCAATCCACCACTGGCAATAGCATATAGAAAGAGCTGCAGCATTCCCTGAATTCCGGTCGTGAAGAACGCGAAAAGGCCAGGACTCGTTACTTCTGGCGTACTGCCCTTAGTTGATTGTTCTGCTTCAGACGCACTTTTGATAACAAGTGCGTCCGTGACACCGAGAGTTCGTACCGTTGTAGTATCACTCACATACCAGGATTGAGGAAAAATCGAGTCATTCTCTGTGTAGGGTGTGACAATGGTTTCGACGGTTTCCGACTGGCCATGAAAGCGTTGCTGAGTCGGTGTTGAAACAGGCCCCTTAATGCCATTTTTATCTGGAGGTGGCGGAATACGGGCCTTCTGCCACGATACCGATGCTCCCTTGAGCATCGTCGGCGCGTCCCGTGGGACCCCAGCAACATATCGGGACGGACCGTCGGTACTAGTTATTGCGAGTGGGAGAACGATATCGGTAGTACTCGCATTCGACCGTGCGGCAGACAAAGACTCGTATTTCGTCGTTTGTATTGAATCGGTATATCTGTCTGAGGTAGATGTTGTGTGCGCTCCAGCGGCGAACAGGACCAGAGTTGTCCCAGAGAGAAACGCGACAGTCACAATGATAATTCCGACTGTTAGATAGTCCCGATGTGTCCATCTGAGCGATAGACTTCTCCTATATCCCATATCTTATTCTCTCATTGCTTTGTAGAGGATGATCCGCGGATATGTACTTGTTTCCCACTTACGCTCTCCTCATACAAGACGATGAGTGTCGTAGCTTTCTCATAGGAAAATCCACTAGAAGGTAGATTGGCTTCGGATTTGTTGCACGTTATTCTTACTAACTTCACACATCGTTATATCCCTTCCGGCTGCTTCTTACCTCAATAAATATGCAGTTAATTATATTTGAACAATAGAATAAGATACCACGAGCTTCCTAAACCTAAGACGGTTAGATTAATAATGCTCATAGTATATCTGCACAAAGATAGAATGAAGATCAAAGGATGGATTTAGTGAACAACCGCAGATCTCCCGTTCTCGTAAGTATCACCGTCTATTCCGTAGCATTAGCGATGCGGACTATTCCGCTGTTTTGGAGTCCGCTGCCGTTCAATGTCGATGGGCTTCATTTCGCAAGAACAGCCAATGAGACTTTGTCCCGCCATCACGCGCCTATGTTCTGGAAGTTTCTTAAACCGGATGAATATGTATTTACAATGCTTCTCGCGACTATAAGCCGACTAACTGGCATCTCTCCCCTTTATATCTCTCAAACCTTTATTGCATGCATTGGAGCCACTCTGTGTCTATTTGTGGTGATTATTACATGGCGTGTTGGAGTTCAACTCGGATGGTCTAATTCAGACATCCGTATTGCAGCATTGCTGGCTGGGGGAGTACTTGCTACAGAAGGGATTTTTCTCGGCCGTTCGACTGCAGTAAGCAGTGAGGGGCTTGGACACTTATTTGTCCTAATGAGTGTGTTTGTTTTCGCTTATGCGTTGATCACGGCCCGTCCAGCATGGATACTGATAACGGGCCTCTGCTTTCTTCTATTTCCTCTTACGCATAATCTAAGCACGATTATTGGGGCATTCAGCTCTTTTTCGTTGTTGACCTTGTGTTATCGAGATTCCTCAACACGAGCAAATCTCTTTGTCGGCGTTCTTATTGTCGGACTTTGGGTGTATGCTGGCATCTATTATACTGCTACTGAAATAAATCAAGTGAGTCGAATTTTTTCAGCTCCAGGCCTCTTTATTGCATGGATTATAGCCCTCATGCTGCTCACAGTTTGGCTTTCAACTACTCAACCACGACTTCAGCGATCGATTCCTCTAATGATGCTATTCGGAGGTGGAGCCCTCGTCATAGTTAATTATTTCGTGCCCATTTTCCCTGGAACAGCTACAGGAGAACAGCTTACTCTACTATTCCTCCTTCCTATTATTGTAATTGGTATTGTCGCTTTCTGGGGGTATCCTTATATAACACAAACTCCTGGTGTCGGTTACGCCATCGCTGCGTTACTCGTTGGAACTCTATCTCTTGTCGGCTTCGCTCTAACTGCAGGACTCACGGTCAAACATCAGGGTCTCGCTGTTCGGGGTCACATTTTCATTCATATCGCCGTTGCTGTTTTAGCAGGGTTGGGGAGCGTCGGATTGACTCGAGCCCGAGGTTCTCACACCTTTCGGATGATGCTTGGTGTGGGTATTATCATTTGTTCTTTCGCTAGTGCCCCGCTTGCGTTTAGTGGACTCCATGCAACGTCTGCCCAGCCATTAATAACACAATCAGAGTTTGAGACCGGAACGTTCGCAGCTAAGCACGTTGACCAATGGACAAGCGACGGTCATATGACTAGGATATCGCTAAGATACTACCCTACGAAAACAAACGCATCAGAAGAAGGTATTTATAGTTGGTTGCATGGAAATAGCTCCGAGCCTAATTGCCCGATAGTTTCTCAGCACTCTTGGACTACGGTTGGTGCTCAACTCTTTCCTGCTTCTCCAGAGAAAATCAGCAAGAAATCGTATAAAAATATATACTTAAAACGCAATGTTGTTTACTCGAACTCCGGCAATGATCCACTTGTACTTTCGATTCCGCGTGGAGAAGATACTACTTGTAGAGGGAATGTATGATGGAAATGTTAGAATCCTAATGAGGAGCCCGACATTTATTGATCGTTTTCTCATAGATTTAGCTCTATTTATTCGGCCTCTATCCTAACATAATATATAATAATCAATGACGATTGCACGAATAGAAAGTAATTTATGCTCGGGAATGATGGTATTTTATACTGAATACGCTTTATCACAACTATGAGGGTGGATAAAACATCCATTTAGATGTTTGGCTGATGAGAGAAGAGAATTATTTCGTGATTAAATAATCACATAGAAACGATGCCTAGCAAAAATAAAAGCTCGTACAAGCTTGAGAAGGACCAAAAAGAAAAGCCTGCAATTGGACTTATCGCAACGGAAGAAAACAGTTCGAAAATATGCCACTTTGTATTACAAGCTTTGGAACGGGACTATCCCGTTTTGGTTATTTCTTCTGATCTAAATCTTGAGGCTGTTCAGTTTGCCGATCGACTTGGAGCCGAAATAGTCACTCCGACAATTGGGAAACCGGACTCAAAGGAACTACGACGAATTCTGGCTACAAATTCAAAAACGAAATCATACCCTGGTCTCATTATACACGAGGGTACAAAGCAAATTGATTTCGACCGGAGTGAGAATGCGCTTGCAGAGAGCGACTATTATATAGATGCAATAACAGAAGCGGAAGTAGAAGAGAGCAAATCTTCGACTACTACACTAGCAGCCATTCCAGCATACAATGAGGCAGCGACAATTAGCCAAGTGGTGTCAGAGTCGAGTAAATATGTGGATAATGTGCTCGTTGTTGATGATGGAAGTCAGGATGATACTGCAGAACTTGCGCGTGAAGCCGGTGCTAATGTCGTCGAACATGAGGAGAACAGTGGGTATGGGGCTGCAATTAAGACTACCTTCGAAGAGGCAGATCAGCGGAATGTCCAACATCTAATCATCATTGATGGTGATGGACAACATGATACATCTGATATTCCTAAGTTAATTGAAGAACAGCGCAACTCGAATGCTGAGATCGTCATTGGTAGTCGGTTTGGTGAAGGGTCTAAGACAGAGATGCCACTGTACCGTCGTATCGGCCTTGCAGTCGTAAATTCCCTCACAAACATCAGCATGGGTGTAGTAAAAAATAAGTCGCGAGTAAAGGATACTCAAAGTGGATTTCGTTCCTATAATGAAACAGCAATTGAGTCATTGGCATCTGATCTAGATATTGGCGACCATATGAATGCTAGTACTGATATTCTCTACCATGCTCACCAGCATGGATACAAAATTGAAGAAGTTGGGACAACGATTGATTATGACGTAGATGATGGAAGTAGTCATAATCCCGTTGCACATGGTCTTATTCTTGTAAGCAATCTTCTACAGACTATCGAAAAAGACCGTCCAATTACCTCTCTTGGCATTCCAGGCTTCGTAAGTGCTTTCCTCGGCCTAGGATTCGGTTACTGGACGTTTGCAAACTACATTTCTACAGAAACATTCCCAATGGGTCTGGCGATCACTGCAGCATTTTTTACATTAGCTGGAATCTTCGCTTGCTTCACAGCTATAATCCTTCACTCGCTGAATACGCAAATTCCCGACTTAAACGAGAAGGCCTCTTCATAAGCTAGTTGTCGTTTTTCGCTATAGTTTGGAAATATTCCTCCGTTTCGATAGCTATTCTGTCCCAATCAAATTTCTTTGCCCGCGATATAGGATCTGTTGGCGGTTCCTCGCCCTTTATCGCACGATCAATGGCATTTGCGATAGCGTTGACAGTAGGTGCAGTGACAAAACCCGCGTTTTTGACAACCTCACTCCCAGCTGAATTAGGATGGTCAACAGTAATGACCGTACAATCAGCCATCATAGCTTCAAGAAAAGTTATCCCAAAGCCTTCGCGGACAGAGGGTGACGCAAATATATCCGCAGCTTGCATATGAGCAAGAACGTCATTATATTCCTCTAAGAATCCAAGAAATGTTATCTGATCTCTACAGTCAAGATTCTCTGCCTTTTTATGAAGTGCACGACGTTGCGGCCCATCTCCAATAATTCCGAGAGTTACATCATTGTCAAGACGGTTGAAAGCTTCCATCAAAAGATCAATATTCTTGTCCTTTATGAGGCGGCCTGCATACAACAAATCGAACCCCTCACTTTTCGGCTCAATATCCTCTATTCGAGTTGTATCTATCCCGTTTGGTATAACTGTCACTTTTTGATCGGTTCCTGGAAGTTCATGGAATTTTCGCGCAGTCATCTTTGAGGGTGCAACAGGAGAATGCGGTACATTCCCAACGACGCCTTCAACTAATTTCCCTATGCTGCCAGTACGGCCCATGTAGTCATACCAATAGTCATCCCATACTTCATGCCAAGTAACCACTAAGGGTGTCTCTTGCAGAGATCCTGCTAGTTGACTCGTTAAAACATGGAAATACGGTGCAACTGGCGTTACCAATATATCATGTTCTTCACCGTACCGTATTATCGGGATAGCAGCACGTATAGCAAATTTGAGTGCTGCAGTAACTGATCGACGACCGTCTTTATCAGTATAGAGGTCACGGTCAGGGCCTATAGACTGTAGAGTTATCCCAGCATGCTCTTGAATTTCTGCCCCCTCCCAACTTTTACGGGTATACACCGTTACGTCATGGCCTCGATTGGATAGACGAGATCCTATTTCGTGAATTCGTTTTTCTGCTCCGCCTTTTGAGAATGGGTAGACGTATGGTGAAAGGTAAGCGATATCCATGTTCAGGTTCTCTACTTATTTCATTATGAACTTGGTGATTTAGATTCCCGTTAAATATTGAGGAATTTCACAACGTAGGATTAATCAATAGTGAAAATACTGGATTTAATGATACATGTCCTAGCTGTTCTTCGGTAATTCTTTCCGGCGAGCTTGGTATGGTTGCCTCTCGTATGATATAGTCGGCTTCGTCATCCTAGTGCGTGTTTTAGACTGAGGTCCCACAGGGCACTGAATCGATTAACCTCCTGTGACACTACCTGGAACCTCCACAAATGTGGGACAGCCTCGATAATCACGGCCTTCATTACCATCGTCTGTAAGCCACTGGATGGCTCAAACAATGGAGAAATAATCCACAGCACTGGAATCGGGATATGGACCAATGTTATTTGCGTGTCAAGGTCATGAACGGCGTTGATACGGTTTCAATAAGTCATCCTATCATCGAATTATTTGCGCGGTCATATACTGATACTGCACCATTCCGATAAACCACGTTATACTCGCGAGACATCACGCGATTCGGCCGCCACTCAAGCCGGAACTTCCGCGACCCCAGCCGGTATATCTCGACATCATGGCGCAATGCCACGGTCTCATAGCCCTTCTCTGGCAGCGTCGCATTCGTCAATTCGTCATGTAGCAGATAGGGTTGATGAACAGGAGGACGCTGATACCAGCGCTTCTCCGTTGCCGCCGCCGCGGGAATATCAATGGCCTCGTCGCCATAGTAGACGTCCATCCATACGCCACGGCCAGCATGGTTGAGAATCCATTGTTTACCGTCTACTTCACCACTATTTAGATAGTACCGCACATCCTCCGGCTGGTTCGGAGTAATTGGGGATGCAACCGCTTGCGTGGCTATCATCCCAATCAAGAGTACTCCTACAACGCCATGCACATGGCTAGCCGACGTGCGCCGTGCAATTCGGACAGCCGCCACGACAACTAGCCCGATTACAAGTGGTTCAATCACAGCCATGTTTCGAGCGAACCCTCCGACTCCAATTGGAAGGCCGACAAACGAGACAACAACGAGTAGCGCGCCAGCACAGACTGCCCCAAGCCCACCTCGTCCAACTGATTGCTTCCACAGCATCCAGAGGCCGGCAATCAGGCCGAGGACAAGAGACATGAAGACAAAGAGAAGATTTACCAGTTGCTTTGAGAGCGGGATGGTTACGACTGACGCCGCTGTTGGCGACGGTAGCGACGAAAAGGAAATCCCTCGTAAGCCGATGGCGCTGAAGATGAGCTTCGGCAGGAAGTCCGTCAAATAGAGAGCCTGAATGACAAACAGAACACCTCCGACCGTCAACACTAGCCATAGATCGAAGGTGGCATGACGGCCACGAACTTTGTCTGTGAGAGTTAGCACGAACGTGGCGGTGAGAGCAACGCCAACGATAACAACCCCTGCTTTGTGCACTGACGCTAGGGCGACCAAGAACCCAACCGCGAGCGCAGACAGCCGGACGTTGTGTTCTGAACTGGCGCGCCAGATGGTGAGCAACGCCATCCAGATGAGCACAGTGCTCAGTGAGTGCGATACCGGCCAGTAGCCGAGTTTCACGGTCGCTGCTCCTAACGCAGCAACGGGAGCCGTGAGGATAGCAGTAGACTGTCGTGACTGAAACCCGATCTGAGCTAGGACTACTGCGGCGATTGGAACCATCACGCCGACAAGAACCGGCATGATAACCATTGCATCCGTAGTGGTGTGGCCAATTATCTGTGCAGTGGCAGCGAGAAAGACGGGATAACTTGCTGCCAGCCGGTAGAATCCAAGACGGATGCCGCTGAGGTCGCCATTTTGGACAATTGTTTGTGAGGTGACCGCGTATGCGTCGGGGTCCATGCCAATGAGGCTGGCCGGGGCAGCGAAGAGGTAGACACGGAGGAGGACAGCGATGAGAATCGCTGCTGTGAGGACGGACACGTAGTGGGGCGTTCGGATTGCGGCGATGAGGAGGACGCAGCAGGCGAGTGCTGTCGGGATTGTTAGCGGCAGGAAGAGTGAACTATAGTAGTGTGATGCGAAAACACCAATGGCGAACAGTGCAAACGCGAGAGATATATACGCGCGAATAAGGCGGTTCATTGTTGACGTGTCTACGGCGATTACTATGAATCCGTTGATGCAGAGTGCGGGAGGAATCTAGCCAGACAATTGATAGCGTAGTATACGACTTAAGCAATGACTATCACGATATACGTGACTCAAGGAAGTGGGTTTCTTTCAAACTATTCTACAACATTAGTAACTTAAAATTATACTGATTGGTAAGTATATATAAATTTTATTAGAAGTATAGGGGAAAAGACGAGAGGTTAAGAACTTATCCGGATAGGCTAATCCAAAAAAATATGCTTAACGGGTTAGAACAATAATTCGATGTCAGATAAACAATCCCATGTAAGGCTACCGGTTGAACTTACTAATAAACTGCAAGAGCGAGCAGAAGCGGCGGGGTATAATGACAAAAGCGAATACGCTGAACACGTGCTTCGGACTGTCCTTGCTGAACAAGACCCAATTGAAGAAAGTCCCGACGAGGCTAATGTCCAATCCCGATTAGAATCACTAGGTTATCTAGATAGATAGAACGAAATAGTCAATATATTTCCTGAACGGTTTCGATTACTTTTCGTTGCTCCTCTCGCTTCGCACACCGGGCATTGAGGATATCAAGAAATGCATCAACAAGTTCTGGATGACTTTCAGCGACATTCTCTTTCTCATTGGGATCAGCCTCAAGATCAAAGAGAAGATGGTCATCCGGTGTTTCAATTAGCTTGAAGCGATCGCCACGAAGAGATCGTCTGTGGGGGGTATAGTTGATCATTTCACTTCTGACTCTAGCTGTTTCGTCGCTCTCAGACATTGATGCAATGAACTGTCGGCCCCAGTTTTCTGGATCAATCTTAGGGTTCACGGCTAGTGTATCGAGTAAATCTGGGAGATCGATAAGTGAGAATTGATCTGTGATAGAACCAGATAAGTCTGGATGATGTGCTGCCATAGGAACTTTAATATTTTCCTCATAAAGCTGATACTCATGACCATTTGTTCCATGCTCCCCCCGTGCTTCGCCGTGATCAGAATGGACAACAAGAATATCATTAGCACTGATTTCATTTCTGATGTCCTTAAGAAATCTATCGGCCGAGCGGGCAGCATCCCGATATCCTTCATCTAGCCATTTCTGTACTCGGTCGGAAAGTTGACTAGATCGAGATGAATTAAACTGATAAAGGGAATAATATGTTTTGAACAAATTCGTCTCTCTTCTAAACGATTGCGGTACAATTGTTGGCTGATGGGTATCCATTAGAAAAATCCAAACAAAATAAGGCTCTGATAGATTGTCAATTTTCTCAAATATTTGTTGTTGGAACGAAGTCCAATGGGTGAACCACTCCCGTTTACCTTGCCATCCGAGAAACTCCTCACGATCAATAGCTTTTAAAAATCGATCAATAGTTTGAACTACAGGAGTCTTTGGAAGTGTATCGATATCGTTGTCGGTGTTAGGATTAAGCTCATAGAACTCGTCAAAGATACTGTCGAAACCCGTATCAGATGCAGTCCATGGATTTGAACTAAAGCCGACCGTGGTGTAGTCTCTTTTTGCAAATCGCTCTGGAATAGTCTCATTTGGGACTATATGAGTCCTAATTCCGTTTCGCCTACCTGCCATCGAAGATTTCTCAGTTCGATAGAACTCGCCAGTCATGGATGGAGGTATAGATGATGGAGTTCGTGGTCCAGGAGCAACCGCCGTTTCAAATTCCAGTCCTTCGTCCGCGAGTTTAGTGAAGGTAGGTATAGCTTCTTGTGAAACATCGCTTCTGAGGCTATCTATTGTAACTAATACTACGTTATGCATAGATTATTATTGGAAGTATATAGTAATAAATCTCTGCTTCTCTTTGTAAGTTCCCGTTTCGAAACGAATAAAAGCTTCGGTAGTAATCTTCGACTGTGGCTAGTCTTACTGACTCAGTTGGATCACTGGCGAAAAGCGCTGGTCTGTTAATGGTAGGATCTCTGTTTGGGCGCTCTCTTGGACTAATTGGAGAAACACTAATTGTTCGCCATCTTCGTCCCGAGATTTATGGTGATATTTCATTTGTATATACTCTCGTTGCTGCACTCAGTAATGTGATCCTTCTTGGAATCCACGAGGGGTTGACTCGGCTAGGATCCGCGGAAGAAGAGCCTGGTGAACGGCTAAACATCATTCTTGCCGGCACAACTATAGTGCTGATTAGCAGCTTTCTAGTCACTGTCGCATTAATTACCGTTCCTGGTGTAATAAGTAAATTTGCGTCAGAGCCAAGTTTAGACCAGTATATCTATTTAGTTGCGCCATTTTTGATACTCTACCCTCTTTCACGAATCGCAATTGCCGTCTTACGTATTCAAGAGCGAACGGCTATAACAGTCCTTACTAAAACATTACTCGCGAGGGTTGTTTCGATTGGACTACTAGTGATTGCTATAATGCTTGGATGGAAAGAAGGTGCTGGAGCTCTGTATTGGCTCTCAGTGCCGTTCACCATTACTGTTGTCGGAGGTTTTTTCGCAATAACGGAGATGGAAGTGACAAAAATTCAACTCCCTCGCCCGAACCAGTATAAGAAACTATGGACTTTTTCATTGCCTCTTGCATTAAGCTCAGTGGTATTTCTTTTCCTTTCCCAACTTGATATACTTATGGTCGGATATTATTTGGATTCTAAAGCGGTTGGATATTACCGCTCTATTCAACCACTGAGACAAGTAACGATGATATTTGTTGGGTCTTTTAGTTTCCTTTTCCTTCCGCTAGCCACCCAATACTATGAACAAAACAAGCTTGGTGACTTGGACAAATTATTTAGCACAGTAACGAAATGGGGTGTAATTCTTACTCTACCGCTTGTACTGGTTTTTCTATATGCATCTAAAAGTATTGTTCAAACCTTATTTGGTCCGGCCTACCAAGCAGCCGCCATGCCGCTGGCTATTCTTGCTGGAGGACTTTTCTATAGAGCCCTGGTTGGACCAAATGGAGATGTAGTAAAAGCAATCAACTCAACAAGAATTGAGTTATACGCAGCAATAGCTGGTATTAGTTCGAATTTTATCTGCAATATTTTACTTATACCCTCCTACGGTATTTCCGGGGCAGCTGTTGCAACTGTAATTGGATATGTTATCTACAATACTGTAGAATTAGGTATAATTTATTCAGAGACTGGTGTTACTCCCTTTTCGTCCAATATTATGAAGCCAGTCATCGTAAGTTTTGTCGGTATGGGGATTATTAGATACCTGATGGAAATTGGTGGAAGTATACAATATCTCATCCTCTTTGGGATTATATCAACAGTAATGGTTGTTACATCAGTTATACTCACGAACAGTGTGGAAGAGACGGATATGGTTCTTCTAGATCGACTTGAATCTCGTGTTGGTCGGCAGTTCGGAACGGTTCATCGAGTGCTAAAATTTGGGATGCAATAATCACTCTTTAGAACTCATTTCTCTCTAAGTGGCTCAATTATTGTTTATCTGGGAGATCACATACTGAGAACAACCTGTTGACGTTGAAAACGAAATATCACTCCCGATAAGGGAACTTGACTTATCACAAGGCAATAATTTTGTATAATAGGTATATAATTAAAAGATGGAAAAGAAACTAAGAAGAGGGTTATTTGCTTGATACTTGTAATAATGGTATTGGCTTTTGTAGCAAAGTATTTCAGAAAGGAGCTCCGTCACTGTAAATATACAGCAACAACATCAGCTTACTATGGAGCCCGATATATACGTGTTTGTGGCAGATTCACTTCGAGCAGATACTGCAACCAGTGATTTGTTACCATTCTGTAACTCAGTCGCGGACGTACGATTTGACCGTGCGTATGCTCCAGGGACATGGACACTGCCAGTGCATGCAACGCTCTACAGTGGAGAATGCCCGACGAAACATGAGATTACGCGGCGTGGAGATACAGTAGGTCCAAAAGAGACTAAAATTCCAGAAAAAGCACGAGATAATGGATACGAAACAGCGTTGTTTTCCGAAAATCCGACTTTCAGTAGAAAAACCGGATTTGACGCTGGAATCGACCAGGTAAATGATGGGATTGACCAGAAGCCATACCGGTCGACCTTTTCTCCAACAACTGCGATAGACGAGATCTCGCCTAGTGCGGCGATCCAGCTTATGGTAGCTGTCGCAAAAGGCTCGAATACGTACAGAGATCTGTTCAATACATTTTACGCAGCTTTCAACCGCATTCGCGATATCGATAGTTCAAGCTATCCACATCATGGAGATAGGGTCCTAAACCACTTATCAGATTATATAGTTAGTATGGATACGCCGAAACTATGCTTTACTAATCTTCTTGATACCCACAATCCTCATCATGCTCCTCCAGAAATTGGGGCTGAATTACTAAATGTTCATATATCGAAAAAAGAACGAGAACTGCTTTCGCTGGCTAACGACAACCGGGAATATTTGCTAGGTGATGGTGAACTCCCAGAAAAGACAGAAAGAATGTTTGGGGATTGGGAGACAGTTTTCCAACGACGATACGAGAATTATCGGTGTCAAGCTAGGTATGTCGATAAGCTACTAGAAAATTGGGCAGAAGAAAACCCTCATCTATGGGAAGAGAGTTTAGTTGTAGTTATTGGCGACCATGGACAGATGTTTGGAGAAGAGAACATGGTCGGTCATCAAACATCCTTACATCCTGCTGGTATCCAGATCCCTATGTTCATTAACTATCCTAAAAGTTGGCCTGAGGCAGCAGATACTCCGGCGGTAGTTGAGAAGCCTGTATCGCTTCGTGGCCTCTCACACGGAATTCAGGGTGTCGTAGACCAGTCAATTGATACTCGAGAAGACTTTGTTCAAAAGGTCGTGGATACGCGCGACATAGATCAGAATATTGTTTCAGTCGTTGATGGGCCGACTTGGAGTGTCGATCCACTCCGAGAGGAAGAGAAGTTCTATAACCAGAAAATCGACCAAGTTGCGGTTCGAAAAGTTGGGATCATAGCCCAAGAATACATGACCGTATACCAGTCACAGTGGGATAGCAATGAGATACAAAGCACTACCTATGAACTAAGTAATTACGATCGTACAGAAAACCCTGAGCTTGAGGCACATGAAATCCCGGAGTCGTATAAGATGTGGCTCCAACGATCACCGGATAACGAAATATCTACTGAGGTTAATTCACGACTTAAGCAACTTGGCTATAGATAACTTTTAAGCATAGCCAAGCGCAGAAAGCTGATCTTCTCGGTCAGTTTCAGTCTTTGTCTGTCGCCAATTGTCAGGGACTCGATCACCGATGTCTTGCGCTTGTGTTTCAACCAAGGGACACGACGTAGATTCTTGAGTGGAAGATTAGGGGGATGCCCGTACACACCCCATTCACCAATCCCATTTCCATGATTGGAAGTGACAATAACACGGTCGGCATCGACGTTGGATAATAGGCTATCTACCTCGTCTAACCCTAAACGTAGATTCTCTTTGTATCCTTCCCAAAGAGTTTCGAGATCAATTTCGTCGTCACGGAGGAGCCCCCACACATCACGCCATTCTTGATTCCCGAATTTATCGATCTGCTTCCCCTGGCTTAGTTCAGGACGTGAGATAAATGGGCAATGAGGTTGCATGTAATGTGCGATAACCCTGTCATGGGACTTTTCTCTTATAAGTCGGATAGTCTCGTCTGTAACCGCCTCCGGTGGGACTGTTCCGGGTTCTATCCAAGCTGTCCGCCATAATTCAATTAGCTCTCCAAAATTAGCCGGGTTCAGTTCACTCTTACTAAAGGGATTACCGCAGATATAGGCAGTGTCCGCTATTTCCGGGTTATGCTCATCTACGAATGTTTTGCGCATCCAGTATGGTGTTGCGCTATCGAGCGAACGAATTTCGCCGACTGTATGCATCCAATTATACTCAGAGGTGAATTCTAAGAACAAATCGAACCGACAAGCATCCAATACGATTAACAAATCCCATTCCCGCTCGTAGATTGAGGTGCCATCAGGACGGAATCTATTTCCAACTGAAAGCAATTTATGTTTCACCGGTCGTGCCGACTCTTTTGCTCCTTCAAGACCTCCGGTACGGATACGTTCATATGAGTTGGCGAGCCAAGACTGAAACTCCATAAAGAGGAAATCAAGGGAAACAACATATTTTTCCTGTACGCCCTTTCATATTTCATCTCCACTTGAGGTGGTTTGTACCGAACCTACATTCTATATCCTATCGGCTAAGTACAGCCGTTTATACTACTCAGTATAACCCATCTGTGAGAGCCGCTCTTTTGTTTGGTCACTTACTTGGCGACCACGAGATGTATCCGGAAGATCCTCAAGAGTACGCACATTCCCATTGATAGCCTCAACTAACGATGTAGGAGCCTTGTCAACATCAATTGGTGACTGCTCTTTAGGGTCCTTTGTGAGGTCAAAAAGGTACGCATCTGAGAGTATGTCATCTCCGGGGGAGAGAGAGCGTGTAATGAGTTTATATTCGCCATTTGTAGCTGAGAATGTATGGCCCTTGTCAGTTAATGCGTCAGAAAGGACAACTCGTGGTTGAGTTTCGGAGAATACTGAATCTAAACCAGAAGATCGGACAAACTCTCCCTGAGGCAGTCCGGCGACTTCAGCGACAAGTTCATTTAACCAGGCAGTTGAAAAGGGAGCAGTGACCGTTTTAGTTTGGTTAACTGCACCGCCAGCACAAATCAAGGGAACGTGGAGAAGCTCGTCGTACATATAATCCCGCGTCTCATCATAGAGGTATCGGTCATTGCCGGATGCATGACCATGCATCCCGCGGTCATAGAGTGCTTCTCCGTGATCGGCTGTAACAATCAAAACTGAGTCCTCCCAAAGCTCGTTTCGTTTTAACTCATCCACGACCTCCCCAATTCTTCTATCAATATACTTAATTGTTGCGTCATACATTCGCTCATACTTCTGGGATGGTTCCTGTCGAATCCGTTCTATATCGCCAAAGTATTGATAAATCTTTGGCATCGACTCGAGTGTAGAATCGTTTACACGATCGGGGTGAATTGGTGCATGTATATCGTTGAAGTGGGCCCATCTGAATAAGGGTTGATCTATGTTTTCTGACTGAGGAAGTGTTTTTATCAATTTGGCAGCTACCTTTTTCCCATCGATAGTTGGCCAGTCGTCACGACGTTGGTATTCACGGTAAGCACAAAACATCGGTGTGTAGAAGAGCTGGCGAGAAATTATACCAGAGTTGCGCAAGCCATCTCGAAAATTACGAACTTTAGATTGTAATTTATCTGTGAAGCTTGTAGGATTGAATTCTGCACCGTTAGAGGTATTGTTCTCAGAAACACCCCATCCAACGCTTCCGACTGCTAAGTTCCTGAAGGAATTAATTCCACGGTCGTATTCCTTCATGGCCGCCAATTGAGGGTTAGCTAATCTAGCTGCTGTATCATAGCCCAAATCAGAGAGCCAACTCCCTATTGACGGTTCTGGAGGTGTACGGTGCCATGCATCCCCGGCGTATCCTGAATCCGTTGAAAGAGCGGCTGCGACGATTCCAGGAAAACTCTCATTTGTCCGAGGTCCTGTTGAATAACATCGGCTCCAGCGGATACCATTGTCAGCAAGTTTGTCAATGTTTGGGGTTGTATTTCGCTCGTAGCCGTAACAGCCGAGACGATCAGCACGGAGACAGTCAACGGAAAGGAGAATGACGTGCTTCGTTGCCATATTGTCTTATGATTATGGTGGTAGTTATATTTTTAGCTTCTTCGAAGAATTCAGCGGCGGGCTTAGTAGTATACAATAGTAGTGAATCAGAAGTGATTGAAAACTCAAATGCTATACGGATCTGTAGAAGATGAAACTCTTTAGAGGAATTCATCGTGATTTCTAATCATTGAACCGGTTGATAGAATCAGTTCGTACTGATTATAGTACGCTCGTATACTGCGTTTCGATATTTCTGTGATTCCCGATTGCGTCCTTGTCCATGATTAACGGCGTTCTATCGGTGTCCAATCATCGTCTGGTGTTTCGCTGCCGTTACCAGGGGGTGGGCGCCGGCGACAGCCTTCTCAGACGTGCCTTCTGACAGCCATCCCTACTTCCCCACTGACGACGCTGACAGTGAGCCGTCACCGTTGCTCGGCTGTGCTTGCCACGACGAGAATGTGTCTGCTGCTGGAGCACGCACTCCGTTACTATTCTTGAAGAACGTGATCTTGCCCTTCGAGAGGGCTTCCATATGCCGGCATGCACGATTCACCAGCTTCCACGACAGCCGATTGTCGACCGCCGTCGAGAGTAAGTTGTGGGGGCCATCCTTCCCCGTCTTCATCACGAGACCTTTCGGGATCCGCGTCGCCCACTGGCGCCAGTGACTGAGGATCTCGACAGCACGCCGGTTACTCAGTCCGAAAGAAGCAGAAGCACTGACACCATTGACAACACCTTTTTATTGGTGCTAACCCCACTTTTGGTATATGGACCATCAGCTAGAAGAGAATCCCAATATCGTTCTGATTGTTATGGACACTGCACGAGCAGACTTTGTAGACAATTCTCTTCCAGCGGAAGTCACTCCGAACATAGCAAATGTTGCAGAAGAAGGGACGGTATTCAGTAACTCCTTCAGTAGTGCACCATGGACACTACCATCACACGCTTCCATCTTTACCGGGGCCTATTCGTCAAAGCACGGTGCACACGCAGGTCACAAACGGTTAGAGAACGACTTAATTAGGCTGCCGGAAGTCTTTGAGGAGGCAGGGTATACGACTGTGGGTATGTCCAATAATCAGTGGATAAGTGAGGATTTCGGTTTTGATACTGGGTTTAATGAATTTTATAAAGGTTGGCAGAGATTCCAAACTCAAAGCAATATAGGTGGCTTACAAGCTGGTGAAAGTTCCCATGGAAAGTGGAATAGAATTGCACGCCAGATGTTATCCGGCAATACACTCTTGAATCTAGCTAATGGATTACATTCGAAACTTATCTCCAATTCGGACAACGGAGCTAAGAGGACTACTTTGGAATTTAAAAATCAGCTATCAAATGGCTATATCGAGACACCGTTCTTTTGCTTCATAAACTTCCTTGAACCTCATCTGGACTATCAACCCCCCAAATCATATGCCAAAGAGTTCCTCCCCGCAGATGTTTCGTTTGATAACGCAATGGATGTTCCTCAACGACCCTGGGAATTTGTCACTAACCAACTATCAATGTCAGATAAAGAATTTGATATACTTGAATCCCTTTATAAGGCTGAACTAAACTATCTTGATAAGAAAATAGGGGAAATAGTGAAGAAATTGAAACGGGAGGGAGAATGGGATAACACTATTTTTACCATCATTGGTGATCATGGCGAAAATATTGGAGATCATGGACTTATGGATCACCAGTACTGTCTCTACGATACACTCATCCATGTACCAACGATTGTCTCCGGTGGAAGTTTCGATAACGGAGAAACGATTGATCCTCTCGTTCAGCTAGTGGACATTGCGCCAACGCTCGTAGAGGAAGCCGGGATTGAGGCCCCAAAATTCGATAGCCAGTGCCAAGGAATCCCGATGCAATCAAATTCAGAGCGAGAGTACATTATCTCCGAATATATGGCTCCCCAGCCGTCAGTGGACGCAATAGAATCGCGAGTCGGAGATCCAAATAATGTAATGAAAAAGTACAATCGATCGCTTCGGTCAATTAGAACAAAAGATTATAAAGTAATCCGAGGCTCTGACGGAACTATAGAGTCGATAAATCTTGGTAATAGAGGTAGTGGTGTTCCAAGTGAGATAGAAGAAGAGCTAATTGAAAAGCTTGACCACTGGGTGCAATCATCGACGAACAATAGCTATGATGGCTCCGTCGATGTTAGTCGAAAGACGAAAAAGCGGCTAGAAGATATGGGGTATATTTGAAAACCTCTAGAGAAAATTAATCACAAAGGGATTCTATGACTTCGTGTGCTTGATCTCGGAAAGCTGCGAATGAATGTTGTTCCGCAGTCTCTAATCCATTTTCGCTTATACGCTCAAGACTTTCAGGATTTGCGATTGCCTCACCTAATATAGTAGCTAGTGAATCCACATCATCCTTCTCGAACAGTAACCCATTGTCCCCGTGTTTTACGTAGTCATGGATCCCTGGTGCATTCGCCCCGACAACGGGGGTTCCTGCTGCCATTGCTTCTAATCCAGTTGTCACGTATCCCTCAATAATCGATGGAATGACGAATAGCAGTGATTCTCTCATCAACCGCCTTTTTTCCTCCTCGCTTACGAAGCCAAGAAACTCGACATTTTCTAACCCTAATTGGCTAGCTAGTATCTCAAGTTCTTCCTGAGCCGGACCAGTCCCTGCAATTTTGAGTTCGTATTCCGGGTACTGCTGTTCAACTGTTTTCCAAGCTCTTAGAAGGCATTGAACGTTTTTTCGTTGCCCTAATCGGCCAAGATAGAGAATTGTTTTACTGTCTTGATTGAAACTATATTCGAATTTGTCAAGGTCAACGCAAGGATTGATTATAGATGTTCTATCATAATTCAACCGTGAATTTATCCGTCTCTCTGTTGAAGAGCCTGCACAGATTATATCGGGCTTATTCATCAAAGCAATAGAATGGTTGAAGAGGGATACTACCGATCCTTTAAGATAACCATCAAATTCACGTGCAAGACCATAATAGATAACATGGATAAAAGCCGCATTGTTTGTATCTTCTCCAGATAAAAAGTGTAGCGGATAAAATGGGACAGGAGTAATATTGTCTAACACTACATCATATTCTTGACTTTCTTCCACCTCTTTAAATTTTTTTGCTCCTCTGAGGCTATTGATAACCTTAGAGATAGGTGATTTCGGAGAGGGATAAGGGAATTCATAAACAGTGACTCCCTCTGGGAGACTAGGTTTTTCTGATATTCTTGGACATAGGAAATCTACGTCCCAGCTTTTTTGTTTAAGTGCAACTGCCAAGTTTAGCATCAGCCTCTCAGCACCGCCTTTGACATTTTCTTCGTGTAAGGGGAAGTGCGAGCGGATAAGAATACGCCGATTGGCCATCATAGGGTAGGACAGGCGAACAGGTAATATATCCTTCGGTATATCTTAGAATATTACCGGAAATGGTTGAACTAACCCCTTGTCCTATCCTATTTTCCTATAAAATTGCGATTCTACAATCCGAAGCTAATCACTATTCATCAGGTCTTCCTTTTTGGTCGAACCTTTACACACTTTTTTGTAAAGCTGACCGATTCCCTCTACCGCTTCTATCCAATTATATACTCTATTTCCTACTCTACAGTCACACTCTTTGCAAGATTCCGTGGTTTGTCGATAGCTCGGCCTTTTTCGTTCGCGATATGGTAGGCAAACAATTGAAGATAGACGTTTGCAAGTACTGGTGTAATATAACCTAAATTAGGTAAACCAAGGAAAGTATCGAGTGTCTCGCTTGCTTCTCCTCTAACGCCAATACCAATGACTGGCGCTTCACGTGCTTGAACCTCTTTAATATTCTTTGCCATCTCGTCAGGCTCCGAACCGGGGGTGAGCAGTGCGATCACTGGCGTCTGGTCGGTGACGAGGGCAAGGGGACCATGCTTGAGCTCACCGCCAGGAAAACCTTCAGCATGGTCGTACGAGATTTCCTTGAGCTTCAAAGCACCTTCCAGTGCAACAGGATGCCCCAGTCGGCGGCCGATGTAGAAGAAGGCATCACTATGGGCAAATCGTTCTGCTAGTCGGCGGACTTGTGACTCGCCATCCAACACGGTCTGGATCGCCTCAGGAAGGTCATGCAGATTCTTTAAGAGCTCTGTGGCGGTTTCGGATTCGAGCTCGTCTCGCTGTCGCCCAAGATGGATTGTGAATAGCGTAAGCGTCACGATCTGGGAGGCGAAGGTCTTCGTTGCGGCTACGCCGATTTCGGGACCGGCGCGGATATAGAGCGTCTGGTCAACTTCACGAGTCACCGTCGAGCCAACAGTGTTCGTCACAGCGAGTGTTCGAGCCCCTGAATCCACCGCCATGCGGAGCGCTTGCAGCGTATCAGCTGTTTCACCACTCTGCGTAACCGCAATGACGAGCGTTTCCCAGGGATCGTAGCTTGTCCGGTACTCGTATTCGCTCGCAACGTGTACCGTCACTCGGAGATTAGTATGGGTCTCAAGTAGCTCGGCTGCATAGCGGGCGGCATAATTCGAGGTGCCACAGGCCACGATCTGGATCTCTTGGATGGATTTCCAATACTCGATCGGTGCATCAATGTCAAGGTCGACATCACCAGTGAGTGAGTCAATCCGTCCAGACAGCGACTGTCGAACGGCATGTGGCTGTTCATGGATTTCCTTGTGCATGTAGTGCTCATAGCCACTTTTCTCAGCGGCATCTGCATCCCAGTCAACGGTCTGTCGATCACGCTCAACCACTGCGCCATCATTCGTGATCGACAAATTGTCTTCAGTGAGATGGGCGACATCGCCATCTTCAAGGAAGGTGACCGTCCGCGTCTGTTCGACGAAGGCCGTGATATCGCTCGCGAGGAATTTTGCGGTATCAGTGTGGCCAACAACGAGTGGACTGTCTTGGCGTGCAGCAACGATTCCGTCGTAGCCGGCGACAGCGACAGCGATTGCGAAACTTCCCTCAAGCTTCTCGACGACTTTCCTGACTGCTTGAGGAAGGTCAGTATCATCTACTAATTCCTCTTCGAGAAGGTGAGCGATGACTTCGGAGTCAGTATCGCTGGTGAATTCGTGCGTTAACGCAAGGTCGCGTTTGTGGTCTCCGTAGTTGCTGATGATTCCGTTATGCACGATCGATATTTCGCCATGACAGTCGGTGTGTGGATGGGCGTTTTCGTCGGTGGGTGGGCCGTGGGTACTCCAGCGAGTATGCCCGATGCCACACGTTGCCTCTGTTGTGGAGGGGAGTGAGAGGTCATCGATCTGGCCGCTCTGTTTGTTGACCTGCAGCGTTCCATCAAGCAGAGCAACGCCGACGGAATCGTAACCGCGATATTCCAGATTTTTCAATGAATTTGCGAGAAAGCTTGAACAATCTTCTGTCCCGACGTATCCTGTTATGCCACACATTGTATTATCCTCTCACCGCTTTCATTGTATCAGATAAATCCTTGTTAATAGTAGTTCCGCTTTCAACTGTTGCAAGCTCGCCAATAGTCGTCCCTGGTTCGACGGTAACGTTCCCGCCAAGCTGAGCCCGATCGCCAATAAGCCCACCAAACGGAACATCTCGATGGATTTCGTCGTCAATCAGGGTAGTGGCCTTTCCGCCTCTAATCACCGTATTCGGGCCAATTTCGGCACCTGCACCAACGACACAGTCACGGAGTACGGCCCCAGGCCCAATCGTCACATCCGGAAAGATCACAGCATTCTCAAGGACAGCGTTCGAACCAATCTCCACATTCTCGCCGACTGCTGTCCGCGGCAACACCCTCACACCTGGTCCGAGTGTCACACTCTCCGCCAACGTCGTCCGTTCCATGACCGTCGCATTGTCATCGACAATCGGCGGTGCTGGCTCTGTTTCGCGATCAAGGAGGTACCCATTGAGCTGGGCAAGATCCCATGGATACGAGATATCGCCCCACAATCCATCATAGGAGACTGGCTGAATTGGTTGGAGGCCATCCTCTTGGGAGAGTGTTACCGTGAGCGCTTGCTCCGGACTTGCATCAGTTCGACGAATCGCAGCAAAAATATCGGGGCCCAGCCCATACACACCAGCGTTAATTTGGCTCGATGATGCACTCTCGTTCTGGGGTTGTTCGACGATGTCCGTGATGATTTGGCCGTCGAAGCGCACAACCCCATAGCGGTTCGGTGTTGCAACACTGGTGACCGCAAGACAGGTATCCTTCGTTTCTTGTCGTGCCGCGGCGACATCCTCGATTATCGAGGGTTCGATGATCCGGTCGCCGTTCAGCGCCAAGAAATCATCGCCGATATGCTGTTCGGCCTGCAGGAGCGCATGGCCGGTCCCAAGACGGCGTTCCTGGACGACATAGCGAATGTCAATATCCCACTGACGGCCGTTCCCAAAGTAGCTCTGGATACGTTGCCGCTGATACCCGACGACTAGAATTACTTCATCGATATCTGTACTAGCCAATGCCTCAACGATATGCTCAAGCAGGGGCCGATTCCCCACTGGTAGCATCGGCTTTGGCCGATTATTTGTTAGCGGTTGAAGACGCGAACCTTCCCCCGCAGCAAGGACGACTGCTTTCATTACTCCAAAGAGCTATCCAAACACTATATATTCTTGGTGTAGCATACGCGTGTATCGGCCGCTAAGAGTACGGGATAGAGGGATCGAATACAGCTATAATTCCCTATAAATGAACTCTGTCATATTAGTCTTGAATTACATGTTCCCCGTTTAGATACGCTTGGCCTTTATCTGTGATTTCATAATGGGTGCTGTCTCCTCCAGTGGCCCGAATTAACTCATGCTCTTCCAGGGGACGAAGAGCTCGGAAGACAGTTGCTCGTGAGGGAGCATCAGAGAGTTTTCGTTCTAAGTTATGGGTGATAGTCGGAGCCGGAAGTGAAAGCTCTGATTCATCTAGAAGTTCCAAAATAGGTATAGAGGCTTTATTCATCCACTGAGCACGATCGCGCACGTCAAGTTATTCGAATAGGCCATACCTCTATGTTTTCATCTAGCTTATATTATTAGTATCTTTTTGATACTGTTAGTCTCAAAGCTTATTACGATGGGACGAATACAAGAGAGTAACGACTGTTCGGTGGGCGATAGTCCAGTAGGAAAACGGATGCGTGATTGAGCACGCACCCGCCGTGCGGTCGTTAGGAGACGAACCGCATGTCCATGTTCGCCGACGCGGGACTAAAATGTCCCGTCCGACAGCCGCAGCACTCGCCAACCACTATAGGGAACCCGACGACACAAAACACGCCAGTAGCCGCTTGCCTACAATACCTGAAACTACCGGCGATCGCCGTTCACGATGTCAGCTGGAACTGGCCGACACAGCTGAATAGCCGTCTAGTCGCTCTCCCTTCTCTACTGGTCACGACTACTGGCCGAGGTGATGGTCAATGACGTCGCCACCGGATTGGGATATCACAGCAGCAGAGATCGAGGAGACGTTTGATCGATGCCCGACTTGCGGGAAGTACGCTGTTTTCGTGACTGACGCGCACTCTTGTAATTCGACACGGTCGACTGGCCTCCCGAACGACGCGGAACGGCGGCAGCGTATTGAGGCCGACCCGTATCCGGGCGATGAAACCGTTGTCGCGATTCAGCACGGACCGAGTACGGCATACGCGTATCACGAAACAACGAGCGACGGCCAGCCGCTGTGCCCACTCACCACCGACCAGCCGCTCGACCACCTCGCACGTGCGGATGCCCAGGCGAACGGTCGTCCGCCATGCCAGCAGTGCCAGCACATCCGTCACGCCCGGGGTGACGAGCGATGACCCACAGCGAGCAAACCCAACGTGTGCTAGCGCTCGCCCACAGTGACTCGATCACAGTCGAGACCGATCACCGAACACTCACGGGCGTCATCTACCGCTGCAACCACCATGAGCCCGAACTGACGCTACGTGGGCCGGAACCCGGTGCACGCGTCCTGTATTTCGTCACGCCAACCTACGACCGCTACCGGCTCGAATACACCTACTACGACGAGTATGACCACCCCCAGATAACTCTCGACCGCTACGGCCGCACACCCGACAGCCAGTACGCCTGGCTTCGGACACACGCCACCGTCGACGCCATCACCAACCCCTCTGAGGGCGGTGAGCAGCCATGACCGCCGGCCACACTCCCAACCCATTGAATCCGCGCCAGCCGGCAGCACTCACCCGCCAACTCTCACCCCGTGATCGTATCCGCCTCACAACCACGAGGCTACCACGCACCATCCTCACCGTCACGCACGTCCAGCCACCGACAGACGCACAGCCGGCCCGGCTCGTCCTCACCGCGCCGCCAGTCACAACCACCGCCCAGCAGTCTGGTCCCCAACGCACATACTACGATTGCATCGCTGCAGCCGCGTCATCGACAATGACCGTCATCGAATCCACCTACACGCCTGCATCCACGACCACTCGCCCTGTTGGTTCGCTCACCACAATCGTTCGCCTCCCCGATTGCTCTACGACGCCAGCTAGCGACGACCGCCCGGCGATGGAGGCGGCTGGCAATGAGTGACACCACTACTTCCGATGTTTTCTCGTCCGATGACGCCGATGACACGGCAGTGAGTGCGCTCGTTGAGCAGGTCCAGCAGCTCACCGAGCGCGTCGCCGACCTCGAACAAGAACTCGCCAACAAGAACGACCGGATCGACGACCTCAAAGCCCGCATCACCGACCTCGAACAGAACCACGACACGGACGTCGGAACACGCCTTGGGAAACTCGAAGCCCGGGACGCCCGTCTCGACCATGTCGACGTTGATACGCGTATAGATAGCCTCCGAGAAGAGCTAGAGACGGAACGCGAGCGCCGTCAAGAGCTTGAAGACCGAATTGAGAACCGGCCGACGATCGAATGGCAGGGCAAAGAGAGCCAAGTCGAGGATCTCTGGGTCGATAACTATCCGATTGGCAAGGTCGTCAAACGTCATGGTGACCGGCTCAATGACCACCAGTCCCGAATCAACGACCTAGAGGACGAAGTCGAAGACATGAACCCCGGGGTTTGCGGCGCGGAAACCACCTTTCACGATACGGTTCTCGAGGAGACTCCGCTTGAGCAAATCTGTGGACTCACTGACGATGAAGCACGGGAACACCTCTGGTCAAACCAGCAACGTGCGCGAAAACTCGCGATGGCAATCCCGAAGATTGCCACAGACGCGCCAAAGGGATACACTATCGACAATAATACGCTTCGATCGGAGCTGACTCGGATAATGGGCAAGCATCCGAACGACAACGACGTAAAGCGCGTCAGGGACTTCCTCAGCGACCTCGGAAAAGACCACGTAGATATTGTCGATCACCGAGGGAGCAAAATGCTCGTTGTGGACAAAGGCTATGCCAAGCAACTCGGGAGGAAATACTTCGCCCCCGAAGAATGCCTCGTCGTAGAGCACAAAAACAACTGGCGAGACCTCTTACACCTGTCGAGTAATCCACCTGCGAAAGCGTCCACAGCAACGTAATCCAGCAGTAGAATCCACTATCGAACAGACCAAAAAATAATCGCGGGGACGACCCAGGCTGATACAGCCTGGGTCAGACACCCCCAATTACAGTAGCAACAATGAGCAGAACCCGTACTTGAGCAGTAGTAGCGTAGTATAAGCAGACGACTCTGCGTTTTTAATTCGCCACAGGATTACGAGACAGACGTAATTCAGACAGGTGACTGTCGCCAGAGGAAACGACAGTAGCGAGAGTCAGCGACGCTACTGCAACCGCTACCGCAGACACGTTCTCCTCCCCTTCGGTCGTCGATGCGCTCGGGCCTACGGGTCGACCCGCAAGGGGTCGCTTCCGTCCGCGAAGCGCGGACTGGGACCCGCGCTTCGCTGTTCCCTCGCTCGGATTGACTATTGAGCCTCCGACAATGGTTGTGGTCAGGATGTATCTCCTGACATGGTTCAGCTAAGATCTATCAGTAGAGTGGTTGCAGCGGTGTTGTTGGTAACAACGTTGTTATCGGCGTCGGACTGCTGACGATAGTGTTAGTACTGGACCGCTGGTGAGGGGTTATTCGCAGTACGCTTATTGAAAGACAATACGATAGCTGGTTAGTATATTATACTAACTTCGAGTGCTCGGAAGCTGGTTCCGGATTTGCTAAAACCTTTAACGGAGTGGTTCTCGGGGTTGACCTGAACGTGACTGGCGCGTTCGCCGCCACCTCCACAGGCGAGTTTCTCGGCAGTGCGGACTACCTCACCCACAAGCGTGACCAGTACGAACAATGCCGTGCCCGCCTGCAACAGACGGGCACTCGTTCCGCGCACCTCACGATTCAGTCCATCGGCAGTACGTTCAGTGAGTGGTCGCTGGACTGGCTCCACAACCGCGCCAACGACCTCATCACGGAAGCGCAAGAAACGGATGTGGACGGCATCATTTTCGAGAACCTTGACTACCTCCGCGAGAACATCGCCAACGGGTCGAAGTTTCAGCAGTGGGCGTATGCGAAGTTCGTGGAACTCGTGGAGTACAAGGTTGAAGCCACGGCGTTGTTCGTGGACACAGTGAATCCTGCTTATACGAGTCAGCGGTGTTCTCACTGTGGGTTTACCACGAGGACAACCGCGACGACAAGGCGTTCTCGTGCGTGGATTGTGGGTATGAGGTGAACGCGGATTACAACGCGGCGAAGAACATTGCCGTCCGATACTGCGGGTATATCCATCGCGGGCAGACGTCTCGCGGTGGATGGGCCACCAGTCAACTGGCCCTCAAGTCAGGGACGTTGAACGTGAACGGCGACTACACGCCTGCCGAGTTACTCGGGTAGAACGGGAGTCCACTGACAAGCCTCGGGGCGTGACCCCGAGGCGGTTGACATCGGCGAGTAACCGACACCGTCAGTCTAAGGCCCAGAACAGCGGAGCGACGGCTCCCGCCGAGCGGAGCGGGCGGAAGCGGGGGCTTGCCCCCCGACCCGCATGCTGGGCCGCACGAGCGACCGCAGGGGAGCGGCATCGAGTAGCGGTTGCGGTGGCGGTGTGGGAGGTATGCTTGAGTGAGGTGCTGACTCTTGCTGGATATCTGTCTGTGTTCGTGAGTGTTGATGTGGAGTGTAGTCTGCAGGCTTCTTTGGGAATCTTGTGTCGGTTGGTCTGGGTGGGGGTTACGGGGGTTGAGGGGTGAGCATGGGGTTAGGCAGCGGTCATTGTTTCGACGGTACACTGGTGTTGTGTTTCTTCGGTGTGTCTTTCTGCTCGGGATTCGGCGCCGATGCGTGATGGGTGGAAGCCGATCTGGCCGCAGGCTTCGCACTGGATCTTGTACATGAGTGCAGTCTCACCAATGGTTCTATCACTAATAATCCTTTAGTTTGACCACAGTATCTGCGCTAGTCCCTCGTGGCCAGTGTGCTCGGTAACTGAGCGATTGGTACCAGTTGGAGATGAGACGGTGACCCGACCAGGGATATACACTGAGGCCAAAGTAGAGGAAATTGAGCTACCCACCGCTAAAGCGGTGGGATTCAGCGTGGACTCCCGTTCTGGCCTCAGATAAGGCAGGAGAATAGCCTCCGTTCACGTTCAGCGTCCCGCTGTTCAAGCGCACGCCCAAGGGTGCGCCTCCGTCGCCGCCAGTTTGGTTGCGACGGAGATACCGCAAGCCGATGTTCTTTGCGGCGTTGTAGTCCGCGTGGTTCTCGTACCCGCATTTCTGGCACTCGAATTCCTCGTCCTCACGGTTGTCAGGATGGGTAAATCCACAGTGTGAACAACGCCGACTGGTGTTTTCAGGGTTAACCTGCTCCACACTGATACCGTATTCTTCGGCCTTGTAATCCACGTAGTCATAGAGGCGGTCGAACGCCCACTTGTGCCCCCACGATGCGCCTGTTCGCTCCCGGATGTCAGTCAAATCCTCGAACGCAATCACCGAACAACCGTTCTCGCGGGCTTCCGCGAGCAATTCGTTGCTAATGCGGTGCATGATCAACTTGAACCGCCCTTCCTCTGTCCGTCCAACGGATTGAATATTCTTGTGTGCCCACCGAGTCCCGCACTGTTGGAGCGAGCCTCGGCGTTTTTCGTATTCTCTGCGCCAGTGGTCGAACTCGTTGCCTGTCCAGAATGTGCCCGTTGAGGTGACGGCAAGGTTGTTCACGCCGAGGTCAACCCCGAGAACCGTTCCGTTCTCGGTGGTCGCCTGTTCCGACGTGTCGGACTCCACCTCCTTCTTGCAGTGGATGTGAAGTACCCAGTCACCGTCTCGGTAGTGTAGTTCCGCACCCGTCGTCTCGTACTCGTCGGAAAAGAGGTATTCTGAGTGCGGTGTGTTACTATCCTCGTCGGGGAGGATGTAGTCGGCTTCGACTCTGCCGTCGGTCGTGGCGAGGCTCACGTAGTCGTCGTGGAACGTCGCAGTGCGTTTGTCGTAGACGACGTGCGGACTGGTGAAGCGTGGTTTTGATGCTTTCTGGCCTTGCTTCCAGCGTGCGACAACACTCTTGCAGGCTTCAGCGGCCTTGTTCCGAGCGGCTTGTACGAGGCCGCCGTTGAAGCCGTCCGTGGCGTCTCGCACGTCGTCGTAGGTTTCGTCATCCAGCGTTGTCTTGCTGGTGGTGACGTACTCGCCTTGGAAGGCGTGGTCTACGACATACTGCGCCGACCAGAGGAAGGTATCTCCGGTATCTTCGAGGAGTGCGGCGTCGTCGCTGTCCACGTCGAGTGCAACGGGGACGGTGCGCCGCACGTCCATATCTTATATGTAGGTGTGTAGGTACTTATTGGTTGGGAGTCGTCCTGCTATCGTCGGTGGATTGTGGCACGGAGCGTACGGATTCATCCCACGGCTAAAGCCGTGGGTTTTCTCCTGCATTCCGGATAACCGCCGCCTGCAGGGGGGTGACTGATTCGTCTACTAGAATCTCTTCGATGCGGTCGAACAGCATCGCGTAGCCGCCCGCGCCTGCGATGTGTCCTGGTGTTGGTTGCCGGTACGTCTGATCCAGTGAACTGCTTGCGTTCAGGTGACTATCGATTCCGATCTGGAATCGCTGCCAATCTCTGCTGCCATCATTCTCTTATCAGAGACGGTGGTACCCGTTCTGGGGGGACAGAATATGTATCGACGACAGTCACGGCCAAAGTCAGCCCGGGAGACGAATGACCAAGAGCTGCGCGAGCATGAGAGGATCACTGATATTGATGTTACGGAGCCGACGCTCACGTGGTTGCAGTGCTCGCAACCGCACCAGCCGATCTCAGTTCGGGATGACGACCGCGTGCTGAACAGCCGGTTTAATCCACAGTTGGATTGCTGGGAGATACTGCTTCTCGTAATGCCACACGAGGAGCGCGAGGCCGACGAGTAATCCACCGGGACGTGGGGTCGAGACGACTGAACAGTACGGACGACTAGCTTGGGTTTTGATTTGGAGTCTCAGGCACGGATAGCGGAACGCTCTCACTCACCGCTGGAGACTGCATTCACTTTGGAAACCACTTCGGTCGCTACTTCGTCCGTCGGAGACGAGGACTCCCTTGCTTGATGAGCCCAGAAGGCGGGAATGAAGCAGGAGAGCTCACGCTGCTCGGTGGAAATGGCGGCCAGCCGCTGATGAGGCTGGGCTCATATGAGTCTGTAGTGCATCCCGGCGTGTTCAGGTGCGGGTCGAACGGTAGGCCCGACGCGATAACTGCCGTCGATGACCGCCCCGGATATCCTCTGGTGGTGCGTCTAAGCGCCTGTACGTCCTATTTCAATATGCTAGTCTGTCGGAGAGAGTTATGCTAGAGAATACACGTCTACCGATGACTCGGCCGGAGATGGGATGAGGCCTGTGTGACCGGGCCACGGCCCTATCACGGGAGTGAAATCGAGAGATTCCCCGGGTGTGTCGCCGGTTCCTGTGAAAGTGCGGGGTGAAACCTCGAAGGCCGAGAGCTAATATCCCATGGTGGGATGCCACGCCCTGACGGGCGTGGAGGAGGTCACGACAGACTCACGTTCTCCTTATGATCGTCAGTTAATCTGTTCGAGAAATCGACGGACACTGTCGAAGTTCGCTCCCCGCCTTACTTTGTCTTCGTTCCTGTCAAATTCGACGAGTTCTTTATTTGCTAAGTCGGGAAGCAGGATGTGATGGAATTCGTAGCAGACTGTGCGGTGCTCCTCGTAGTCAAGTGTCTCGCTCTCATACAGTATCGGATCTGCAGGCCTCGACCCGTCTTTCAGTAGAGCACGTAAGACTCGCCACTGTTGCGCTGCGAGTACTCGTTGGACTCGGTCACTGGTACAGCAATCGTCAGCCACGGTTCTATTACCTGCTATCGATCCAGTTTTCCTCGCAGTTGGTCACTCTGCATGCTCGTTCTTTTCGACTTCTGTGACGATCACGTCCCAGTCAGGATGTTCGACGCCATTCCGACATTCGAATGCGCCTTCCACGTCGATTCCATTCTCGTAGGCCTTGAGAAGAAGTGCTTTTAGCTCAGCGTTCAATTCCGCTTTCGATGTGAGCGGTGTCGCCTCGGAAGTCATTTTCCCGTGGTCCGCCCGTATTTTTCTGCTGTTGGTTCGTGGCCTGGTGTGATAGTGACCACACCGTAGCTGTGCACGGTTATCGTGTGGTCCTCGTGCGTAAACGTAACGTGGGTGTCTCCAGTCGTCCTGGGGCGAACGCGGACGAACTCATCTAACGTCTCTGGATCAACAGTAGCATGGAGTGAGTCCAGTTCAACTGGGTCAGCGCCCATTACTTCCGCCAGCGTTGCGATTACAGCTATGCTTGCGGGTGTTTTCTCTTGATCAAATTGGGTGCGAACAGTTGCAGTGTCCTGATGATATTCGACCGCTTCCACTCCGACCCCAGACACCACTGCGTTCATTTCTACCGATTCTAGTGGTCTGAATCGGTTTAGTAGGGGCACTGATTATACAGAGGGTTTAAATATGAATCCGTCAGAACGATCATGGCACACTGACAAGCGTCGCTCCAATGAGGCGTCGATGTCCGCGTCGGAGTCGTGACGAAAGCGATTGCTGGGTGATGTCGAGTTCGTCAGCGATCTCTTCAAGCGACGTCTTGCGCGGGGTATCGAAGTAGCCACGCTCGTAGGCCAACACTAGTGCCTCGCGCTGGGTTTCGGTCAGCTCGTAGCCCTCCCCCTGGATCGGAAGCATTGCGTGGACAGCGGTGATCTCTATCGGGATGTCGTTATCCTGGCAGTACTCTCGAAACTCAGCGATATCTTCCTGGCTCTCGCTGCGCACTTCGAATCGCCACTCGTCTTTCATTCCAATCCCGGAGAGCACGACGACGTTGGCCTTGGCCAGGGCACTCAGGACGCCAAAGTACTCTTGCTTCCACTCTGCACGCATGAGATACTCGTCCTCGACGCTATCGACCAGTTGGATGCCCGTCACGCCAGCGTGTGGTTCGAATGCGGCTTCGATGTTCTCGGTTTCCACGCCACGCACCCAGAAGTACGGGATGATCAGCGTCTCGTGTGGAATCAGTCGCTCCAGTTCGACCGTCACACCCGGCAAATTCTCGAAGACACTCCCCAGCGGGAATTCCTCTGCCGGGCTCGTAAACTCCATCACGGTCGCCATGCAGGAGTCTTCATCCGACAGGCGCATAATCGACGTGGCTGGTGTATCATGGCTTCGAGGCCAGTCAATACACGGCAGGTGGCCGGAAGAGTGTATTCTGCGAGCGAGTCGTACTGTGAGAATGCTGGTGCATGGTGCACCATGTCATCTCCTTTTGTATGCTCCAGACCAACTTAGTCCTACAAGAGCGTATGAGTGTAATCGCGGAGGTTCGAATTCCACCCGACGATTTCGAACTCGGGCAGATACTTGATCTTGATGAGGTATCGGCTATCGAACTTGAAACGCTTGTTCCGAGTGGTGACGTTACTGTGCCGCTCTTCTGGGTCTACGATCCCGTTGATGGGGTTCTCGATACCATTGAACGCTATCCGACTGTCAACAGCTTAACGGAGGTGGACGTGTTCGAAGACCGGACCCTGTTCAGGCTTGATTGGGATGCGAGCCAAGATCATCTTTTTCAGTGCATCCTCGACCACGGGGGGCAGATATCGAGTGCGACCGGAGCATCTGAAGGGTGGGATTTCGAGATTCGGTTCTCCCACCGCGAGGCATTGAGCCAGTGCCGGACGTGTTGTGAGGACGCGCACATCTCGCTGGAGATCATCCGGGTATACAATCCCACGGACCCCGGGGTTGGTCCGTGGTACGGCTTGAGCGAGCCACAACGGGAAGCGCTTCTGCTTGCCGTTCGGATGGGATACTACGACATTCCGCGAGGTTGCACGACCGAGGAGCTCGCGGACGAACTCGGGATTTCTGATCAAGCAGTGACTGAGCGACTGCGTCGTGCCATTGGTGCGTTCGTTCGACATGCACTCCTCACCCCTGAGCCAGAGGCGTGACTTCCTCCCCACCCTACTCGCTCACCGCTGACGCGGTTCGCTCCGTGAGGGTGGGGCTTCCTGCTTCTATGACGCGCTTTGTAACTAGATCGCCTGGCCCCATTGTGCACCATGCAATAGACCCAGGCAGTTGGGGGCTTTGCTTTGTAAGTATGGATGAGAACATAGAGCGGGAAGCACCTGATCTACAGCAGATCGACGATCTCTCTAGTTTGGCGGTTCAAGAGCGATCTCTTTCCGTTGATAGGATTCTGTCGGCAGTAGCGAACGAACACCGACGCGCTATCCTTTATTCACTGACCAGTGCTTCCGATCGGACATTGGAATACGATGCGCTTGTCGACCGCGTTGCAGACAGGATGGGAGACGAAAATGCGGAGGAGGGATCCGACGAACATCGACAACGTGTCCGGATCGCACTTCATCATTCTCATCTCCCGAAACTGGCGGAGGCCCAGATAATCGACTATGAGGCTGAAGCGGGCCACGTCCAGTTTGATGGCGGTGAACTGGAACAAGCGATCCTGACACTTGTCGAGTCCTATGACGCCTCTCAGTGAACAAGTACCATACCGTTTTCACCTCGTTCAACCAAACTCACGGTGACATCTCTCACGACCAACGCCGTGGGCTTCCCACGCCCGAATGCGTTGGTTTGGGTTCTCGGTTTCGGTGTTCGTATAGAGGGGGCTGGTAGCGACCGCGAATACCGTATCGGTATTCCCACTGTTTGAGCCAAGACGTACTTGGTACTATTTCGTGGTCCGAGCGATCAGGTGTCCGGGAACAGTGACTCATGAGCACGGTCCGATCAGTAGCAGACCTTTACAGCTGGAAGTCGAGGGTACAGACGATGGCTACCGAGGCGACGTTTACGGTTCTGTCAGACCAATTCCCCTTGGGGACAGTGTTCAACCAACTGCCGAACGTGACGGTTGAGCTGGAGCGACTTATCCCCGCGCGGGACGTGGTGGTCCCCTACTTCTGGGTACGGGGAACCGAAGTCAACGACATCGAGAGCGCATTCCCCGAGCACCCAGGCGTGCAGGAGATTCAGCTCGTTGACTCCGTTGAAGACGAGTACCTGTTACGCGTCGAGTGGACGCTGGACTACGACGACGTGCTAACCGTATTGACGGAGACAGAGGTGCCGCTCATCGAGGCCAGTGGCACAAACCAGCAGTGGACGTTCGAGATCCGCGGCGACGATCGAAGCGACATCGCCGACTTTCAACGACGCTGTCGAGAGCTGGACATTCCGATCACGTTGACGGAGTTGCACGCGCTCACACCGGTTGAGACG
>NZ_JBPBWC010000008.1:0-189058 GCF_050954125.1 Halomicrococcus pelagicus | reverse complement strand
CCCGTTTCTGGGCGCTCGGACAAAACGGTGAAGCCTCGGGGACACGCCCCGAGGTACTTCACTCGCATGAAAGCCGTGTTCCACCACTCGAACGACGATTCGGACCTCCACGAGCGCGTCGTCAACAACGTCGCCAACCTCCTCGACGACGACACGGTCGACGTCGATGCCGTCGCACTTGTGGTCAACAGCGGCGGCCTCGCCCTCCTGACGACGGACTCCCCCCAGCGCGAGACGGTCGAAGCGCTTCAGGAGCGCGGCGTCAGCTTCAGGCAGTGCCGCAACACGATAGAGGGCAAGGACCTCACCGGGGACGACCTCATCGACGGCGTCGAACTCGTGTCCTCGGGCATCGGTGAAGTCGCGCAACTCCAGGACGAGGGCTACGCCTACCTCAAGCCCTGAGAGCCGGTCAGGGGAGCAGCGCCGGAATCGTGTTCCGGAAGATGTTGAGCGCGATGACGAACAGGAGGACGACGACGAACCAGTTGAACTTCCGTTCGTCTATCTCCAGCCGACGGAGGTACGTGCCGATCAGCAACCCGACGACGGTGATGACGGCGATGACCGACCCGAGCCAGAGTCGGTAGGTCGTCATCAGGTCGGTGAAGAGGACCATCTGGACGATGCGGACGGTGAAGATGGTTCCGAGCACCATCGAGAGTCCGCCGATGTATCGTTCGACGTCGCGTTCGAACGTGTGGAAGTAGGCGGGCAGGAGCGGGCCGAGATTGGCGACGGCGAGCAGGAATCCTTCGAGGAAGCCCGCCACGCCGAGCGCGACGGGGTGGTGTGCTTGCCGAATCGTCACGAAGTTCTGGACGACCTGGAAGACGACGTACCCGAAGATGACGAGACCGATGAGGAACGGGATTATGGGACCGGTCCGGAACTGTGCGAGGAACGACACGCCGACGACGGAACCGACGACGGCCAGCAGCATCAGCGCCCACTCCTCGCGGACGAACGTGAGGCCCGTGTCGGTCTCGCCGATCTGGAACATGTTGATCATCCACGGCGGGATGGCCAGGACGACGACCGCGAGCGTCGGGTCGATGACCGACGCGAAGATCGGCGTCGTAATGAGCGAGTATCCGAACCCGATCATGCCCTTGACCACGCCGGCGACGATTGCGACGCCGACGAACAGTGCAAACAGGCCGAGGGAGATGTTCGACTGCACGCCTTTCGTGACGTTCTCCGCTCCGGGGAAGAAGACGACCGAACCGACGAGGACGGCGAGCGTCGCGAACGCCATCATCACTTCGCGATACTGGAGGTCGAAGAGATTCGCGACGAACGTTCCGGCGTTCCCGCGAGATTCGTGTTGGCTCATCCTTGCGTTCCCTAGCGAGCGCTCGGTTATCCGTCTGGATTTCGCGGTAGTGAGTGCGGCAGCCGATGTCGGCCCCAAAAACGTCGTACCGGGACTTCTGGCCGTTTCGCGCCGGAACGTGGCGTTCGTCGGCGTCTACCCGGGTCACAGATACCAGAGAGAATTGCCGCAGAACCGTTCCGACAGCGGACAGACGTCACGGCCCACGGCGGGTCGTCGAGATTGAGACTCTTAGCCAGTAGTAGTTTGGGACGTGCCAGCGATACGACGTACGGGGGAGATCGAAAGTGAACTACGACGACTGGAGTTCGGAACAGGAAACCGCGACCGTCTCGGTCGACGGACACGAACTCGAGGTCGCCTACTACGACGAGGGGTCCGGCGACCCGGTCCTGTTCCTCCACGGAATTCCGACGAACTCGTTCCTGTGGCGGAACGTCGTTCCGCCCATCAGCGAGGAACGTCGCGTAATCGTCCCGGACATGGTCGGCTACGGGAACTCGTCGATGTACGACGGGTTCGACCGGTCGCTCCGCGCCCAGGAGGTGATGGTCGACGAACTCGTCGAGACGCTCGGTCTGGACGCCGTGTCGCTGGTCGGACACGACCTCGGCGGCGGCGTCTTCCTTCGGTACGCCGCTCACAATCCGGACGCCGTCGACCGGCTCGTACTGTCCAACGCCGTCGCCTACGACTCGTGGCCGGTTCCGTTCATCACGGAGCTCGGACTCCCGTCGACGGTCGAGGAGACGAGCGTCGAGGAGCTACGGCAGATGCTCGAGGAGACGTTCACGGACACGCTGTCGAGCGGTGACCCGTCGCCGGAGTTCCTCGACGGAATGACGACGCCGTGGCAGTCCGAAGCGGGGCTCACCTCGCTCGTCCGGAACGCCGTCGCGACGAACACGAGCCATACGACGGAAATCGACCCCGGGGCGGTCTCCGCGGAGACGCTCCTGTTGTGGGGTGCCGACGACGAGCTTCAGGCCATCGAGTACGCGGAGCGCCTCCGGGACGACATCGCGGACGCCGAGCTTACCGGACTGGACGACGCCACTCACTGGGTGATGGAGGACCGGCCGGAGGCGTATCGGGAGGAACTGAGCGCGTTCCTTCTCGGCGCGGAGTGAGTCGCCGACCGCTCGCCCGGCAGGTACAACACGCTCGCCCGCCCAGTCGACACCGTGCCCCTGCTCCAGTTCGACACGACGCTCTCGCTGGCCGCCGACGAGAAGACGACGTTCGCGGAACGAGTGACCGAACTGTACACCCACGAGATGGCGACCACGGCCGGCCACGTCGCCGTCACGATTCGCGAGCGAGCCGACGCGGAGATGCACCTCGGACGAGGCGTCGACGGGCCGTTGCTGTTCCTCGACGCCCAGATCCGTCGCGGTCGCTCCCACGAGCGAAAGCGAGCGTTTGCGCTCGGAACAATGGAGTACGCCGGCGACGCCTTCGACGTCCCCGACCCGAACATGAAAGTCGTGTTCACCGAACACCCCGGCGAAGCGATGATGGGCGTCGACCGCGTCGGCGGCGAGTGGACGGAGAAGTGAGTCGCGTCGCCGTCTATCGCCGCGGTTCCCTGCCCGCACTCGGACGCGACGCCGGCCCTCCCCACCGGGATCAGTCGGCGTCGCCGCCGATGGTCACGACGTTCGTGCCGAACGGTTGGAGCGTCGTCTCGAAGGTGGCGGTGAGTTCGTCGTCGGGGAAGATGCCGAGAACGCGGGCCGGTTCGTCGCCGACAGTTTCGAGACCGTGCGGGACCATCTCGGGGACGACCGCGCACTGGCCGGTCGAGAGTTCGACCGTCTCCCCGTCGACGGTCGCCGCGACCGTCCCGGCGGTTACGACGAGCAGTTCCTCGCTGCTGTCGGTGTGCGTCGGCAGGTAGTCGCTGGGCTGGATCTCCATGCAGACCATCGTGAGGTCGTCGGCAGTGACGTCGCTGGCGTTCGGCGTCCCTGGCGAGAGCGGGAAGTATCCGTGCAGGCGGGCGTGGTCGTCGTCTTCTGCCCGCACCTCGGTATCCTCGAACTGGTAGAGGTCGACGGGCTGCACTTTCTTCGTCTGCGTTTTGCTGGTCATGGTTTCGTCTCCTATCGGAGGGGAAACGCGCCAAAAACGACGGGCTCGATGCGTTCTACCGCCCCGAATCGAGAGGTATATAGGCGCCGCGAGATGTTGAGCATTTCGTTCGATTCCGTGGAACGCCGCCGTGAGCCGACCGGCAACGTTGGAATCCCGGAAGTGCGAACCGGAGCGCCGGTCGTCGTTTCCCGCGCCGCCCCGCTCCCCGGTCCGTCGAGCGTCGAGCGCGCCCCGACCTGCCCGAGGCGGTCGAGTCGGGCGACTCCGCGGTCAGTCCAGTAGCCGACCGACCTCTGCCAGCGAGTCGAGTACGTGGTCCGGTCGCACGGCCGCGTCGTCGAGGTCCGCTCGCGTCGTCACGCCGGAGAGGACGAGCGCGGTCGTCATCCCCAGACGCTCGCCGAGCGCGACGTCGGTGTCGAGGCGGTCGCCGACGACCAGGCAACGCTCCGCGGCGACGCCGAGTCGCTCTAGCGCCGTCGCCGCCGTCTCCTCCGAGGGCTTGCCGAGCACCCGGTCCGGCTCGCGGCCCGCCACGCCCGCGATGGCGTTGACGACGGCCCCCGATCCGGGGACGAGCCGTTCGCTCGTCGGGATGGTGCGGTCGGGGTCGGTCCCGACGAACGCCGCGCCGTCTTCGAGCGCCCAGAACGCCCGCGTGAGACGGTCGTAGTCGAACTCCCGGTCGATGGACGCGACGACCACGTCCGCGGCATCGGGGTCGTCCGTGGGGTCGAAGCCGTACTCCCGGAGCAGGTCGTGGAGGTACGGCTCGCCGACGACGAACGGCACGCCATCCGGGTGTTCGCTCGCGAGGTACTCCACGGTGACGGTCGCGGCGGTGAGCACCTGCCCGGGGGCGACGTCGATGCCGTGGGCCGTGAGTCGGTCGGCGTGGTACTCCGCCGGACGGGTCGGATTGTTCGAACAGAGGAGGAGGTCCGCGCCGGCGTCGCGGAGGACCCGTACGCCCTCGCGGGCGCCCGGAATGCGGTCGTTCCCGCGCACGAGCGTGCCGTCCACGTCGAGTATCGCGCCACGAAAGGAGGCCATGGCTTGGAGGGACGAGCGCGGAGGTGTTCAATCTCACCCCGACGAGTCGACGCGAGGAGCAGACCGTATCAGGCGCCCTCGGGAGCGACGCCGTCCGCTTCCAGCACCCACCGGACGATCTTCGCTTCGACGAGGTCGCGCTCGCTGTGGAGCGAGTCCTGCCCGTACTCGGCCATGACTTGCTCGCTGCGCTCCAGCAGTTGGGATTCGACGCCGCTCTGGTCAGGTTCGTCGCGGGTGCGGTCCAGCAGCGCCTCGAAGTCCTCGCGGAGGTCGAAGGACGCTCGGGCGGCGTTGCAACGCGGCAGGGGACTCATCCCGGCGTCGAGTACGAGGTCCCGGACGACCGCCCAGTCGCTCTCGCAGAAGTGAATGGACACCTCGCCGACGACGTCCTGCCACGCGATGGGGTCGCCGTGTTTGAGTTCCGGAATCGCTCGCGGCGGCAGGTCGACGCGCACCGGAGCGTCCGGGTCGTCGCAGAGACAGCAGGGCTGCTCCGTCTTCCCGGTGTACATGGTCGACCGTTAGGAGCGAGGCGGTAAGTCCCTGCCGCCGCGAGACGGCAGCAGTTCGCCGTCAGTCGTCTCCAGCTTCGGCGACGTCGGGGAGTTCGGACGTCTCGGCGTCGTGCGTGCCGACCGGCGGCCGGTTCACCTCGGCGGCGACCGAGGCGGCGAGGTCCGTCTCGTCGTCGATGGCGGCCATCTCGCCCGCCTCGCGAGCGTCCTGGTCGATGCGCATCGAGCAGAACTCCGCCCCGCACATCGAGCAGAACCGCGCCTCCTTGTAGTTGTCGCCGGGGAGCGTCTGGTCGTGGTACTCCTGGGCGCGCTCGGGGTCGAGCGCGAGGTCGAACTGCCGACGCCAGTCGAAGGCGTACCGGGCCTCGGAGAGCGCGTCGTCCCAGTCGCGGGCACCCTCGCGACCGTTCGCGACGTCGGCGGCGTGGGCGGCGATGCGGTAGGCCGCGAGACCGTCGCGAACGTCCGCCGCCTCGGGCAGACCGAGGTGTTCTTTCGGGGTGACATAACAGAGCATCGCCGCGCCGGCGCGGGCGGCTTCGGTCGCGCCGATGGCGCTGGTGATGTGGTCGTAGCCCGGCGCGACGTCGGTCACGAGCGGGCCGAGCACGTAGAACGGCGCGCCGTCACAGACCTCTTGCTGGCGCTCGACCTGGCCGGCGATTCGGTCCATCGGGACGTGACCCGGTCCCTCGACCATGACCTGCACGCCGCGCTCCCACGCGGTCCGGGTGAGTTCGCCGAGCGTCTCCAGTTCGGCGAACTGGGCGTTGTCGCCGGCGTCGGCGAGACAGCCGGGACGGAGTCCGTCGCCGAGGCTGAACGTCACGTCGTACTCGGCGAAGATATCGCAGATGTCCTCGAACCGGGTGTAAAGGGGGTTCTGTTCGCCGTTCTCCTCCATCCATTCGGCGAGGATGGAGCCGCCGCGCGAGACGATGCCGGTCTTCCGGCCGTCGGTGAGCGGAAGGTGTTCGGCCAGGACGCCGGCGTGGATGGTCTGGTAGTCGACGCCCTGCTCGGCCTGTTTCTCTATCACGTCGACCAAGAGGTCCGGCGTGATGTCTTCCGGACTTCCCGCGTGCGTTACGGCCTCGTATATGGGAACCGTTCCCACTGGAACCGGCGAGTGCTCGACGTTCGACGCCCGGATGGCGTCGAGGTCGCCGCCGGTGCTGAGGTCCATCACCGTGTCCGCGCCGTAGTGGACGGCGGTGTGGAGCTTCCGGAGTTCTTCGTCGGCGTCGCTGGCCTCGTCGCTCGCGCCGATGTTCGCGTTCACCTTCGTCGAGAACGCCCGACCGATTATCATCGGGTCGAGCGCGTCGTGCTCGCGGTTGTTCGGTATCACCGCCCGGCCCTCCGCGACCTGTTCGCGGACGAACGCCGGGTCGACCCGTTCGCGCTCCGCGACTCGCTCCATCGCTTCTGTGACCTCGCCATTTCGCGCTCGCTGTCGTTCCGTCATCGATTACCTAGTGATATCACCAAGTGATAAAACTTTTCGCGGACGGCACACTGGGACGTCGGACGGAGAAGACGACAGTACCGACCACGACGAGACGGCGGCCGTGTCACGTCACGACCGTTCCCCGATGCTCGTCGTCGCCAGTTCACAGGTACTGCGCCGCGATGTACGTCAAGAGGGCGAGGAGGAGCAGGGGAAACACGGTCAACACGTGCATCATGGCGTAGATCAGCGGCTCGCCTGTCCACGGCGTCCAGACGGCGTACATAACGGTGAAGAACAGGAGGATGAACAGGGGAACGAGATTCACCGTGATGTCGAGCAGCGTCTCGCGGTTCCAGATGGAGTGCGGCATCAGTCGTCACCCCCGGAGCCGCCGGACGACTCCCCCTCACCGTCGCCCGTCCCGTCGGCGATGGCGGTCTCCTGACGGCGGGCGAACCAACGCCACTCCTTCGAGCGGAGGCCGTCCGCTTCGAGGTCCCACGGGTCGGCGTCCTCAACTATTGGGCCTTCCATCCAGGACTGAACGATGTTCCAGACGAAGATTAACTGGCCGGCACCGATGATGAGCGCGCCGACGGTGGCGACCTGGTGCCAGGTGGCGAACTGTGGCAGGTAGGTCGCGTAGCGGCGCGGCATGCCGCCGTATCCGAGGAACAGTAGCGCGAAGAACGTGACGTTCGAACCGATCATCGTCAGCCAGAAGTGCCAGTGAGCCAGCCGCTTCTGGTACATTTTTCCGGCGTAGATGGGGAACCAGTAGTAGAATGCAGCGAACAGGGCGACGGCGATGGCACCCATGACGATGAAGTGGAAGTGCCCGACGACGTAGTAGGTGTCGTGGAGCACGAGGTCGATGGGAATCGAGGCAAGGAAGACGCCGGTGACGCCGCCGATGATGAAGTTCTGGACGAATCCGATGCTGAACAGCATCGGCGCAGTCAACCGGATGTTCCCGTTCCACATGGTGGTGATCCAGTTGAACACCTTGACCGCGCTCGGTATTGCGATGGCCAGCGACACCGCCATGAAACTCGCCCGAATCCGGGGGTCGATACCGGTGGCGAACATGTGGTGGGCCCAGACGCCGAACGAGAGGACGCCGATGGCTAGCGTCGAGTAGACGACGAACTTGAACCCGAACAGCTTCCGGCCGGAGAACCGCGGCAGGATGAGACTGACCAGTCCCATCGGCGGTAGCACGAGGATGTACACCTCGGGGTGGCCGAAGAACCAGAACAGGTGCTGCCAGAGGATGGGCCCGCCACCTTCGGTCGCGAAGAACGTCGTCGCGAAGTTCCGGTCGAGCAGCAGCATGACGAGCGCGCTCCCCAGCAGCGGGAACGCGAACAGGATGAGCCCCGACTGGGTGAGCAGCGTCCACGAGAACAGGTCGAGGTCGGGCCAGCCGACGTCGTCGCCGCGCTCGGTGAAGATGGTCGCGATGAAGTTTATCGCGCCCATCGTCGTCGCGATGCCGGAGAGATGTAGGCCGAGCAGCATCAGGTCGACGCTCGGACTGGGCTGTTCGATGGACAGCGGCGTGTACATCGTCCAGCTCGTCTGGGACGGCGCCAGCGCCGGAACGAGGAAGCCAGCCCACACGAGCAGGGCGGCAGGAGGCAACAGCCAGAACGCGATGGCGTTGATGCGCGGGAACGCCATGTCGTCCGCTCCGATGAGCAGCGGGATGAAGTAGTTCCCGAACGCGGCGATCATCGGCGTCCCGAACAACAGGAGCATCGTGAGTCCGTGCGACGTCAAAAGCCCGTTGTAGAACTGCACTGAGAAGAGGAGCGTGTCCGGCGTGAACAGTTCGAGTCGCATCAGCAGCACCGCGATACCGCCCCACGAGAGCGTCACCAGCGAGTACACGCCGTACAGCATCCCGATGTCCTTGTGATCGACCGTCGTGAGCCAGCGCGTCAGGCCCGACGGCTTCTCGGCGTATTCGCCGCGCTCTTCCCCCCGCTCCGCCGTTCCCCCGCCGACGGTCGGTGCGTACGACCGCCAGTCCTCGAGGCTGAGGATGTAGTACACCACCAGTAGCAAGAACACCCCCATTAGCGTGGAGACCGCCAGGTCGGTGCCGATCTGTGCCATCGAACAGAGGGTCGGCGGGCAACGGGTAATTCCTTTCGGTAGTTTGTCATATTTTCGGGGGTGGTTCAGTCCTATCGAAAACCTGACTTCGTTGCGATGAAGTTCGAGCGTGGGTTTAGCGACCCGGGCCGTAGGACGAGGGGCGGACGACCGGCGAGAGCGAGCCCCCGACGGCGAGCGGTCGGCGAAGACGACTCGCCAGCGACCATATGTCGACCGTGAGCAGTCTGGCGAGATTCGACGACGCTACGCCCGTCCCGGAGCGGTGAGCGTCACCAGAACTTGAGGTTGTTCTTCACCGCCGAGCGCTTGAGTTCCTGGATGTGCTCGGTCAGCGGGATATCCTTCGGACAGACGTTCGTACAGGAGAACTGGGTCTGACAGCGCCAGACGCCGTGCTCCTGATCCATCAGGTCCAGTCGGTGCTCCGTCGCGTCGTCGCCCTCGCGCTCGTCGAACGCGAACCGGTAGGCCGTGCTGATGGCCGCCGGACCGAGATACTGGTTGTCGCCGGCGGCGATGTTACACGAGGACATACACGCACCACACCAGATGCAGCGCGTCGCCAGCTTGATCTTCTCGCGGTTCTCGCGGCTCTGGTGCTGCTCTTTCAGGTCGTCCTCCGGGACCGCGTCGGGCTGGAAGAACGGTTCGACGGCGTGCATCTGGTCGTAGAAGTGCTCCATGTCGACGACCAGGTCCTTGACGACGTCCTGGTGGGGAAGCGGTTCCACCTGCACCGGTTCGTCGAGTCCAGCCACCTGGGTCTTGCAGGCGAGTCGCTGGCGGCCGTTGATGAACACCGCGTCGCTGCCGCAGATGGCCTGCCGGCAGGAGTGACGCACCGTCAGCGTCGTGTCGAAGTGGTCGCGAGCGTAGATGAGTGCGTCGAGAACCGTCAGTCCCCGCTCGGCCGGGACGTAGAAGTGGTCGAACCGGGGTTCCTGCTTCTCCGGGACGTCCGGGTCGTAGCGAAACACCTTCAGGTGGACCGTCTCTCCGTCCTCTCGCTCCTCGCCGGCCGCCGCCCGTTCGCGCTCGCGCGCCGCCTCCGCGGCCACCTGTCGCTGCTGTGGCGAGCGTTCCGCGCGGAACTCCTGTGCCTGCGAGTCCGTCGTCGACTCCTCGGCCTCCTCCAGTCCGGTCTGCTGTTCGGGTTCGCTCACGTGAAACCCCCCTTCCAGCGACAGACGGGCCGGAGGAGTATAAGTATCCGGTCGCGTCGGGCGGCCTCGACCATCCCGAAGCGGACGGCAAGACACGTCGAATCGTGGTCCGGCGGGCAGCAGAACGCGAACCGAAGGTAACCGCCGCAAGCGATTCTCGACTGCCGTCAGACAGTTGTCGCGCGGTCCCGTACGCGTAGCCATGCTAGCCTCCGACCTTCTGGTCGAGTGTCTCGAAGCGGAGGGCGTCGAGTACGTCTTCGGCCTCCCGGGCGAGGAACTCGAAGACGTGCTCTTCTCGATGGCGGACTCCGACGTGGAGTTCATCCCGGTGCGTCACGAACAGGGCGCGGCGTTCATGGCCGACGTGCACGGTCGGCTGACCGGCGACGCGGGCGTCTGCCTCTCGACGCTCGGCCCGGGCGCGACGAATCTCCTCACCGGCGTGGCGGACGCTCACCTCGACAAGAGTCCGCTGGTCGCCATCACGGGCCAGTCGGGTCTCGAGAGCCTGCACAAGGAGAGCCACCAGACGCTGGACGTCCTCCACACGTACAAGTCGGTGACCAAGTGGAACACCCAGGTGACAGACCCCGGCGTCATCAACGAGTCCGTGCGCAAGGCGTTCAAGCTCGCCGAGTACGAGAAGCCGGGCGCGACCCACCTCGAACTTCCGGAGGACGTCGCTGCCGAGGAGACGGACGCCGAACCGCTGGAACCACGGGGACGAGTCCGTCGTCCGGACCCCGACGACGAATCGGTCGAACGCGCCGCCGAACTGCTCGAATCCGCGGAGCATCCGCTGGTCATCGCGGGCAACGGCGCCGTCCGAACCCGGGCGGCCGAGGCTCTCCGAGAGTTCGTCGACGACCGGGGCGTGCCCGTCGCCGCGACCTACATGGGCAAGGGGGCGCTGTCGGACCGCGACGACCACTCGCTGTTCACGCTCGACTCGGGCGAGAACGGCGAGGCGGAAGACGCCATTGCCCGCGCCGACTGCGTGCTCGCCGTGGGGTACGACATCGCCGAGCACGACCCCGAGAACTGGAACCCAGACCTCGACAAGGACATCGTCCACCTCGACCACGAGCCCGCTGAGGTGTACGAACACTACAACCCGAGCGTCGAACTCGTCTGTGACCTCTCCGCCGGGCTGGAACGGCTCGACGAGGCCGCCGACGTGACCTGCGACGACGCGTGGTACCGCGAGGAGCGCGAGGCCATCGCGCGACAGGTGGTCGACCGACCGGACGAGGACGACCCCGTCACCGTCCGGAACGCACTGCCCATCCTCCGCGAGGCGATGGACGACGAGGACGTGCTCATCTCGGACGTGGGCAGCCACAAGATGGCGATCGCCACCGCGTTCCCGGCGTACGAGCCGAACACGGTCCTCATCTCCAACGGCCTCGCTAGCATGGGCATCGCGGTTCCGGGCGGCGTCGCGGCCGACCTCGCGACCGACGAGAACGTCGTCGTCGCCACCGGCGACGGGGGGTTCCTGATGAACGCCGCTGAGATAGAGACCGCGAACCGACTGGGCTGTGAGTACACCATCCTCCTGTTCAACGACGACGACTACGGCCTCATCTCCGAGCAGCAGGAGGCTCACCGCGACGCCCACACCGGCACGGAGCTGTCGAACCCCGACTTCGTCTCGTTCGCGGAGAGCTTCGGCATCGACGCCTACCGCGCCGAGTCCTGGGACGAGATAGCGGTCGCCCTCGACGAGACGGTCGACGCCGACGGGATGTCGCTCGTCGAGGTCCCCCTGGAGGGCGACTGACCCGGCGCGAGCCGCGTCGGGACCCGCGACCGCTCGGGGCGGACCGCGGACACACCTATCGCCACCGACACGTACGTCCGTTCTGCCCACGCACTTATCGGACTCGGCGGACTATTCGCGGGTATGCAACTCCGCGAACCGAGCGACGACGACGCCGCACGAATCCGCGAGTTGACCGAGAGCGCGATGACCACCTCGTACGCCCTCAGTCCGCAGCAGATAGAGAACATCGCCGACACGACGTTCGGGGAGGAGCGCCTGTCGGAGGCGTTCGACGACGACGGGACCGTCCTCGTCGTCGCCGAGGCCGACGCGGAGACGAGCGACGAGGCCGAGTCCGGCGGCGAAGGGACGGTCATCGGCGTTGCAGTCGGCGAGGTCGAGGACGGAAACGGGGTGTTGCGCTGGGTGCTCGTGGACCCCGAACAGCGCGGTCGCGGCGCCGGCGCCGAACTGTTCGAGAACGCCGTCGAGCGACTGCGCGACCGCGACGTCGAACGGGTCGAGGCGACCGCGCTGGAGGCCAACACCGAGGGCCACCAGTTCTTCGAGGAGTTCGGGTTCGTTCGCGTCGACGAACGGCAAGTCGAAGTCGGCGGCGAGTCGCTCGTCGAGTACGTCTACAGCGAGGAGTCGAATGCCGAACAGTCCGAGGCGGCCGAGTCGGGCGACGGCGGAACGGCCGAGACCGGTGCCGAGGGCGAGGAGACCACCGACTTCCCGAACACCGAGACGCGGGACGGCGAACTGACCGCGACGACCGAGGACGGCGACCGGATGTACGTCGCCCGCGAGGAGACCGAGTCCGGGACCGAGGCGTCCTTCTTCGTGGCGTACTCCGGTGAGGCGTACGAGGAGCAGTACGGCTACTACTGCGGGAACTGCGGGTCGCTCGACACGGTGGTCGACGACGTGGGCCGAATCGAGTGCAGCGAGTGCGGGAACGTCCACGCGACGCGGTCGAGCGAGGAGTACGACGACTCGTATCTCTGACCGGGCGACGAACCGCCCCAGCCGGCAGATTTTAACCGGTGCTCGGCCAGCCATCGGGTAGAGCGATGCCCGAGCCCACCAGGGACGACCCGGGAGATGCCGCGACGCCCGTCGAACCCGACGTGGTGGTGCTGCCGGCGTTCGCCGCCGGGGACGTCACCGTCGAGGCCGACCTCCCCAACGAGGTCGAACCGTGGCTCGACGAGTACGCCTTCGACCGCGAACTCGCCGTTCCGGGCGCGAACGCTCCGGTCAGGTACACCGACGACGGCGTCGCCATCACGCCGACCGGGATGGGGAAGGCCGACGCCGCCGCGACCGTCACCGCGCTGCTCCGTGCGCCCGGTCTCGACTGCTCGGATGCCGCCTTCCTGACGGTCGGCATCGCCGGGGCCTCGCCCGAGGCCGGCACTCTCGGCTCCGTCTTTATCGCCGACCACGTCGTCGACTGGGACCGCAAGCAGCGGTGGGACGGGGCGGGGGACGACGACCCCGTCGAGACGATGCGACTGCTCCCCTACCGGCCCCGCGACTACGCCTACGGTCTCGACGACGACTTCGTCGAGCGAGCGTACGGGTGGGCGAGCGACGTTGCCCTCCGCGACACGGAGCGGGCGCGAGAGCACCGCGAGCGCTACTCGCAGGACGCCGCGCGGGGTGCGCCGACGGTGGCCGTGGGGACGACCCTCTGCGGTGACGAGTTCTGGCACGGCGCGCGCCACGCCGAGGCGGCCCGGTGGCTCGTCGACCGGTACGACGCCGGAGAGTACGCGACGACCGAGATGGAGGACTTCGGCACGGCGGCCGCGCTCGACCGCTTCGACCGCCTGGAGAGCTATCTCAGCGTCCGGGGCGTCGTTAACTTCGACCGCCCGCCCGAGGGCCGGACCGCGCGAGAGGGCATCGACGAGGACCTCGACGCGGCCACGGTGGAACTCGGCCTGGAGAACGCCTTCCGGGTCGGCTCCCGTATCGTCGACCGACTGGTCGAGTAGCGTCGCGGCGACCGCCGTGGGAGTTACCGGCGGTCGTCGTCGTACTCCCGACTGACGGCCTCGAACGTCGTCTCGCCGGCCCGGAGCGACGCGAGCGTCTCCGGAACGTCGTCCACCGGAACGCGAACCTGCGCGGTGCTGTCACGTTCGCGGACGGTCGCCCGTTCGTCGTTGGACGTCCGTTCGTCGAGCGTGACGCAGAACGGCGTGCCGATCTCGTCCTGTCGACGGTACCGACGGCCGATGCTACCGGAGTCGTCGTACGTCGCCGGGATGCCGCGGCGCGTGAGGCGGTCGGCCAGTTCGCGAGCGCGGTCGGCCTGGCCGCCCGTGAGCGGGAAGACGCCGGCGACGGTCGGTGCGACCGCCGTCGGGAGCGCGAGTCGGGTGCGACCGTCGCCACCGACCTCGTCGCGGCGGAGCGAGTGGACGAGAACGCCGTAGACGACGCGGTCGATACCGATGGACGGCTCGACGACGTGGGGCGTGACGTGTTCGCCGGTCTCCGTGACCTCGTCGACGCTGAAGCCCGTCTTCTCGACGGGCACCGCGTACGTCTCGCCGTCGATCTCGACGGTGACGTCCTCACTCCGGAACGCGGCGGGGTCGCGCTCGACGAGGGCTTCGAGCGCGTCCGCGACGTCGGTGGCGACGTCGCCGAACTCGGGACCGAGGTAGCTCATGTCCGGGTCGACCGTCGGACGTTCGACGACCTTCGGTTCGTCGTACCCCTGGAAGAGGGTGAATCGCTCGTCAGAGTGAGCGTCGTGCTTCGAGAGGTCGTGGTCGGCCCGGAACGCGAAGCCGGCGATTTCGACCCAGTCGCCGTGGAGTCTGGCCTCGGCGTCCCAGCAGGCGCTCGCGTAGTGGGCGAGTTCGCCGGGGAGGTGCTGGCGGAAGCGAAGGCGTTCCGGGTCGACGCCCACGCCCTCGAACCACTGCCGGGCGCGGCCGAGGTAGTAGGCGAGCCACTCGTTCGCGACGACGTCCTCCCGGAGCGCCTCGCGGACCGTCAGCTCCACGCACTCCTCGTCGCGTTCCTGTGCGTCGGCCGGGTAGAGCCGGACCGTCTCGTCGGCGACCGGTTCGAGGTCCGGACCGTCGCCGTCGGGAGCCGTGAACTGCTGGAGTTCCGCGAGCGTGAACTCGCGGACGCGAAGGAGGGACTGTCGCGGACTTATCTCGTTGCGGTAGCCGTTGCCGATCTGGGCGACGCCGAACGGAAGCTGGTTGCGAGCGTACTCCTTGAGCCGCGGGAACTCGACCAGGATGCCCTGGGCGGTCTCCGGCCGGAGGTAGCCCGCCCGCGAACTGCCGGGGCCGATGGACGTCTCGAACATCAGGTTGAACCCCGTGACGGGTTCGTCCGCGAGCGTGGTGCGACACGTCGGACAGTCGACGCCGCACGTCGCGAGGAGTTCCTCGACGTCGGCGGCCGGCAGGCTCTCGGCGTCTTCGACGTCGCTGGCGTCCTCGACGAGGTGGTCGGCCCGGTGGCTCTCGCCGCACTCCGGACACTCGACGAGCATGTCGTCGAACGTGTCGAGGTGGCCGGACGCCTCGAACACCGCTTCGGGGACGACCGTCGGCGACTCTATCTCGTGGTGACCCTCCCGAACGACGAACTGGCGGCGCCACGCGTCCTCGACGTTGCGCTTCAGTGCCGCACCGCGGGGGCCGAACGTGTAGAAGCCGGCGACGCCGCCGTAGGCCTCGTTCGCCTGGAAGAAGAACCCGCGGCGCTTGGCGAGTTCGACGACGTCGGGGTCACTCATCGCGGCACCTCCGTCGGGGGCTGCGGACTCGGAGAGGGTTGGCTAGCTGTGCTGTCGGGGTTGTCGTGGCTGACATGGTTGCAGTGCTGTGGATTGCGCTGAGTCGGTTGCAGTCGCTACTGTCGAGAAATGTCGGAGCCGATGGTTTCCGTCCCGGCGACGACCGTAGGATGCGGCCCGGACCGGGACTCCACCCGACTCCACAGCACTAGCACCGTCCGACGAAAACGGATGCCATCGTGTACATGTTCTGGCATCTTGCGATAAGTCTTTCCCCCGCCGGGAGTAGCGTCACCGCTTCGCGTCGTCGGAGAAACGCGGGTCGGTCGTGCGAATCGCCGAGAAAACGCTTATCTGGACGGTCGTCCAACGGGACTGTCGGACCCCGTCCGGAGACGGACGGTCGACGGCGAAGCGTCCGACCGGTGAGGAGGCAGACGCAGCAGGAAAGAGGTCGGGGGACCGGAACGACGGAGAGGCCAGGTAGTCTCCGACGACGGAGCAACGCGGCGCTGTCAGTCGGGGGTAGGGGTAGAGGAGCATACCGAACGACGCGGGGGAAAGGAATGACCACGGATCCACTGGTCGCCATCTCGGTCATCGTCACGTTCACGGCCGCCTCGAAGTTGCTGGCGAACCGATACGGAGTTCCGACGGTGGTGTTCCTGCTCGCCTTCGGCGTTCTCGTCGGTCCGGAGGCCATCGGATTTCTGGAGGCTTCCCTGTTCACCGACGAACTCGAGGACATCGTCGGGTTCGCCGTCGCGATAATCGTCTTCGAGGGCGCGTTCTCCCTCTCGCTCGGCAGAATGAGACGTACTTCGCGCGCGACGCTCGCGCTCGTCACCGTCGGTTCCCTCGTCACCTTCGTCGGGGTGGGCCTGGCGATTCGAGGCCTGCTCGGCCTGCAGTGGACCATCTCGTTTCTCGTCTCCGCCCTCCTCGTCGCGACGGGGCCGACCGTCATCACGCCGATTCTCGAGCAGATAACGGTGCGCGAGAGCGTCGCTCGGCTTCTCGAAACCGAGGGCATCGTCAACGACCCCATCGCGGCCGTCCTCGGGGCTGTCGTCTTCTCCGCGACGCTGAGCGCGAGGCCTGCCGCGGGCGGCGGTGACCTCGTCGGCGAATTTGTCACCCAGATGGCCATCGGCGTCCTCGTCGGCCTCGTCACCGCGGGGGTGGTCGGCTACGTGCTCCGGCGGTTGAGCGCGTCGCCACAGGACTCGCGGCTCGTCGTTCTGGCGAGCGCGTTACTGTCCTACACCGTCGCCACCGCCTTCGCGACGGAAGCAGGGGTAGTGACGGTGGCCGTCGCGGGACTACTCTTGGGGAGCCTCGACGTCCCCTACCAGCAGGAGATAGCCGGATTCAGCGGCGACGTGTCGACCATCGTCCTCGGGGCGGTGTACCTCATCTTGGCGGCGCTCATCCGGTTCGAAGACATCGCCGCGCTCGGCCCGGGCGGCATCGGCGTTGTGCTCGTCACGATGCTCGTCGTTCGGCCGCTCGGCGTGTTCGTCTCGACCTACGGCTCCAACTTCTCGCGGAACGAGCGGCTGTTCATCGCCGCCGTAGGACCGAGGGGTATCATCCCTGCCGCGACGGCGACCCTGTTCACGCTCCAGCTCTCGGCGGCCGGGGTGGCGAACGCCGACAGCGTCGCGAGCCTCGTCTTCCTCGTCATCCTCGTGACGGTGGTGACCGAAGCAGGTGGTGCACCGCTCGTCGCTCGAACGCTCGACATCGTACCCATGACAACGCTCATTATCGGCGGCGGCGACATCGGACGGACGCTGGCGGACGAACTCGAAGACGGCGGTCACGACCCCCTCATCGTCGAGCGCGACGGGGACGTCGTCGCGGCACTCCGCTCCCGGGACTACTCCGTCGTCCACGGAGACGGTACGGACGCCGACGTGCTCGGCGACGCGAACGCCGACGACGCGGAGATGGTCGTCGCCACGACCAGCGACGACGCGACCAACGTCCTGGCGTGCCAGACGGCTCGGTCGGCCTTCGGCGTCGACACGCTCGTCTCGCTGGTGAACGACCAGACGAGAGCGAACGCACTCGAAGACCTCGGTATCCTAGCGATAACGCGCCCCGAGGCGACCGCGACCGCGGTAGATGAACTCGTGTCGCTTCCGAGCCTGTCCGAGTGGAAGCGGACTACCGGCCACAAGCAGACGTTCGCCGAGGAGACGGTCGTCTCCGACGCCGTCGACGGCGAGCGGATAGAAGATGTCGACCTCCCCGACCAGGCCGTCGTAGTCCTCGTCCAGCGAGGCGGCGAGTTCGTCGTCCCGACGCAGGACGTTACTCTACGAAAGGGAGACCGCGTCACCCTCCTCGGGCAGTCCGGAGCGGTCGAGGGCGCGGCGGCGCTGCTCGCGGAGTCGTCGTCCTCGGAGTGAGGACGGTCGCCGCGACCCGCGACGCCCGGCACTGGTGCTGCGATGACGGGCGCGACCACCCGGCGCGAGTGAGCGGATACCGCGCAGTCGACCTACACCCCCAGCCGACCCCGGAGCATCGACAGGCCGCTCTGGAGACGGGAGGGGCGTTCGACGAGCGCCATCTCGGTGTCGGTGAGTTCGAAGTCGAAGACGTCGAGGTTCGCCTTGAGATGCTCACGGCTCGTCGCCTTCGGAATGGCGGCCACGCCGTCGTGCTGGAGCGCCCAGCGTAGCGCGGTCTGGGCCGGGCTCTTGTCATACTTGCGTCCGATTTCCGTGAGGACGTGGTCGTGCATGACGCCGCCGTGCGCCAGCGGACTGTACGCCGTCAGCAGTACGTCCTCCGCCTGGCAGTAGTCGAGCAACTCGCGCTGCGGTTCGAACGGGTGGAACTGCACCTGGTCGGTGACGACGGGAGCGCTGGAGACCCGCCGGGCCTCCCGCAACTGGTCGCGGTCGAAGTTGCTCACACCGACGTGGCGGGTCGCGCCGTCCTGCCGGAGGTCCGAGAGTGCCCCCATCACCTCGGCCGTCGACGCGAGCGGGTTCGGCCAGTGGACGAGCAGCAGGTCGACGTAGTCGGTACCGAGGCGCGCGAGGCTCTCGTGGACCGAGTCGACGATGTCGTCGTGGGTACGGTGCATCGGCCACACCTTCGTCGTCAGGAACACCTCCTCGCGGTCGACGTCGGCGACCGCCACCGCCCGGCCGACGTCGCGCTCGTTGTCGTACGACTGGGCGGTGTCGACGTGGCGGTACCCCAGTTCCAGCGCCGTGGCGACCGCGTTCCGGCAGGTCGGCCCCGACATGCGCCACGTCCCGAGGCCGACCGCCGGCACCTCCTCGCCGTCGACGGTTTCGTACTCCATGAGTCCGTCGTCGACGGGAGACAGTAAATAGCGTGTGGCGAACCGACGGAGCGCGACCGGCAGTCCAGCGGTCGACCACCGGACGGTGATGGCCAAGCTATTTATTTCGTCACTTCGTGTAGCTAGCGTTCGAATGTCGGTCATCGCCACCTTCTGTTTAGAGACGCCGGTGCTCCGGCGGGCCCTGAACGAGGTGCCGGAGATGTCGGTATCGGTCGAACAGCAGACGGCGACGGATTCGTCGCCGACGACGATGATATTCTGGGCCGGCGGAGACGACTTCTCGGCGTTCGAGGCCGGAATCGAAGACGACCCGACCGTGACGGACCCGGTGGTCCTCTCGGAGGTCGACGGAACGCGACTGTACAAGATACATCTGACCGACGAAGGCGAGGAAGTCATCACCTACCAGAGCTGGGCCGAGCTAGGTGCGGTTTTCCTCTCTGCGGAGCGGTCGGGCGACGGCTGGACCGTCCAGCTCCGGTTCCCCGACCGGGAGAGTCTCCAGCAGTACGTGGATTTCTGCCGCGAACGCGAGCTGACGCTGGACCTCCGGGAGATCCACACCGCTGACGCGAAGACCGACGACTCGCGCGCGCTGACCGACGTCCAGCGCGAGACGCTGCTCGCCGCCGTCGAAGCGGGGTACTTCACCGTACCCCGGGAGGCCTCCGCTGAGGACCTGGCGGAAGACCTGGGCGTCTCCCACCAGGCCGTCTCCGAACGCCTGCGACGCGCCACCGAGTCGCTCGTTCGAGAAACCATCGGCAGTCCTAAGAACGACCAGTCGGACGAGTAGGCCAGTAACCGTCGCTACGAACCGGAGCAGCTGACCTCGGTCGTTCGCGTCCCGCTTCGGGGCCGCTCGTCGCCGTGGACGGCCGACCGGGGTACCGCTCGACCGATTCCGGACCGGAGGAATGAGCCCAGCGTGCCAGTTCGACGTCGGACGCCGTCTCCCCAGCGACCTCGTGCTGCGGGTCGCCGTACGATATCAGTTCGGACCGGTCGGCCGTCGCTTCCTCGTGCTGCGGGTCGCCGTACAGCTCTCGTTCGTCGAGCGGGCCCTCGGTACGTTCGTCGGCGGCGTAGTTTCTGATCATCGGAGAAAACCATAGCTCGACTGGCCCCATCACCCCGTTCCTTGTCCTCGCAAGCCATCCTTAAGTATTGAGACGGAAACCGGCAGACTGCGAGGGGGCGAACATCGCCGACTCGCGAGGGGTCGCTCTCGAATCGACGCGAGAGCCGTCCGGGTCCGACCGGCGTGAGATGGATAACCGAGCGCGTGGTACGTCGCGGTCATGAACGTCCGAGACGGCTTCTTCGCCCTGCTGGTGACCGTGCTCACGGTACTGGCCTACCTGATCGTTCAGCCGTTTGTCACCTACGTGCTCGCCGCGGTTCTCCTGGCGTTTCTGCTGTATCCGCTGCAGCGGCGGTACGCGTCCCGGTTCGGACCGCGGACGACCGCGCTGGGGCTCCTCGCGGTCGCGGTGGCGGTCCTCCTCGTCCCGGTGGGGCTGGTCGTGCTCGCGCTCGGCAACATCGCGACCTCTAACGTAACCGACCGCCCCGTCCTCCGGCAAGTGGAGCGGCTGGCGGGTCGCTTCGGCGTCTCCATCGACGTTCCCTCGGACGCGGCCGGCCTGGGCGAACAGTTCGTCCAGCTGTTCGCCGGGCAGCTGACGGAGGTCGTCGGCGCGACCGTCAACGCGTTCATCGGTCTAACGCTGTTCGTCTTCCTCCTCTACTACTTCCTGGTCGACGGCGCGCAGTTCGTCGGGTGGATTCGGGACCTGACGCCGCTGCCGCCCGACGTGCAGGACGAACTGTACGCCGAGGCGAACCGCATCACCTGGGCGGTCATCGAGGGGCACGTCCTCGTCGGACTGGTCCAGGGGCTGCTCGGGGGACTCGGGCTGTTCGTCGCGGGCGTCCCGAACGCGGCGCTCTGGACGCTCGTGATGGTGCTGTTCGCGTTCGTCCCCGTCGTCGGCGTCGCCGCCGTCTGGCTGCCGGCCACGGTCTATCTCCTCGTCGCCGGACGGTTCCTGGCCGCCGGATTCCTCTTCGCGTACAGCGCGACCGTCATAAGCTGGATCGACAACTACCTCCGAGCATTCCTCGTCGACCGCGGTGCGGACCTACACCCGAGCGTCGTCCTCGTCGGCGTCGTCGGCGGTCTCTTCGTGATGGGACCGCTCGGGCTCTTCTTCGGGCCCATCGTCCTCGCGCTGTACAAGGCCGTCCTCCTCGTCGTCGACGACTACTACTCGCTGTGAGGCTACGCCAGCGCGAGCCGGTGGAACGTGACTCCCCCGTCTGGGCGACCGGAACGCGCCAGCGCTCCGCGAGTGCACGAGAGCGACTCCAGTCGCGCCGACTCACCCGGTCGGTTCGAGGCAGTCGTCGCAGTAGTCGACGTAGCTCGGGTTCTTCGACTGACAGTTCGGACAGCGAACGAGCGATTCGTCGCCGGTCGAACCACGTCCTCCGTTCGGAGCGGCGAAGCCGAACACCCGGGCCGGAATCGGTCCGTCAGAGATGGGACCGAACTCGCCGTTCAACGTTCGATTCGCGAGGTCGTCGTCACGTAACGCCATCAGTCCGCGCCACAGCCCCAGAAACAGCATCGTCGGCGCCACCACCAGCACCCCGGCGACGAACAACCGAAAGGCAGTCTCCCCATCCATGCCATAGTGTAACACCCACAGACGTTTAGCTTTTGAACTGGTCACCACCATTTAAGTTCTAGAACTCTTATAGAACTCGGAAGACGAACGGCGGGTCGTATCTAACGCGGCAACGTCTCGATTGTCGAAGCGACCGGTCCGCGGTATCGCTACGTAACTGCGAGGAGAACCCCCCTCCCTGAGGGGCGGGAACTCGGCGAATCGGCGCGACTTCGTTGGGAGTGTGACTTGGACGAGTACAACTTCACCGGTACTTGGTGTCTTCTCTCCCCTGTTCGAAATATGACCAGAACGCTTATATTAGCAAAGCCTAATATTAGGATGTGCTAAAATGAGTGGGCAGAAGACAGACGGCCAGCCATCCGACGCGCAAAGCCAGCAGACAACCGACTGTTGTTCGGTCAGCCACTCCCATTCCCTGACGGAATCGGAGGTAGCCGCCGACGTGGAGACCCTCGCGACCCTCGGTAACGATACCCGGTACGAAGCGCTTCGCCTCATCGCCGAGGCCGACGACGACGTCTGCGTCTGCGAGTTAGAGCCCACGCTCGGGGTGAGCCAGGGAGCAGTCAGTCAGGCGCTCTCACGGCTCTTCAGCGCTGGACTGGTCGAACGGCGGAAAGAGGGGCGATGGCGGTATTACACCGCGACGCCGAGCGCAGAACGACTCCTCCGCGTCCTCGACGACGGGAGGTCGCTCGACGATGACCGATAACACTTCCACAGACGATGCGGACGAGGGGCGTCTCGACTCCGCAGAACAGCGCTCCGCCGTGCGCGAACGATACACTCGCATAGCCACGGAGTCGTCATCCTGTTGCGGCGACGATAACTCCTGTAACGAAGCGTCCACCGACCAATTACGGGAACTCGGCTATTCGGACGACGACCTCGGCGCCGTCGACGGGAGCGCTAATCTGGGTCTCGGCTGCGGCAATCCGACCGCAATCACCAGCCTCGCGGAGGGAGACACCGTCCTCGACCTCGGCTCCGGTGGCGGATTCGATTGCTTCCTCGCGGCTCGCGAAGTCGGAACGGCCGGTCACGTCATCGGCGTAGATATGACGCCCGAGATGATCGAAAAGGCCCGCGAGAACGTCGAGGCGAACGATGCGACGAACGTGGAGTTCCGACTCGGTGAAATCGAACACCTTCCGGTCGCCGACGAGTCGGTGGACGTAGTTCTTTCGAACTGCGTCGTCAATCTGTCGCCGGACAAACCTCGAGTGTTCCGCGAGGCGTATCGCGTCCTCCGACCGGGCGGACGCCTCGCTATCTCAGACGTGGTCCTGACCACCGAGCTACCGACCGACCTTCAGGCTGATCCGACGTCGGTGGCTGCCTGCGTCGGCGGTGCAGCAACGATTTCCGCGCTCGAAGCGATGCTGACCGAAGCCGGATTTACGGACGTTTCCGTCGAGCCGAAAGCGGACAGCGAAGAGTTCATCCGTGACTGGGATAGCGAGCGCGATCTGAGCGACTACATCGTCGCGGCGACGATAGAAGGAGAGAAACCAGCGACGGAGCCCTAACCGTAACATGAGAACCGATTCGTACAATCGCAGTCGTCGCGGGCGAGAACGTGCTGCCGACCGTTTCGAGTGGTACAGCCACGACAGACACCAGTAAACTCGATAACGTAACGATGCACAGGCCACCGCTTGATCCACGAGATCGTCCGCTGATCGAGACACCCACTTGGCGAAACGTCCTCGTGAGCTACGCCATGGTAGCTGCGATTCCCCTGCTATTGTGGGTCGTCAGCCAACCGCTGGTTGGCTCCGTGACCCTTGCGGCCGTCGTCGGCCTGCTCGTCGGCGGGCGACGTGCCTACAGACTGACCCGCTGCTTCTACGACTGCCAGGGGTTCACGTTCGACCTGGGCGGAAAGGCCCAGATTACGGTCACTCAGATTCCCATTGATGAAGCGAACTGACCGGCGTTTCGAACAGTTGGAGCCGCTTCCCGGTCGGCGTAGTCACAGCAACCGATCCCCGCTACAGGACCTCACCGAGACCGCATGACCGACTCTTCGATAACCCTCCAAAAGGCGGACGAAGACGACGTAGACCGCGTCGAAGCCCTGTTGGAAGCGAACGGTCTTCCGTTCGAGGACGTGCGAGCGAAGCCGGAGTGTTTCTTCGTCGTCTACTCTGACACGGAGTGCATCGGTGTCGGAGGCGTCGAAAGATACGGATCGAACGGGCTCCTTCGGTCGGTCGTCGTTACGGAATCGAATCGTGGCCAAGGCTACGGAACGGCGTTGTGTGACGCGCTGGAAGAGTATGCACGAACCAACGAGGTAGAGACGCTCTACTTGCTGACCACGACCGCGGCAGCGTTTTTCCGACGGCGTGGATACGAAGAGGTCGTTCGGGAGGACGTCCCATCGAGCATCCAAAAAACGGCCGAGTTCACGGACCTGTGTCCGAACTCGGCAACCTGTCTGCGAAAGAATCTTTGATAGACAGACGCCCTGTCTCCACCGAGAGTTGGCTACGATACGTTCGTGGTGCGAATCTCCTACGCCTCGTGGACAGTGACGGTAGTCTCACAGTCAGCCACTTCAGCGATCATCATCGTTGCCGTCCCGTCGGCTGGACCGACGCCGGTAGCACTCCCTGGATTGAGGACGCGAACACCGTCGTGCGTTTCGTCTTCGAGTTCGTGACTGTGCCCACCGACGCCGATAAGGGGTTCGTCCGTGTCAGCTCGTGCCCGTGCCGTGTCGGCGACCGCGTCTAGCCAGTCGTTGCGGTCAAAGACAACGCCTTCTGAACTGGAAACTGCCCGCTCGACGAAGTTGATCATCCCGTGGGAAACGACGAACGTTACACCACGGGCCGTGACCGACGCCACCGACGGGAGGTCGATATCGGTTGGGTCGGCGTTCCCGTAAACTGCAGTCAGATTGGCGGCGAGGTCTCGGATGTCTGCAAACGCCTCTTTTGAGCCGAAATCGCCAGCGTGAATGACGTGATCTGCCGCTGTGACGTGCTCACGGAACTGGTCGGGGATTTGGTCTGCTTGGTCAGGGATGTGCGTGTCAGAGAGGATTGCAATATCCATAGCACCCACTCATGTCATAAAAATAAAAGCTTTGGGGATGTCATCACAGTCGGGTTCGTAAGAATCGGAGCTAACCACGCCGAAGACACTCGCCAGGTTCAACCGAGGGAGGACGACGAACAGGGAGCCGGTGTGGTCTGTTGTCGCCTCAGCAAGGTAGAGGCGATCCTCAATGAGCGACACAGAAGAGCACGAAACAGACGCGAAGAACGTTCGCCAGCAAAGCGCCTTGATCCACCGAACAAGCGACTCATCAACGCCGGAATCGCGACGATTCACGACATGGAGACGCTGCGAGCCTGCGTCGCCTCCGAGAACGCGAAAGCGGGGATATCAACTGTCGGCCGTGCTGTCGTACAATGCTTCGAAGTCCTGTTCGCCGCGAATCAACTCGTCGACACCGTCGGTAAGCGTGACCTCCCCGAACACGGTCGCCCGATAATACGTGTATAGTCCATCTTGGCCCCGGTCGGTCCGCTGGCGCTTCTCGACGAGGCCGACGTCGACGAGCTCGTTGAGATGATAGTGGAGCGTGCTGTCGTCGACATCGAGTGCATCCTCGAGTTCTTTGGGACTCATATCGCCGCCGTGGACGAGCCGGTAGAGAATCTCGTAGCGGGTGCGGTGGCCGACGGCGGCGTGCATCGCGAGGTACTCGTCGAGACTAAGCACGCTGTCGTCCGGCAGCAAGTCTGCTGGGTCCTCTGGAAGGTCTCCACCGCCCGGCCGAGAGTGATCGGTCGCCATCGTGTGTCGACGTACGGACTGTGAACTCTTAGTCGTTGTCAAGCCGAAAAGTCTCGAAAACAGCGCCTCTTATATAGGCAGGATGGGACATGGGCGTCGAGATCACGCGTGACGTCCTCGCCAAACGGCTCGGCGAGGTCAAATACGACCGGTTTTTCTTCTATCTAATGGGGCCGTACAAGTCGTTCAACCTCAACTACATTCTCAGCGAAGACGAACGCCGCGAGATCGACGTCGACGACCTCCCCGGCCCGCTGCGCCAACTCTTCCGGAACAAGGAGGAGATCGACGCGGCGCAGGCACTCTTGCGCCGGGTGCAGGGGCAACTCCGGGCGGATCCCGGTGTGAACGCGTTTCTCGCCCTCGATGTCGGCATCGATACGGACGAGGTGGACGCAGTGACCCAGAGTATCAGGTGCGCGCGGTGCAGCAACGCGACCGCGTTCGTAGTTCCGTTTCTCGGTCATAACTTCGGCGTGGGGGAGGAAGCCGGTAGCGTGCTAGAGAACCTTGCTGACACGCACGGCGAGCGATTGGTATTCGTGCATGAAGACGACGTGACGAGTGCGATGATCCGGTCGGCGAAGGTGCGGTGGGATCTGCGGGTTGCAACGTACGACACCGAGGCGGAGCTCGTTGCCAAACTCCGGCGAGTCGCGGGCGATATCATGCACCGTGAACGGCGCAGGGACCTGACACAGTTGGAGTGAGCGGCGGCGGTTTGATGATCGAAAAGACGAATCTGCGAGCAAATGGATGACTAGCCGGGGAGTACTGGTTTCTCCGCCGGAAGTGAGTGAGAGGCCGCTTCATCCAGCGACCACCTCCGCGGCCTGAAGACCGTGGAATCCAAAGCAGTGGAGTACGACATTTGTCGTCCACAGGCGGAGCAGGCCCAGTGCCTCTGGGCGTGCCTCCGAGACAGTTCACTACTGGTCGAGCAAGTGGTCGAGGAGCTTCGCCTGGGCGTTCGAAAGGTGTTCAGCGAACGTGGTCGAGGTGATTCCCAGTGCGGCGGCGACCTCGCACGCGTTGGCTTCCTTCGGGTAGGCGAAATAGCCCATCTTGTGGGCGGTCCGGAGCACCTCTCGCTGGCGGTCGGTGAACTGGTCGCGGTCGACGTAGACGAGGTCGCGTGTCTCCCCTTCGTCCGCGTGGTAGAGCCGCTGAATATGGACGCCGTCGCAGGACTCCTTGAGGTCTGTGACGACCTGGCGTACCGTCCTGAGCTCCTCAGCGTAGAACGACAGCGACAGTTCCCCATCGTCGGCGTGGATGCTCCGGACCGGACAGTCGTATCGCTCGACGAGTTCGCAGGCACATCCCTGTCCGACCGGCCGCTGGAGACGGAACACGCCGTTAGATCGGTGGACCGGCGCGGCCGCGACTTCGTCGCCGGACGACTGTTCCACCTCCAACTCCTCGGTTACGTGGCCATCGTCGTTCGGGAGCATAGTTCGCGACACGCGGGTCACGGTCGCGTTCGGTTCGGATGCGGCGGCGACCTGACAGGTGCTCGGGTTGCTGATCTTCAACTCCACGTACACCGTCTCCCCCACCATGCCTCAATCGACTTCGCCGACGCTCATAAGTAGTTATCTCAACTGATTAGTACGTCGTCCGCATTTAAAAGACCTTCATTTAGAGGAATAGAGCCTAATCGCGTCTATAGTGTTTCTCCTACAGTTCGTTCGGTGGAGACGGCAAACGAGCACGGGGGGAGCAAGTGACCTATACTATCCAGAGGACGGTCCAGCGGTGAGACGGGAGACACTCATCGTCGGCGTCCTCGTCGCGCTGGTACTGCTTCCGATGTGGTACGTCGCGCTGCAGGGGGAGCCGTCGAGCGAGGAGATACAGATAGACCCGAGCGTCAGCGAGATTCGGCCGCTCGGCGGCCCGGTGGACGCGCCGAACAAGCTCTCGCCGAGTCAGGTCGGGGTCGTCGTATGGGTCGCACTGTTCGGCCTCTACGGCGCCCTCGTCGGTGCACACCGGTTCATGAACAGCGCCGTCAGGCCGTCGGACGCCGACGCCGAAGTCATCGTATCCGACGGTGGAATCTCGGGCGAGGAGGGGAACGACGCCGAACGAAGGACGACACCACGGGACGGGAGAATCGACGGAGGGGGCAGTCCCTTCTCGTGGTTGAGTACCGACGAGCGATGGTTGGTCGAGTACCACGACGCAGCGGGGTCGACTGAGGGCATCGTCGTCATGGCCGGTTTGACAGTCCTCGCCATCGTGTTCTCGGCGCTGTTCACGGGCGAGTACCTGACGCTCGCCCGGACGCAGTACTTCGGACTCTACGCCGCCGGACTCTTCCTCTCGCTGGCGGCGCTGACCGTCGCGTACTACGCGTGGTTCATGCCGCACGTCGAAGTCGCAGAGAAACGGGGGCACTGATAATGGACGGCAGGAGCGACCCGAGCAACCCGGAACGACCAGCAACTGACAATCCACGAGTTAATCCGTGTGAGAACTGTCCGTGCGCTCGTGTGGACGGCGGACGGCCCGGTGAGAACCGCCAGTCCTCGCCGGACCGCAAGCCCGACGGCGGGACCGAACCGACCGGCGACGCCGAGGAGGGACGATTTGACCGGCGGGACGTGGCCAAGATACTGGCCACGATGGGTGGTCTGGCTGCCGTGGGGAGTCTCGCGGCACCGCTCGCGGGACTGACCCGCGTGTTCGAGCGCGAGTACACGGGTCCCATCTACTCAGATGGTGTGCCGCTGGTGGACGCCGACGGCGACCGGATTGGCGAGAACCAACTGGAGATGGCAGGCATGATGACTGTCTTCCCCGAACCTCGACCCGGCCTCGAAGACTCGCCGACGTTGCTGGTTCGATATCCCGAAGAGGAGTACAGCGAACCGACGAAACTGGAGTTCACGGTCGCGGGCTACGCCGCGTACTCGAAGGTCTGCACGCACGCCGGTTGCATGGTGTCGAACCGCGAAGACCAGACGATGGTGTGTCCCTGCCACTTCGGGAAGTTCAACCCCGTGCAGGGCGCAACGGTCGTCGGCGGACCGCCGCCGCGACCGCTCCCGCAACTGCCTATCACGCTGTCGAGCGACGGCTACCTCGTCGCCACCGGGGACTTCGAGGGTCCCGTCGGGGTACAGGAGTGAGAGCAGATGTGGGACCGCATCTACGGTTGGCTCGACGGGCGCTTCGATCTCGACGACGGCAGCGAGTTCCTCGGCAAGGCGTTCCCGGCCGAGGATTCGTTCCTCCTCGGCGAGGTGGCGCTGTTCACGTTCTTCGTGCTGGTGCTGACGGGCGTGTTCCTCGGATTCTTCTTCGAACCGAGCACCACCGAAGTCACCTACGAGGGGAGCGTCGCCCAGTATCAGGGCCAAGACCTCCCGGCGGCGTTCGTGAGCGTCCTCCACATCACCTACGACATCCCCTACGGGATGTTTCTCCGGCGGATGCACCACTGGGCCGCCCACTTCTTCGTAGCGTCCATCGGCCTCCACCTGCTCCGGGTGTTCTTCACCGGAGCGTACCGCAACCCTCGAGAGCTGAACTGGATCGTCGGCGGACTCCTCGCCGTGCTGGCCATCTTTGCGGCGTACACGGGCTACTCGCTCCCGTTCGACGAGTTCGCCAGCACCGCGACCGGCATCGGCTACAGCATCGCCAAGTCGGTGCCGGTGTTCGGAGACGTGCTGTCGAAAATCGTCTTCGGGGGCCAGTATCCCTCCAGCGCGACAGTACCGCGGTTCTACTTCCTGCACGTCTTCGCCATTCCGGTCGCTATCATGGGTCTCATTGGCGTCCACATGGCGATACTGATACGCCAGAAGCACACTGAGGCCCCCCGGAGCGGCGACGTAGCCGGGGAACTCACCATCGACCGAGGAGACGACACCTATGTCGTCGGTCTCCCTGCGTTCCCAAATCAGACCGCGGTCAGCGTCGTGGTCTTCTTCCTGACGCTGGCGTCGGTCTCCCTGCTCGCGGGGTTCCTGCCGGTCCACAACGTCGCGGAGTACGGTCCGAACGACCCGGCCTCGACGCCCGGTCTCATCATGCCCGACTGGTTCCTGATGTGGGTGTTCGGTTTCCTGAAGCTGATGCCGTCGTGGACGAGTTTCACGGTGCCGTTCACCGACATACACGTTTCGACGGAGTTCCTCAGCGGTATCGTCCTGCCGGGCATCGTGTTCGGGGCGATGTTCCTGTGGCCGTTCATCGACTACCGCGAGGAGCCAACCCACTTCACGGTGGACCCCATGCGCAGGCCGTGGCAGACCGCTGTCGGCGTCGCGGGAGTGACGTTCATCATGGTCGCATCCCTCGCAGGGATGAACAACATCCTCGCAGAGGTGGTCCACACCCCGACCGGTACTATCAACGCGATTCTGATCGCGAGCGTGTTGCTCTACCCCCTCGTTGCCGGCGGAATCACGTACGTCGTCCTCCGCGGGAGCGATTCCGCAGCGCCCCCCGGTCGCGAGGAGGCCGCCGCGGACGGTGGGTCGTCGGTTGCGGCCGACGACCCGCCTGTCGACGAGGAGACGGCCAGTCCTCAAAGAGGACGGTCGGACGACGCTCGCGGAGGTGGTCCGGATGACTGACCACCGCGTGACCGTAGCCAGTCGGACCTACCGGCTGCTCGACTACGCGACGAAAATCGTGGGCCTCGCGCTTGTCGCCGCCGGACTCGAAGTCGGCGGCGCGACGACGACGGGACTGTTGCTCGGACTCAGTGGGACAACGCTCGGACTAACGACAGTATTTATCGAGAAACGACAATGAGCGACAATCAATCGAACGCAGAGAGCGCAGGTGAATCAAGCAGTGGTGTCGGTCGTCGCGACTTCCTGAAAGGCATCGGTCTCTCGACCGCCCTGGGCCTGTCGGAGAGCATCGTCGCCGACGAACTCACCCAGTTATCCGGCATCGAAAGCGTGGACGGTGCGGACTACATCGGCAACTACCCCTATCGGGACTGGGAGGACTTCTACCGCCAGAAGTGGGACTGGGACTCGGTGGCGCGGAGCACGCACGGCGTCAACTGCACGGGATCCTGTTCGTGGAACGTCTACGTCAAGAACGGGCAGGTCTGGCGCGAGGAGCAGGCCAGCGACTACCCCGCGATCAACGACGAACTCCCCTCCTCGAACCCCCGTGGCTGTCAGAAGGGCGCGTGCTACACCGACTACGTCAACGCCGAACAGCGAATCAAATACCCGCTCGAGCGCGTCGGCCAGCGCGGCGAGGGCAAGTGGAAGCGCATCTCGTGGGACCAAGCCTTGACCGAAATCGCGGAGAAGGTCATCGAGGAGGTCCAGCAGGCCAACTACGACGCTATCTCGGGGTTCACCCCGATTCCGGCGATGAGTCCCGTCTCGTTCGCCTCGGGGTCGCGGTTCGTCAACCTCCTCGGCGGCGTGAGCCACAGTTTCTACGACTGGTACTCGGACCTCCCGCCGGGCGAACCCATCACGTGGGGGACCCAGACTGACAACGCCGAGAGCGCCGACTGGTACAACGCCGACTACATCATCGCGTGGGGGTCGAACATCAACGTCACGCGCATCCCGGACGCGAAGTTCTTCCTCGAAGCCGCGTACAAGGGGGCCAAGCGGGTCGGCATCTTCACCGACTACTCCCAGACCGCCATCCACTGCGACGAGTGGCTCTCGCCGAAGGCCGGGAGCGACGCGGCGGTCGCACTCGGTATGGCCCGGACCATCGTGGACGAGAACCTCTACGACCAACGCCACGTCAAAGAGCAGTCCGACATGCCACTACTCGTCCGCGAGGACACCGGGAAGTTCCTCCGGGTCGCCGACGTGCCGAACCTCTCCACGGATGGCGACGCCGGGAAAGTGTTCGTGATGGTGGACCAACAGGGCAACCTCCGGAACGCACCGGGATCGCTGGGCAACCGCGACGGCAAGCACGACGAGAACGCCAGCATCGCCCTGAACTTCGACCCGCAACTGAACGTCAATCGCCAGGTGAACGTACAGAGTGCTGGGAGCGTGCCCGTCCGGACCGTCTGGTCGCACGTTACCGACGAACTGTCGAAGTACACCCCCGAGCGCGTCAACGAACTCACCCGCGTCGGAGCGGAGACCCACCAGCAGATCGCCCGCGAGTTCGCCAACGTGGACAAGGGCAAGATAATCCACGGGAAGGGCGTCAACGACTGGTACCACAACGACCTCGGCAATCGGGCCATCCAGTTGCTCGTCACGCTCACGGGCCACATCGGCCGACAGGGAACCGGCTTCGACCACTACGTCGGCCAGGAGAAAATCTGGACTCATCGCGGTTGGCAACAGCTATCCTTCCCGACTGGGAACGTCCGCGGGGTACCGACGACGCTGTGGACCTACTACCACGGCGACATCCTCGGGAACATCGACCCCGACACGCGCCGGCGGATTCAGAAGTCCATCGACAACGGATGGATGCCCGTCTACCCGAAGGAGCGCGAGAGCGGCGAGCGACCGGACCCGAGCGTCTTCTTCTGCTGGCGGGGCAACTACTTCAACCAGTCGAAAGGCGGCGTCGCCATCGAGAACGTCCTCTGGCCGAAACTTGACCTCGTCGTGGACATCAACTTCCGGATGGACTCGACGGCGCTGTACAGCGACATCGTGCTCCCGGCCGCGAGCCACTACGAGAAGCACGACCTGAACATGACCGACATGCACAGCTACGTCCATCCGTTCACGCCCGCCATCGAGCCGCTGGGTGAGTCCAAGACCGATTGGGAGATATTCCGCCTGCTGGCCCAGAAGGTCCAAGAAATCGCCAACGAGCGGAACCTGGACCCGGTTCAGGACCGCCAGTTCGACCGCGACATCGACCTCACGACCGTCCACGACGATTACGTCCGGGACTGGCTGGACGACGCACCGGGCGCGCTGAAAGAAGACAAGGCCGCCGCCGAGTTCATCCTCGAACACTCCGAGGAGACCAACCCGGAGAACCAGGACGGCCGCATCACGTTCGACGACACGGTCGAACAGCCGCGGCGGTTCGAGGCGTCGGGCGACCACTGGACCTCGCCGCTGGAGGAGGGCAAGCCGTACACCCCGTGGAAACGCTACGTCCAGCAGAAGAACCCGTGGCCGACGTTCACCGGGCGACAGCAGTACTACATCGACCACGACTGGTTCCTCGACCTCGGCGAGCAGGTGCCAACGTTCAAGGAGCCCGAAGTGCTCCAGTCCAAGCAGAAGTACCCGCTTCAGTACAACACGCCGCACGGCCGGTGGTCAATCCACTCGACGTGGCGGGACAACGAGCACATGCTCCGGCTGCAACGGGGCGAGCCGATCGTCTACTTGCACCCCGACGACGCCGAAGAACGAGGCATCGAGGACGGCGACACCGTCCGAGTGTACAACGACCTCGACGAGATCGAGGTCAGCGTCAAGATATATCCAAGCGCCCAACCTGGCGTGGCGAAGCTCTACTTCGCGTGGGAGCGGTTCCAGTTCCCGAGTCGGGGGAACTTCAATACGCTCGTCGGGATGTACATGAAGCCGACCCAGCTCGTGCAGTATCCTGCGGACAGCGGCGAGCATCTCGAGTTCGTCCCCAACTACTGGGGGCCGACGGGCGTGAACAGCGACGTGCAGGTCGAGGTGGAACTGGTAGAGGACACCTCGGGCGACGCGGGAACCGACACCGCGACCGGGACGACGACCGAAGCGACGGACGAAGGAACGACGACAGAGACGACGAACGCCACGACGGACGAAAGCTCGATGGACGTCGAGGCGATCCCGGGCCATCCGCCCGACGACGCCGCCGGAGGTGACTCCGAATGAGTTCTCAGGATCAAGGGAACGAGACGACCACGACCGAGTCCGGCCAGCAAATCGACGTCGCGGACGGAATCAACCACCAGGTAGCGATGGTGATGGACCTGAACAAATGCATAGGGTGCCAGACCTGCACCATCGCGTGCAAGAAGCTCTGGACCGACACCGGCGGCCGCGAGTACATGTACTGGAACAACGTCGAGACCCAACCAGGCCAGGGGTATCCACGCGGCTGGGAGGACGACACTGGCGGCTACGCCTCGGCCGAACAGGCCGAAAACGACGGTCACGGTGAGTATCAGGAGGGTGACGGCAGCCTCCCGTCTCAGGAGGATTACGGCCGAGCGTGGGATTTCAACCACACCGAAGTCATGTACGACGGGAGCGACGCGCCGCTCCGTCCGGAGGGAAACGACCCCGAGTGGGGACCCAACTGGGACGAGGACCAGGGTGCGGGGGAGTACCCCAACTCCTACTACTTCTACCTCCCGCGCATCTGCAACCACTGCACCCACCCGTCGTGCGCAGAGGCCTGTCCCCGGAAGGCCATCTACAAGCGCGAGGAGGACGGCATCGTGCTCGTCGACCAGGAGCGATGTCGCGGCTACCGCTACTGCGTCGAGGGCTGTCCGTACAACAAGGTCTACTACAACGTCATGCGCAAGCGCTCGGAGAAGTGCATCTTCTGTTACCCCCGCATCGAGGGCGAGGGGTCGGGCGACGGCAACTTCAACCTCAACGACGGCGACGCGGTGCCGCCGGCGTGCGCGACGGAGTGTCCGCCGCAACTCCGGCTGGTCGGCTACCTCGACGACGAGCAGGGACCGATTCACAAGCTCGTCAACGAGTACGAGGTGGCGCTCCGACTCCACCCCGACTACCACACGCAACCGAACGTCTACTACATCCCGCCGTTCGCCCCACCACAGCACGACGAGAAGACCGGTGAGAGCGTCGACGCCGAGCGCATTCCGCGGCCTCTCCTCGAAGAACTGTTCGGCGAGCAAGTTCACGCCGCACTGGACACCATCGAACGCCACCGCACGCGGGTCCAGGGCGGCGACGAAAGCGAACTCATGGACATCCTCACGACCAACAACCCGGCACAGCAGTATCGGCTGGAGGTGTTCGACCAGTGAGAGGGGAGTTCGCGGCGACGGCGCGGGAACTACTGATTGCCGGAACGCTCGTGCTCGCGGCGGCGGCGCTTCCGATACTGGTCGCGGGAGCGCCAGCCAACCAGATTCCGGTCATGGTAGCCTCCCAGTCGGAGGTCGGGGCACTCTCGAACCCGACGGCTCCGGCGTGGAACAACGCCTCGACGGTCACGGTCCCGCTGTCGAGCGCGCCGAGCCAGGTGCCCAACGCCAACCAGACGTCCGTCGACCGGGCGAACATCGAGGCGGCCCACAGCCAGCAACGGCTGTTCCTCCGGGTGTCGTGGGCCGACGGAACCAAGGACGGCAACGTCACGGCCTCGCAGTACGACGCGCCCAGAGTCAACTCCTTCGGCGACGGGGTCGCGGTCCAGTTCCCGGCAAACGTCAGCCAGCAACCCGGCATCGCCATGGGGAGTCCCCAGTCGATAGTGAACGTCTGGTGGTGGAACGGCGCGATGGACAGTCAAGAACTGCTAGCCGCCGGACCGGGGACCACTACGCCGTTCAACCAGACGGCCATCACAACCAACGCGACGTACAGCGATGGTCGGTGGTACGTCGTGTTCTCGCGGAACCTGACCGTCGAGGCTCCCGACCGTGCCTCGATACAGATGGACCAGGACGTGCCCGTCTCGTTCGCGGTCTGGAACGGGTCGAACGCCGAGCGAGCAGGCCGGAAGGCGGTCAGCGAGTGGTACACCTTCCCGTTCGGTCCGGGGCCGCAGGGACCGCCCTACCAGACCGTCCTGTGGCTCATCGCGGGGGTGGCCATCACTGTCGTGATCGCCGTCACCGCCGTCGCAGTCAAGCGGGGTGACAGGTGATGAACGGCGACACCACTGCTGACCACGAGGACCCGCCGCTGGACCGCGACGAACTCGACCCGGACGCCACGGCCCGCGGAACGGTGTATGCCCTACTCGCCAGCGCCTTCGAACACCCGGACGATGGGATCTACGACGCGCTCGCTGGGGGCGACCTGCGCGACGAACTGACGGCCCTGTTCGCCCGGACGCCACTCGACGTGTCCACCGAGGAGGTCGGCAGCGAGGACGACTACGACACGCTCTGCGCCCGGTACAACGACCTCTTCGTCATCGGCTACTCCGAGTACGAGGACCGGACCGACGGTACCCTCTCGACCGACGAACCGCCGGTCCCGCTCTACGAGTCGGCCTATCGGCCCGAGGCGTCGTGGACCGACGTGAACCTCGACCTCGCGCGGGCCTACGACTACTACGGGGTCCGACCCGCCGCCTCGGACCGGGAACACCACGACTACCTCGGTCTCCAACTGGAGTTCGCGGGCTATCTGGCCCGGCGCGAAGCTATCGAGGAGGAACTGGACGCCGCACGAGCGCGACTCGACCTCCTCGACCGCCACCTTCGCCTCCTCGTGGAGGGCGTCGTCGATGCGCTCGACGACGAACCGAACCCTGGCGCGTATGCCCGGTTCGCACGGGTCCTCGACGAGTTCACCGCCGCGGACCGGGCGGAACTCGCCGACCGACTGGAGGGCGACTGAGATGAGCCAATTGGCCGGGCGGGTCCGCGAACGCGCGAGCGAGCAGGCGACTGCACTCATAGAGCGCACCGCGGTGGTCCGCCGGCGAGCGCGCTCGCTCACGGTCGCGGTCGTCACCGAGTCCTGGACCCGGCGCGTCCGACTCGTGGTGGCGCTCGTGGCGCTGGTCGGACTCGGCACGCTGGCCGCGACCCGAGTCGCGCTAAACGCACCTGTCACTCTGCCGAGCGTGGCGTCCGGCGCGTGGTTCGACGCGGCCGCGAGTGCGGCGGTCGTCGGTCCCGCGACTGCGGCGCTCGCGCTCGGCGTGACCGCCGACGAGTCGTGTTCCCAAATCGGGCTGATACTCGTCGGTGTGTTTGGTCTCCTGTCAGCGGTCACGCCCGCGGTCGCCCTCCCAGCGGTCGGGGCGGTCGTCGTCGGTGGCTGGCTGACGCTCGCCGGGTCCGCCGTCGTCTCCCGGTCGCCGACTCGTCGCCAGATTCGCGTCGGAGTCGTCGCCGTGGCACTTCTCGGAGGGTTGACGCTCTCGGTGTTCGGCGCGGTCGGCGTCCGTCCGGCGGCGTTCCGGACCGCCGGGACGACGCTCGCGCTGGTGGGCATGGCAGCGACACCGCTGGCGTTCCGGCCGCGAATGGGCGCGTTCGCGGTCGGTGGACTCGTTGCCGGTGTGACCTTTCACCTGACCGGGGCCGCGCCGTTCGTCTCGGGCGCAGTCGTCCTCGTCGCGGGAAGCGTCGTCAGCGCATCGGCGCTCCTGCTCGCGGTGGCCGTGGGCGGACTGGCGACGACGGTAGCCACGGGCGCGACGAACCGGCGAATCGCCCCCGCGGCGACCGGTCTCCTGCTCCTGACTGCTGGTGTTCCCTCTTCGATTCCGCGAGCGCTCGGCGCGGCACTCGCGGTAGCGTTCGTTCTCGCGCCGATTCCCGACCAGCGAGGTGATTCTACGTGAGCCACGAACACGACAAGAACCCCGACCACGGACAGAACCACGACACTGGCTGTGGACGAGATTTCGACCATCAGCACGACCACGACGCGAACCGAGATGACGCGCCGCAGGACTGCGGCTGTGGCGGTGACTGCAGATGCACGAGCGACCCGTACGACGACGAACCCGAGTACGCGGAAGTCGAGGAGGACCCTGACCCGCAACTCGATCCGACGAGCAGTCCGGGGGTCGGCCACACCCTCGACAGTCTCGCCGACATCGAGGTGAGCCGAGACGTGACCCTCGGCGAGGTAGCTCCCGACGAACTGACCGCTGGCGACACTGACCCGGTGGCCGATGACTCGGCGCGCGAGTTGCTCGATGACCTCGCGGAGGGGTCCCGGAAGGATCGACGTCGGGCCACGCTGGCGCTGGCCGAGACCGACGGCTCCGAGGCGGTCGTGGCTGCCCTGTCGTCGGTCGCGCTCGGCGACGACGACGCCGACGTGCGCCAGTTCGCGGTCGAATCGCTCGCCAAACTCCGGGCCGAGGGCGCGGGCGACGTGGCGCTGGCCGTCTCGCGCGACGACGACGACCCGTGGGTCCGGGCCGAGGCCGTGGTGGCGCTTGACCGCATCGACCGCGAGGCGTACGCTGACCGGATGGACGAGGCGCTGTCGGACGATCATCACGCAAGTCGCCGGAACGCCCTCATCTCGCTGTTCAAACTCCGGGGGGAGGACGTGCTGGACGACGCCATCGAGATGGCAACCGACCCGAGTGAGCGCGTCCGTGAGTGGGCCGCCCACGTCCTCGGCGGCATCGACGACGACCGGGCGCGGCGGACGCTAGAGGGGATGGCGATCAGCGACGACAGCGATATCGTGGCACTGACTGCGCGACACGCTCGGTCGGTAGACCCGGACCGCTTCCGGCGACGGTTCACCGGCGCGATGGCCGAGGGCGACACCCTTCTGCCCGGCGAAGACCTGCTGAACCGACAGCCGAACTTGTAAGCTATGTCTACGGAACACCAACTTCGGGAAGACGTGGAAGCGACGCTCCGGTCGGTCAGGGACTCCCGGACCGAGATGAACGTGTTCGAAGCCGGACTGGTCGCAGACATCGAAGTCGAGGAGGAGGCGGTCACCGTCGAGGTCGATTTGACCCAGTTCGACCCTCGGACCAGCACCGAGGTCATGGAGACGATGTTGAGCGCGGTCCGGGACGTGGCGGGCGTCGAGAGCGCACACGTCGAACCTGCTACTGCCGACACCGAGGGCCGAGTGTCCATCGCCGAGATAGATTCGGTCGTCGCAGTCGCGTCCACCAAGGGCGGGGTCGGCAAGTCCACTGTCGCCACTCAGTTGGCTTGCGCGCTGGCGGCCGATCGAGACGTGGCGCTGTTTGACGCCGACATCTTCGGGCCGAACGTACCCTCCCTGCTCGGCGTCGAGGGGCCCATCATGTCCGACGACGAGGGGCGGCCTATCCCGGAGACGGTCGGAAACTCCGACCTCGAAGTGCTGAGCGTCGGCCTGATGACCGACGGCGGCCCGCTGGCGTGGCGGGGCGCGATGGCTCACGACGCGCTCTCGGACCTGTTCGCCGACGCGGCGTGGGACGCCCCCGACGTGCTGGTCATCGACCTGCCGCCCGGTACCAGCGACGTGGCACTCACGACGCTGCAGGAGGTGCCCATCGACGGGGCCGTCTTCGTCACGACACCGTTCCACACCAGCATCGAGGACACCCGTCGGAGTCGCAGGCTGTTCGACGAGAACGGCGTTCCCGTCCTCGGCACGGTAGTCAACATGGACCGGTTCGTCTGCGAGGAGTGCGGCCACGACCACGACACCTTCCCCGGCGAGACCCCGATAGACGACCTCGACATGCAGGTGCTGGCTCGCCTCCCGTTCTCGACGGACCTGCAAGCCGCGCCCGAACCCGGCACCGCACCCGACTCGTTCGCGTCGCTGGCCGACACCGTGATGGGCCGACTGGAGAACGTCGAGCGCCTCGAACTGCCCGAGAACCCGGTGGATCTCCGGGGACTGGAGGCACAACAACGCGTAGATCGCGTGCGCGAGACCTTCGAGAGCCTCGACTCCGGGGAATCACTCTACCTTGTGAGCGACCGCGATCCGACACAGGTTGGCGATTTCCTGACCAATCTTGCAGGTACGGACGGAAAGCCGACCGAAGTACTCCCCGAATTCACGGTTGAACGTCGAGGGCTCGAAAAGTGGGCGCTCAAAGCAGTTCATCCCTGAGTAGCCGTGTCCAGAGATTTTAGCCGTCACCCCTCGTTTAGCGGCGTCGTGCTCGCTGGCGGCCACAGCCGACGCTTCGGCGAGACGAATAAGGCGATCGCGGTCGTGAACGAGACGACGTTTGTCGAACGTGTCGTCCAAGCAGTGAGCAGCGTAACGGACAACCCACCGATAATCGCTGTTGATACTACCGACCAACGTGCCACCGTAGAGACGGGACTTGATTCGGTGGACGACCTTGTGTTTACGTCCGACACGCCATCGTTTCAGGGGCCACTCTCGGGCCTGTACGGATCGCTCTCCGCTATCGACGATCAGTGGTTGTTCCTGACTGGGTGCGATATGCCACGACTCTCCGCTGAGGCGATAGGGTGGCTCGCAAGCCGGCTCCCGACAACGTGTGCATCGCCGGATGCGCTCGTCCCGGTGCATTCGGACGGTGAGCCTGAACCGTTGCACGCGTTCTATCGACAGGACGCCGTGGCCGACGTTCGCAGTGAACTTCGGTCGGACGCCAGCCTCCGAGCACTCCACGACGCCCTGCCAGAGCTGGAGACCGTTCCAATTTCGGCCGCTCCGTCGGACGTGTCGCTTGATGCCTCGGTCAAGAACGTCAATACGAAGCGAGAATATCACAGGATTCGGCGCAAAATCGAGAAATAATGTACTGCGAGTGGTGCGCGGAGAAGTGTCCCGACGAGGGCGTGGATATGTCCCGGTGCATCCGACTCTGCCGGGACGTGGCCGACCTCGCCAGCGACAACGTCCGATTCACGATGTACTAGTGACCGGCATCGCCGTGACGGGAAAGCTTTGCCCGGAGTGTTTCGAACTCCTGGTCGTCGATTTCACCACGAGCGTATCGTTCTCGGAGCGTCGCCAGCGCGGGGTCGGTCCCCCGCTCGGATCCACGACGACTCACCAGGACGTATACGAGCGCGAGCGGGATGACGAGGAGGATGACCATCCAGAGGACTCCCCAGAGTCCCATCCATCCGGATCCGGCCATCCAGCCGTTTCCCCACATGTGGCCTCCGCCCCACATGTGTCCACCGCCAATTGGGTCGGCGAGGACCGTTCCGGTCGCGGTTGCGACGAGCGTCGTCACGGTAGCGACTAGCGCTACGGTTTTCGTTTCGAGTTGCCTGGCAAGAGTCATGTGGAGTTCACCCTTCTATCTGCTACTACGACGACTATCGGATTATATCGAGCCGTTCATTCTCACCGCCTGAGAATGCCGTTTTGGTGCGATTTACCTGTATCGCCGTCCCCGATAATGAAGGGATAGCGGCGACCGCGATTGTGCCTCAAACACTATGCCAATGGCGGACGAACTGGGGGAGTGGCTATGGAGTACACAATGACCCGCCGCGTCGATGGGCCGTTTCAGGATATCGTCGATTCAGTCATCGAGGCGCTGGAAGAGGAAGGGTCGGCGTCCTGAGTGACATCAATCTACAGGCGAAACTGGAGGAGAAACTCGGTCTCGAAGGATATCCGGAGTATCGCATCCTCGGCGCGTGTAACCCACCACTAGCAGAGCAGGGATTGGACGCCGAACGCGACCTCGGGACGCTCCTGCCATGCAACGTCGTAGTCTACGAGGCTGACGACGGCGACGTGGTCGTCAGCGCCGTCGACCCGCAGACGTTGCTCGGCGTCGTCGACAACCCGGACTTAGATGGCATCGCCGGAGACGTTCGCGACCGATTCGACCGCGTACTCGACGACGTTGCCGCCGAGTACTGACGGGGTTCTCCGCCACAGCCCATTACTTTTCAGCTACTTGCTCCCCGCGTTCGCCGTGCTCAACAGGGTTTGTAGTACTCTTTCAGCCACGTCGCGATTCCGTCGAGACCAGGGAACAGCGTACGGTGGTTGATGTTCGCCTGGTCTAGCTTGTCGCGAAACTCCTGTTTGCGATTGGCTGGGATGATGATTTTCCAGTAGAGGTCCGGATGTCGTTCGAACCACTCCTCCATCGAGGTCCGTGGGTTAGCCATACTCGAGAAGAGTGCCGCCTGATTGACGATGCGTTGGTCGATCGACGGTGGCTGGAAGAAGACGATATGGTCATCCCCCCGTTGTTTCGAGAATTCCGTGAGGACGTCTCTGACGTCAAGCATTGGAAGCGTCTGACGGTCGGCCAGCTGTCCTTCCTGTTCCTCCGACTGCTCGATCACCAGCCTCATGAGGTCGTAGAGCATCGCCGCATTGTACATGTCCGTTCCTAGCTCGGCAAGAAACTCTTGGAAGTGGTCGGGGAGGCGCTCGTGGGCAGCCTCGTAATCGACCGCCCAAATCAACCCGTCAGCGTCGGGCGAGCCACCAGTTGCAAAGTACGCAGCGACTGCCGGGGAGTACGTCCAATCGAGGAGACGCGTCGGTAACCCGTGGTGCTGGGCGAGCGCCATGAGGTGGAACGGTGACTCGGGCTGGTCGATTTCCTGGCGCGCGTACTGCCGAAAGTTACGAAGCAGGTGAACCTCCAGATCCCACCTGCCCGATTCGCCGACGAACCGGTGAAGCGACGTCTCGAGGTTGTGGTCGCTGTCGGTCATCCCGCGGAACACGTACGGCGACCGATGGCGTCCGAGTTCTTCGTCCCACGCGTCTCGGTACAGGAGACGATGGAGGGTCGCCCAGTCGTCCGCAACGAACTCGTGCTCCCCCACCTTGGTCATGAGTCACTAGTCACTCGCGGGGCATATGTATGGTCGGCTTCGTCCGATACAGAGATCTACTTGGTTCAGACCTCGAATAGACGATACAACCGACAGCGCTATTGTGCAGCCGATTTCCAGTAATCCACAATCTTCGACGTGAATACGAGGAGGAGAACGTCATCACCGTTGATTTCGGGCCGGTGTTGAGGCATCTCTCGATATCGTCGGCGAGACCGGATCGTCGTCGCCGTTTCACCAACATCGATTTCGTCATCGCATCCTGCGAGCATTGCGCCCCCATAGTTGTGATACACACCAGTCAATTCTGATGAACCTACGTTCAGCAGCAATCGGTCCCGAACGACATCTTCACACGTGGACAGACAGTGGTCTACGACAAACGTGCCAACTCCAAAGGACGTCCCTTCGGGACACCGGTACAGCCGATGGATTTCGACGTATCATCTCACTTGATGAAATATAATTCAACTAATACTTATTGCACCCCACCACATCGATTTGGTAGGGGTTGACATGCCACTATTTCCCTCGTGGAGTCACCCCTCCGCCGTCCACCCACGTGGTCGGCAACGCAGTCACGTCCGAACAACACCCACGACACACCATGAAACGAACGTCAACAACGGGAGAACCAGTGGAGAGTGACCGAACGGCAACGGACGGGAACCATCTCGACGTCAACCGTCGTCGACTTCTGAAGGCGGGCGTCGTTACGGCGACCATTGCTGCCGCCGGAGGTGGACCTGGAACTGCCATAGCGCGATCGACCGATTGGGACGATATCACGCTGACCGATCAGCTGAATGTCGTTCGCGAGGCAACGCAGCCATTCAAACGATTGGAGAACATGGCCGAAGCCGGGTACGTCAGTGCGCCGATTCCGCTCGTTTGTAGCGAGGGTCTTCACTTCGACAATGCCGCCCTCTGGGAAAAAGGCGAACTTGACCCCGAAAACCCACAGTCCCTCTTCTATATGGTCGACGAAAATGGGAAGCTCGAACTCGGCGGCGCCGAGTTCATCCTCCCTACCGAACTGGACGAGAACGACGATCCCGAAGTTCCCAAGCCTGATCTCTTCAACGACGAAAGCGAACCACTAGAGGGGGATACGCTTCGAGGGACACCTGAGGAGGACGGATGGATACTCATCGAAGATCCCGGGACGGGAATGCATATCTGGGACTTGCACGTGTGGGTGCACGAAAGGAACCCGGAAGGCGTGTTCAGCCTGCCGAATTCCAGGTTCGCCAACATGCCCGGTTGTGTCCCCCTCGACGAACTCTGACCCCAGTGCAATCGGTCTGATTTCCGGATGTATGGGGGCGGTTCGAGACGGATGCCTCGGGAGTCAAGCCCCGAGGCGATTCACACCGGGCCTCCCTCTCTCGTTACGTCGACGACGTTCACGTTCTCGTCGAGCGTCAGTTCCAATTCGGCACCCTCATGCTGGAACGTAACTCGAACTCGGGGCGGGTCTGTCGTGATGAGTTCAAAGTCAATGTCCTCCCTGGGATCTACGTCTCGATATCGCGGTTGGAAACTCCCACTGTCATCGTCGTACTGGAGGGGAACCCCATGGTCGGCGTAGAAGGCGATTACGGCGGGATGGTGCATGACCAGCCACGAGCACGATGGCACATACTCGCCAGAGGCCTTGCAGACGGGACAACGAAACCGAGCCATCACCTCGTACCGCCGATCGCAATTTGGACATACCCCCTCGGCCCCGTGGTCGTCACAGACGTGCAGCCACCCCTCCATCGGGCCCGAGCACTCGGTACACACCCCTTCGACCGCGGATTGCAAGTCCCACGTTCCCCTGACAAAGGCCGCATTGAGTAGCTCTTCGGGCTCCCGGTCAGTCACAACAGCCGGATTGAGGTTCGCCCCCGCGAGCGTCCCCTCCGGAAACTGATCGCGGTTCCCGAATCGCCCTTCGCACTCGGTACAGACGTGAAAGAGCCACTCGTCGTGGTAGGTGACCGCCGTGGGCGCGCCACACACGGGACAGGCCCGGTCGACCTCGGTCGGGGCGAGTTCAGGGTTGTCGAGGCCCGCGCCCGCGATGACCGATTGCACGAGCCGGTGGCCGGCACGCCGGAGTTCGTAGCCGTCGTCGGTCTGCCGGACGAAGTGCCCGACGAGTTGCGTGAGATGGTAGTTGAACTGCGAGCCATCGCGCATCCCGACGCGTTTGCGCAACTCCGCGAACGTGACGGTGTTCTCCGCTTCAAACGGTTCGTATGCCTCCCAGAGGGCCAGCAAGATCGCCAGCCGGGTCTCGTTCCCCAAGGCGGCGAACGCCTCGGTCGCGCGTGGCCCGGCAGCACCCGCAGCCGTCTCCAGTGGTGACTCGGTCGAATTCGATTTGGACATGTGAGTAGGTAACACACACCGTGATATAAAACGGAGGGCGAGTGCTGAATACGCGCCCTGTATTCAGCACGCTCCGGATGAGTTGCCAGAAGCCTGCCAGAATAGGCGTGCTACATACAGAGGGTGTTTTCAGCAAACGTCAATTGCTCGTTCCTACTCGACCGCCGACTTACTTTGCGACTGTCCAGAATCGAACACTCTGTGGCACGTTCCACAGGATCTCGGGGAGGTCGCTTTCCGTCGGTTCGTTTTCCCTGACCTCATGACGCCTGTGTTCGATGAGCCGTCGAACCTCGAACCCGGCGTCGACGAGAGCATTGTGAAGGTCGGCAACCGTTCGGTCGAAGACGGTCAACTTCGATTCGTAGTCCTCGTCGATCGTAATCTCCCGAGGGCTAGTATCGAAATAGCTCCCCTCGATACTCCCCGTGTCGTTATCGAGATTCTTGTAGAGGGGATGGGGCACGCTGAGTACAAAGACACCGCCATCCCGCAGAACGCGATGGGCTTCGAGGATCGCTTGGTCGAGATGTTCGACCATCTGGAAAGCTGCCTCGGAGGACGCTACGTCGAACTCGTCGTCAGCGAGCGGAAGGTTCGTCACGTCACCTTTGACAAACTGGGCTTCAACGCCGTAGAAGTTCCGTAACCGTCGTGCGTGCCGCAGTTGCTCCCCAGAGAAATCGACTCCAACGACGGTCTCAGCTCCTAGTTTGGCCGTACCGACGCTACCTTGTCCCCCACCGCACCCCAGTTCGACGTAGTCCTTGCCCTCGACAGAAGCGAGAATGTCGGGGTGGCGGCCTCCCGGGGCATCCGGCGCAAACGGGGACGGGGCTGGCGGAAGCTCTCCTTCCCCCGATTTGCGTTCCACATGGCCTGGAACTCCTCGCTCCACTCGTTCCAGAGTTGTTGGTTCCCCTGTTTATGCTCAGTCATGAGTCGTCCTCCAGTCGCACGTAGTATCAATATTTCGTAGATTTGGTACATCGCCACACGAAGTCGAAGTTCGACTTGTTGATAACGATAGAAGCGATCACGTCGCCAGAACTCTCGGGGGCCACGCTTTCCAACAGTTGAAGAGTACGCTCTTGACGTAACAACATGGACGAGAGACCGTACGTGCCCTGTATTCAGCACGATGCGACTATTACCTTCATTTAATATACTGTTCGGTGATTAGTTCGCACCACGAACTGAACAGCGCTGTCGGGTAGATGTATAGTACAGAGCATTGGTTGAGCAATTCGGAGTCCACCTCTTTGCCGACGGAATTCGTCCGGCGGGTCTACAGGCGGAGCAGGCCGAGTACCTCGGGTCACGCTCCGAGGGTGAAGGCCGTACGTCCCGCTAAACGTATTGATATAGACTGTTCCACGAGTTTACTGGTGAGAGCGAAGAAACGCGGGCGTTAGATGAGAAGTTGGATGTCGGCGTCGGCCATGTCCTGAATCGCCGTGGCGGCGCCCACGCCCGTCCTCACGCCGTCGTAGAAGTCGTCCTCGTCGTAATCCATCAGGTCGATGGTCATCTGGCACGCCTGGAACTCGACGCCCATATCGAGAGATGTCTCGATGAGTTCTTCGATGGTAGCGGTGTCATTGTCGTCGATTTTCTTCTCCATTATCTTCGTCGTCACGCGATCCATGCCGGGGACCGCGGCGACGGCGTTCGGCACAGGCATATTGGGGTTGCCGACCGAACTCAGCTTCAGGTTCTTCGAACGCTCCTCGTGGAGGATGTCGAGTCCCCAGAACGTGTGGAACACCGTCACTTCGTAGCCGAACGCGGCGGCGGTGCTCGCGAGGATGAGCGGCGGGTACGCCATGTCGAGCGTTCCCTTCGTCGCGATGATCGACACTTTCGGCTGGCCGTCGTCTGTCGCTGCGGCGAGCTGTGTCTCCAACTCGTCGATACGAGCAGCGAGTTCGGCGCGCGAGGGAGCGCCCTCACTCGATGACGGTGATGTATCCGTACTCATCGTCAGAAGGTGAACACCTGATCAGCATTCTCGACTTCCTCGAGAAACGTGGCCGCGCCTGCAAATTTGGTGGTGACGGTGTCGTCGATCGACTCCTGGTCCCATTCGAGCATGTCGAGCGTCGTCGTGCAGGCGACCGTGGTGACGAGATTGCCGCCGTCGGCGACGAACGCATCGAGCAGGTCGTAGGGATTAGGCATCCCTGCTTCGAGCAGCGGTTCGATCTCTGAGATATCCTTCTCGCCTTCGAGGAGGTGCGTGAGTCCGTCGAAAGTGAAGTAGACGAGGACCTCGGTGTCAGATGCGATAGCCGTGTGTCCGAGGTTCATCGCCATCGCGAGACTCTTCGGACTGTCGTTGTCGACGATTATTCCGATTTTCTCCATCGTGATCACTCGGTCTTGCGCACGTAGTGTGTGTACGCGTCGTCGCCTTCCTGCTGGTCGACGAGTTCGACACCGTCGGTTGTATCGGCCCAGCCGCCAAGGTCGCTCATGCTTCCGGGATCGGTTGCGAGGACCTCTAGTATCTCGCCTTCGGCGAGCTGGTCGATACTCTGCTTGGTCTTGACGACCGGCATCGGACAGTTTTCGCCCTTTACGTCGAGGGTCTCGGTGACTTCGTACTGCGTCATGATATTGACTTCACTACCCAATACTGGGTGGGCTTTGAAAAACGTGTCGGTGGTAATCCCCTATTGAGGCAATACCCTCATGCTCGCTATAATTATGGGCTCTTTAGCGGCGCTAAGCGGCAAAATTCCAAGGGGGAGTGTTGTGTAGTAGATGAACTACTATACAAAGCCTTATTTACGAGCAGTCGGTAGACGGGAGTGACGATGACCGAAACGGACCCCGAATCTGACACAACGGTCGCATCGACCACGCCACCCGAACTGAAGGATCGCATCGACAGCGGCGAGGATGTGTTTATTCTCGACGCACGCTCGAAGGGCAACTTCGAAGAGTGGCACATCGACGGCGAGAACGTCGACATTGTGAACTACCCGTACTTCGAGTTGCTCGACGGCATCCCTGAGAATCTCCACGCAGACCTCCCCGACGACCAGCGTATTACTGTCCTGTGTGCGAAGGGTGGTTCGAGCGAGCTCGTCGCCGAACACCTCGACGAGGACGGCTACGACGTCGACCACCTTGCACACGGCATGAAGGGCTGGGCACGTATCTACGAGTACCAAGAACTCGACGTGGACGTCGACGCCACGGTCGCCCAGTACCGACGGCCATCCAGCGGGTGTCTCGCCTACCTCGTCGTTTCCGACGGTGAAGCCGCCGTAATCGACCCGCTCCGGGCGTTCACCGACGAGTACGTCCAAGACGCACGCACTCTGGGCGCCGACCTCGTGTACGCACTCGATACGCACGTCCACGCCGATCACATTTCTGGCATTCGCGACCTCGCGACAGAGACGGACGCGACGGCAGTCCTTCCGGCGGCAGCTGCAGATCGTGGCGTCGACTACGAACAGTCCTACGAGACGGTCACTGACGGTGATATCCTCTCGGTCGGTGACATCGATATCGAGGTCATCTATACGCCCGGGCACACGACCGGCATGACCGCATACAAAGTCGGTGACGTCCTGTTCACGGGCGACGGGCTCTTCACCGAGAGTGTGGCTCGTCCCGACCTCGAGGATCCCGAGACTGCGAAGGATGCAGCCCGGACGCTCTACGAGAGCCTGCAGAAGCAGGTCCTAACCCAGCCCGACGACACGGTAGTCGCGCCGGCGCACTTCAGTGATGCGGCGACGCCAAACGACGACGGTACGTACACCGCGGAACTTGGCGACTTGGTCGAGCGTATGGATGCGCTCACGATGGACGAAGACGAGTTCGTCGAGTTCATCGTCGCGGACATGCCGCCTCAGCCGGCGAACTACGAGGACATCATCGCCACCAACCTCGGCCAGCAAGCTCCTGATAACGAGGAGGCGTTCGAGCTCGAACTTGGCCCGAACAACTGCGCTGCGAGCGATGAAGCCCTGACTAACTGATGTTGGAGCCACTCGTCCCGCTGCTCGCATTCGGAGATCCCTTCCCGCGAGGGATACTGCCGTACCTCCTCGGCGGCCTGCTCGTCGGGGTCGGCGCGGCAGTCATCTATCTCGCAACCGGGATCATCGCGGGCGCGAGTACGTTCCTCGAGTCGACGCTCTCGTACGTCTCGGGTGTCGACCGGTTCAACCGCTTCAAGTACATCCAGTCGCGCGGCTGGCGGGTCGTGTTCACCGTCGGTATCGTCAGTGGCGCGGCCGTCTGGGGGCTCGCCCTTGCGCCCGACCCAGCCATCTGGACAACTGATGTCCAGTGGTGGCGGCTGCTTGGGGGCGGCTTCCTCGTCGGCGTTGGCACTCGCCTGGGCAAAGGGTGTACGTCGGGTCACGGCGTCTGTGGCGTCGGCTCGCTGTCCAACACCTCGCTGGTGAACGTCGCAACCTTCCTGGTTACCGCGATCGGGACCGCCCAACTCGTCGCGGCCATGGGGGTGTCACCATGAGTGAGAGCGAACGCGGCCCCTTGTTCCTACCCATCATCTACATCGGGGGGCTCATCTTCGGACTCGGCCTGGCCATCAGTGGGATGGCTCGTCCCGAGGTCGTCCTGGATTTCCTCCAGTTCGACGACTTCGGCCTCCTGTTCGTAATGGGTGGAGCAGCTGTCGTCACTGGTATCACGTTCGCCGTGGCAACCCGGTTCCTTGACAGCGCACCCCTCACCGGCGACGCGTACACTCGCCGCCTGAAGTCGTTCGACAAGAACGTCCTGCTCGGCGGCGCTATCTTCGGCGCCGGGTGGGGGCTCTCCGGTATCTGTCCCGGAGCTGCCTATGCCAGCTTCGGCGTCGGAAACTACCCCATCCTCTGGGCGATTGCGGGGATGTTCCTCGGTGCGTACACACAGGGATACGCTCGGTCGCTCACTACTGGCGACGCATCAACCAGCTAACTATCATGTACTCATCCGCTTACAGCACAATCGAGCGACAGCAGAATTGCACTATAATGGTACATCAGAACAAGATAACTGAGGCTGCGTAACATGTTCGGACTCGAAACCTTGAGCGGTTCAGCGCAGGCGATAGCCACCGTGGGGCTCGTCTTCGCGGAGGCAATCGTCCTGTACGTCGGGTATGGTGCGCTCAATAGTATACTCGGTTCAGCCGTGATCGACGCGGTTGGAGGTGACTGACGATGGCGATCTTCGGCATGAGTCTCACGATGATCGCGGTGTTCGTGGGGTTCGGCCTGCTCATCGGGACTCTCTTCGGGTTCTTCGGGATGGGTGGGTCGTTCCTCGTGACGCCCGCGCTGCTCGTGATGGGCTATCCATCGACGGTCGCCGTCGGGAGTGGGCTGGCGTTCGTCTTCGGGACGAGCGTCATCGGCGCGCTTCGACACCGCGACCACGGGCAAGTCGACTACAAACTCGCGGTGATCATGACGATCGCCATGACTCTCGGCATCGAAGGTGGGAAGAGCGTCGTGTTCTTCCTCGAAGCGACTGGCATGGCCGATCTCATCATCAACGTCGCGTACGTCGGTCTCCTCGCGATAGTGGGACTGCTCACGCTCCGCGACGCGTGGTCCGATGACGAGGACGCCGAAACGAGTAGTGACCTCGCGGACCGCGTCCAGTCCATCCACATCCCGCCGATGGTGACGTTACGCGGTGGTGTCCGCGTCTCGGCGACCATCATCTTCGCGGTAGGACTCGTCATCGGCGTTCTCTCCGGATTCCTCGGCGTCGGCGGTGGGTTCCTCCTGATGCCTGCGATGATGTACGGGCTCGGCGTACCCGCAGCCATCGCCGTCGGGACGGACATCCTCCAGATTACGATTTCGGGCGCGTTCGGCGCATTCACGTACGCGCAATCCGGGTCCGTCGCGCTGCCCGTCGTCGGCTTCCTGCTCCTCGGGAGTTCGCTCGGTGCACGCATCGGGGCAGGGGCGACGAACCTTGTGGACGAAGACGAGATCAAGGGGTATTTCGCCGCGATGCTGCTGGCCGGGAGCGTGGCCGTCGCCGCGAACAAGCTCGGTACTGTCTACAGTATCGAGGTGCTCAACACCGTGAGTACCGTCCTCATCTTCGGGGCGGCGCTGTTCGTGAGCAGCGCGGTCATACTCGCTGCCATCTGTCGGCTCCGGGACGATCGGACTAGCACGTTGTGTCAGCTCACCACGTCATAGTCTGGTGTAGTATTGTACTAACCATACAAACTCTTTTGAGTCTGCGTCTCCTACTCCTAGTTAGTAATGACCGAATCAATGAGCGGGATGCTCCAAAAGGACATGCAATGCGAAGGGCTGCTAGAATGTTTCCACGATCTCAAGGAAATCGACACAGACATCTTCCAATTGCTTCACGAACGACAGAGACCTCTCACCGTCGATGAGATCGCTGAACAGGTCGAGCGTGAACGGTCGACCGCGTATCGGGCCGTCCAGCGGCTCCTCCAGACAGGCCTCATCGAGAAAGAGCAGGTGAACTACGAACAGGGCGGCTACTACCACGTTTACCGGCTGCGGTACGCCAAGGAGATTCCTAACGAAATGCAGCGAACGCTCAACGACTGGTACGCCCAAATGGTGCAGCTCATCGACGAGTTCAACGACAGGTACAGTGAAGAAACAGAGCCCGCTGCACCCGTAGAGAGTTAACCCGGTTGTTCACTTAGCCTGAACTCGAGGATGTCAAACGTAATCGACATATCCAACGTCCACTCCCCCAGCATTCCACGCCGTCCGCTCGTTTCCTCTAATCGGAGTTGCTAACAGCTGTGCCTCTCTTCCCGGAGGACGGCGTCACAGGGTTTTACCCGTTTTCTCCACAAATCTAGTAGTAGGATGGCTTCGAACGGTGAACCGACGCTCCCACCACTGGCCCAAGACGCCCTTGACGCGCTCGCGACAACAGCGCCGCACGACGACAGCTTTAGCTACGAGCGCGCCTATGCGACCCTCGCTGAAGAAGAGGACCTGAGCCAACCAGCCGCCGACGATATCATCGAACGCCTGCTGTTACGTGGGCATCTCTACGAAGTCGACGGCGAGCTTCGGCTCACCGAGCCGTGATGGGCGGCAAGGCTACTTCGCGGTCAAAATCCGGTCATAAAGACGTCAATTGAATAGTCTATACTCTAGGGTGGTCCTCGTAGATGGATTCACCGAGCGTGTCTTTGTGACCTTCGTTCGGTCCACCTGCAATCGTTAGCAGTCGGGCATCGCGTAGATAGCGTTCTACGTGCTGTTTCGTCGTATAGCCGATACCGCCGTGGAGTTGCATCGCATCGTTTGCGTTGTCGACAGCGGCTTGCGTCGCATGCACTTTTGCCATGCTGAACTCTCGGGTTGTATCCCGTCCCCGATCGGCGAGGTCGGCTGCCCGGAGCGTGAGCAGTCGAGCTGTATCGACCCGTTCCGCCATCTTGCTAACGTTCCACCTGACGCCCTGGAAATCAGAGATGGTCTGGTCGTACTGCTCACGCTGTTTCGTGTATTCGACTGTATCGTCTAGCGCAGCGCGAGCAATGCCGACACCTCGAGCAGGAACGTTCACGCCAGTCTTGATTTCACCCCGCTGAACGTATGCTTCACCGACGTCTCCAATCACGCGGTGGTCTGGGACGTGCACGTCAGAGAGCGTCGCTTTCGGAGATTTCACAGTGTTCGCACCGAGTGTGTCCCAGACTTCAGCTACTTCGAACTCGTCAGTCGGAACGAGAAACGCGCTAATGTTGTGTGGAGCCTCGTCGTCAGAGCCGGTTTTCGCGTACGTAAGGACAAAATCGGCGTGCAGGAAGTTGGTGATCCATCGTTTGTGGCCATTTAACACCCATTCATCTCCCTCTCGCTCAGCAGTCGTTTCCATCTCCAGTTTGTTGCTCCCGGCATTCTCTTCACTAAGTCCAAGAACACCGACTGTATCGTATGACGCCATTGCCGGCAGGAACCGATCTCGCTGCTGGTCAGTCCCGAACTCGTCGATGACTGTTGCAACACCGAGGTTGAGAGCGAGTGCGCTTGCAACAGGCATGAGCGCGGCGGATAACTCTTCGATGAGGAGTGAGAGTTCAACTAGACCGGCTCCCATCCCGCCGTATGCTTCGGGGAGAGTGATTCCTGTGTATCCTCGATGGCCTAATTCGTCGAGTATCTCGCTGGGATGCTCTTCGGTCTGATCGAGTTCGATAGCTTGGGGCTTGATCGTCTCTTGTGCATACTGACGGACGTCGTCGCGGAGCCTCTGCTGGGACTCTGTGAGCTGGAACTCCATCTGTTATCATGCAACCTTCTCGGTGGAGAGATACTAATATTCCCGCCGAGCATAACTATACTGCATTATCTCACACTTCTAACACCTTTTTCAAGGCGAGAACGCCACCCTTCAGGGCGGGCGTGAAGCCGACAACTCCTCCACAATCTACCGTCGGTTGCAATCCGGCGCCTGGGCCTGAACTCGGACTGATGAGCCTCGACTGCTGCACGAACGGCTAGCTCGAAGTATCCGGGGCGCGGGCACGTCATCCAGCGCGACGACCGTGAGCGCTGTGTCAACCAACTGGGTGGCCTTCACGAGAACGTAGCGGGGGTCAGTCCCTGGTCTCGCAGCCATTGGATTTGCGTTCTTGGTCGGGGTGTTCAGAGACGTACACCGTGGTATTCGCAGGGACGTTCTCCGTAATCCAGGAGTTGGCGCCGATGCTGACGTGATCGCCGACGGTGATAGCGCCGAGGACGTTCGTCCCGGCACCGATGACGACGTGGTCGCCGATGTCGGGGTGGCGCTTGTATCCCTTCTTGAGCGCGTGGTCGGCGCCCTCTTGTTCTTCGAAGTGGAGGGCGCCGAGAGTGACGTTCTGGTAGAGCCGGCACCAATCACCGATAGTGGCGGTCTCGCCGACGACGACGCCGGTGCCATGGTCGACGAAGAAGTAGTCCCCGATCTCGGCGCCGGGGTGGATGTCGATGCCCGTGTCGCTTTTGGCGGCCTCGGTGAGTTCGCGGGCGTACTCATGCGCGCCCTCTGTATAGAGTTCGTGGGCGACACGCTGGGCGACGATGGCGTGGAACCCCGGGTACGCCCGGATGACCTCGAGATAAGACTTCGCAGCGGGGTCGCCCTTGTACGCGGCCTCGACGTCGCGTTTGAGACGCTCTCTGATCTCGGGGAGGTCGTCGAGGACGACACTGATGCAGTCCCGGGGGTCGGCGTCGGCGGCGGCATACAGTCGGCAGCCCCGTATGAGCTGTTCGCCGAGCTCAGTGAGGGTCTCCTGGACGTCGTCGGGATCAGTGTGGTCTGCGTAGGCGTTCCAGCAGCTCGGGAAGAGGAGGCGGTGAAGGAGGTCGAGTTCGGTGCGCGCGTGCGAGGTTTCGGGGGCGGCACGCGGCTCGTGGACCGGGAACGGGGGCTCGTCGGCCTCGTAGGCGGCGACCAGAGCGTGGTGAGCGTTGCCGGTGTAGCGGTACTCCATCACTCTCCCCGTAAGCGGCTAGCCGGAAAGAGGCTATGGGATGCGGCGGCAGGTTCGACGTTCACGGGTTGGGCGGTCTGGCGAGGCACTCGGTGAAGGACTCCGGAAGTACCGAACGAGCTCGCCGCTCATGAACGTCGACAAACTCGGTGTTCTGCTCAGACCGGTGACCAGTAGGTGACAGACGTCACAGACCCTGATAAACTGCACCTCGAAGATGGTGTCACACGACGCACAGCGGCGGCCTGGCTTCACCCGGTGGTCGGGACAGACGCGGGGCGTCACGCTCATCGGCTCGGTACAGTCGGGACAGAGTCATCCCACAGCCGACATGATATCGTATTAGAATTAATACTAGAGTTGTCTTACCGTTGTTCCCATCTTGGTCTCGGTGACCCTGGAAGATCATCTGTAGCGTCGAGTAATTCTTCCTCAGTCGTCCAGGGATAACATCGCCCATGGAGCTCGAAGAGACGGAAGTCGTTCAGATGCACCCAGCTGTACGACGGGACCTCGATATCGTGTTCCCCAAGCATGGTCCTCACCGCATCGACCGAGATGTCGATTCTAGCTTGGTTTGCTCGTTCGACGAGCGCCTTGAGTTCTGCAGTCTTCGTCTCGTCATCGATATCGGTGGCAGCTATGATTTGCGCAGCAGCAGCGATTACATCACATTCGTCGGTGAGGTGGTCCTCCGTTTCCCACTGGTATGCGCGCGGGAAGGCGTACGCCTTTTCGAAGTACTCCGTTTCGCTCAGTTTGCCGAGTTCGTTGATTTCCCCGCCCGCATCTTGCTCGAACACGGCAGCCACGTAATCACAGAGTGTCGCCGTGATATGGAACTTTACGCGAAACTCTGGAAGTCGGGGGAGCTTAATGTCTGAGAGGTCCCCGATGAGGAAGGCATACGTTCCGTATCGGCGGTTCAGCCGATCACTGACTGCCCGAACTCGGCGGAGATACGGATCACGATAGCTTCCGAGGACGAGATACGCGGTTTGATCACGGTTGTAGATTGCCGGTGTTTCACTGTTTGCCCATGAGAGGATTCGCACGGCCTCCGTCGACCCGACGTCGAGCCCTCGTAAGGCCTGCTGCACAGCCTTCATGATCTCGCCCGAGTTTGGGGGAACGGATGGAGCACTCATAAGCGGGAACAGTACTGGCTGGGCAAAAGGCGTTTCTAACTGACTCAGTGTTTCCACGATTTTATTGACTTGGTCAACCCAAACCGTTATGCAGTCGAGCCCACTACTCTACAGTATGAGCGACACGGCCCCGGAAGGGTTCGAGGATCCCTTCGCAGAGCAGCAGCGAATGCGTGAGCTGCTCTCCCAGGAGACGCGCCATCTCATCTTGCAGTTGATCCTCGGTCACCCAGCACACCTCGCGTCGTTGGCCGAGCTCGACTACATGATTCCGAAGAACGATGCGGCCATCCTCGACCAGCTCGAGACACTCCAAGAGGCAGGAATCCTCGACGTCTACGTGCACGAACCCAACGTGTCGACGCGAGATCTCCCGTCAAAGTTCTGGGGACCGACCGAGCGCGGGGTCGAAATCCTCTACGAGCATAATTTCCTGCGGGGCGTCCCCATCGCAAGGGCAGTCTACGAGGAGACGGACAAATCTGAGCGGGTACGGCGCCACGAGGCTGCACCGCGACCGACACTTCCCGAAGCTGTGAGAGAGGCACTCGAATTCGACGAACCGGATATGGAAGAGGCTGAGGTTCTCTAGCGTCCTGTTAGGAAGGTCTCGAGGAGAGCAAGTTTTCGCTGCCTTCAGGTTGGCTAGTACTTCGAACGCCATATCCGTCGCTGCGACTGTTGGAAGCGATGGTGAATGGCTGCGAGCGTCTTTTCACCTTGGTTGGTATTCATGGTGTCTTTCCCGATGAATGTTCTCTCAGAGCTACCATGGTAGCTCTAAGCTACCGCTATCTTGGAGCTCCGCAAGACGTACTTCACGGCTACGCGTCGCCTGCAACGGCGCGAGAGCGAACGGATCGTCGAGGAGTACGGCGACAGCCTGTGGGAGCGCATCGATCACAGTATCCACCGTGTTTCTCGGCAGGTGGTCGAACGCGCCCAGCAGGTCAAGAACCCCATCCTGGTGCTGGAGAACCTCCAGTACATCCGTAAGAACATGGATTACGGCGCGTTCATGAATCGCCGGTTACACGGGTGGGCGTTCGCTAAACTTCACGCGCAGATCCAGTACAAGGCCGAGGAAGTCGGGATTCCCGTCGCAACAGTGAACCCTCGGAACACGTCGAAAGAGTGCCACGCCTGTGGTGAGAGAGGACTGCGCCCCGAGCAGGCGACGTTCCGGTGCACTAACGACGAGTGTTGGGTCGGGGAATATCAGGCGGACGTGAATGCTACACTCAACATTGCCGACCGCTACCGTAGCGGAGAGAGCCAGCCCCAAACCGGCCGGGATTCCGGTCAGAAGGCGGCTGGCGATGACTCGGCTACGGATGGAGCCTCATTGACCGGGCCACAAGACAGCCACGCCGATGCTGACACCCAGCACGTGACTCGTGGAACGGATGCGTCTTGAAACTAACAGGCCGCTCCGTTCGGCCTGGAATCCCGTGGTGGGATCCCCGCATCTTCAGGAGCGGGAGGAGGTCAATTCGTGGTCAACTCGGCGCATGTGTTTACACCCGCCGTCTGGTGTTCGCTGATCCCAGTCGGGACAGGTACACGACTCGCCGACCACATCTACTTCGTACCGATTCCCGGACGCCGACTGGACCTCGTAGCGGCCACCCTTTTCGAGCAGCGAGACGGCCATCGCTTCGTCAACGGCACGTCTGGTTCGCGGTTCGAGGTCGTCGTGCTGGGCCGAGTGCTCCGTGACGACTATCCGATCGTGCACGTCGCCGGTGCGGCCGCCGTCTGGGGCAACCGCAGCCTCGGGACCGTGGAGCCGATCCGCAAGCAGGGTTTCGACAGGATGCCCCTCCGGCCACAGGTAGTGGACTTCCCGACGCTCTCGATGGTCGTAGGACCCGCAGGCGGCTGCGCTCCCGGTCCAGACACGCCATGCCCCGAGTGCTGCCATCACGTTGACGGTGACTCGCGGAATAGCCTCGTACTCGTCGGGATAGAACACCCGGAAGCGGGTACACTCCTCTTGTGGCGGAACCGTCTCCCACCACTCGATGTCGTCACTCCAGCTCTCGCACATCGCCTTGTCCTCCCCGTATCCGACGGTCACGCCGTCGACCTGCGGCACGTCCACCGGCATCTCATCCGTCTCCCCTTCGAATAGCCGAAGCACGGCGTACCGAAGATACTCGTGTTCTGGATGGTCCGTGGACTGGGCAACTTTGTCGTGGTGCTCCGTGACCCGCTCCGCCTCTTCGAGAACGGTGGTGAGATACTGGTCGGTCATAAGTCGATGGAGACGGGAATGCGCCTCCGCCCTTCGGCGGGCGCAGATAAACGTACCCAACGAATAGCGGTCAGTCGTATTCTCCGTTGGTTACTTCATCTCAGCTCGAATGCTGAGCCGGATCGGACTGCCGGAGCCGAGGGTGGTATATCTGTATAGAGATAATACTGTAGAGAATACGAGGGACAAGACTAATACTGTTAGCTACGATACCGATAACTAGCGATGATGGAGTACGTCGACGAGACCGCGGCGAAGATCATGGTCGCGGTCCGGCCGGGCGACTCGATCCGGCGGATCGCCCAGAAGATCGACGGCTCCTACTCGTGGGTGTACGAGTGGATCGAGCGGTTGGAGGACGCAGGCTTCATCCGCCGCGATGACGGCGTCTACATCGAGAAGTACTCTGTCAGGGATCGCTACTACGATCTCGTCGCGGCCATTTCCCGCTCTGTTCCCCCCTCGATCGACGATGGCTACGTTATTCCGCACTTCGCCGGAATGCCGTTCGCGTACACGAAAATCGACGGCGTCTACGTCTGGACCCACGGCGGCTATCAGATCGCCCGCGGCCACGACGATTATCCGATCTTCATCCAGGTCGCCGACCAGGACGTCGAACAGTGGACGGCGTTCTTTGATGAGTTCGGGATTCCGAGCCGGATCGAAGAGCGGCCGGATGCGACCGACTACGACGCGACCGTCTCGTACGTGTTGTTCCCGACGAGTGGGGACATCACTCGCGAGTGGGTCGACGGCAATCCAGTCATTCCGTTGGACGAGACGATCGAGCACATGTTGGAGTACCGGGTGAACTACGAACCAGCGTTGGAGATGATCGCCGACGAGTACGACCGCGATATCGACGCGTCCCACGAAGATCCGCGTTTGAACGCATGAGCCTCGGCGAACGCGAAGACGAGTTGCTGGACACCTTGGAGGCAGTCATTGACGCTGACCTGCCGTACGTGCTCGTCGGTGGGTGGGCGATCGCGGCGTTCAATCAGCGCTTCACCTCGGACGTCGACGTGGTCATTCCGGCGCAGTCGGTCGACGACTACACCGAGCTTCTCACCGACCGCGGCTATGAGAAAACGGCCGATGTCGAGCGAAACGACCTCTATGAGGGCCGTACCATCCGGTTTGAGAAGGACATCGGGAATCCGGTTCGGTTCGACGCGATGGTCGACGCGCTGGGCTGTCGCCAGACAGAGGCTGAGTGGTCGTATCGTTATCTGGCACAGCACTCCGTCACCGAGGAATTGCGAACCGGCCGCCCGGTAACAGCCAGGATTCCGGAACGGGAACTGCTGTTCGCGGTAAAACTCCACAGTGGACGCAAGGCAGACTCCCGGGATCTGGTGGTGCTTGCTGCTGGCGCAGATTTCGACCGGATCGCGACCCATCTGCATCGCGGGGAGTCCAAGAAGCTCGCTGGTCGCATCGAGACTGTCCTCGACCGACTCACGTCGGAGGATTTCGCGGACGCATTCAAGGGTGTCTTCGAACAACAAACGGTTCCCGACCAGGATATCGATGCTATCGTCGAGTTCCTCCGTGACCAGCAGCGCCGAATCGATTCCGAATCATAACATCGACTGTCGGTGGGGTATGTCTCGGGACCGACCGAAACACGCGGAGTCGAACGCTGAACGAATTAACCAACAGAGTGGGAATAGTACCCCAGACGTTGGTTAACAGCTTGGGGGAGGGGTGTTCAGCCCTCGGCGACCGTCCCGATGATCTCCTGCGCAGTCGAACTAATCCGGCCGAGACGATCCTGGATCACCTCGGGATCGTCCTCCTGCCACGCGGCGAGATAGAACGCCGATCCGCTCGTATCCAACCCGCAATACCGACCAACGATGTACGCGACGGCCTCCGCTTCGACTTCACGCTTCGACCGCTCAGTCTCGTCGTCAACGTCGAAATGGAGCAGTGCGTGGGCGTACTCGTGAATTAGCGTGACCGCGGGGTCGGCCTGATTCGTCCGTGCTTTCGCCTCCACGATCGGCGTGAAATCATGGATGTCTCGTTGTTTGCAGACGCCCTTCGCGTCGCCATGGTCCCACTCGTCAGCATCGACGATGTGCACCGTCACGCCGAGCTCATCCGCCGCCTCTGTGAGGACAGGTACGAGGTCCTCGGCGTCGCCCGTCGCCTCCGTTTCTAGGTCGGGAAGCGGTTCGCCCTCGGTCTGGGAGATGTCGAAGACAGCTGCCGGTTTGAATCCCACAAGCCCTTTCGACCACTCCTCGGGTGGTGTCTCGTCATACTCACAGTCGCTGTCTTCGTAGTAGCTGGGCGAGTTCTCGCACTCCGGGCACTGCTTCGTGATGATCGGCGCCCAGATCCAGATGGCCGACTCGCCCTCCGTGACGTGCCGGTCAAACTCCTCCTGCCACGTCTGGTAGCCCGCCACGCGGGTTGCCTCGGGACACTGGCGCTTGATCAGGAGCGTATTCCGGTAGGAATAGTCGTGGAACCGACTCTGGACGTCGAGCCATTCTTGAAGCTCCGCGCTGGTCTGTGCGTCATCGACGCCAGTGACGAGCTCGTCGATCCACTGTTCGATGGTGCTGTTCATCTCGTCGGATCGCGTGTCGGTCTGATCGAAGGTAACCGACGAATCGCTGGTCGTAGCCATTGTGTTCACCAAATCGAGTTCACGGCGACTGCGGCAGTTCAGAATGCGCCGCACCCCTCAGGGGCGAAGAAAAAACTGAGCTGTCAGTCAGCTGAGTTCATGGGGTTCGTCCGCGAAGCCGACCATGACGAGGTACTCGAGGAACTCGTCGAACCGCTCGACGTCGCTGGGCATGTCGGTCGCAAGGTGACGCGCCCACTCAATGGCCCATTGGAAGGCAAGATTCGTTCCACCCTTGCCGTGGATGTACCACCAGCGAGCCGCTTTCAGCACGACGAGCGGGTTCGTCGGCGGGTGTTCACCAGCCAGTCCACGGGTGATGGACTCGATTTCGTCGGGAACGTCGGCCGGATCGATCTCCTCTGATTGTGTGTTGTCGATATCGACTGGGATGTCGTCGATTGAGACGTTGTCGGCACTCTGTTGTTGACTCACTGGAATTGACATCCTCCCACGGCTGAAGCCGCGGAATTCCTCCGATGAGGATATTGGCTATGCCGCACCCACGGAGGCAAGTTTCCCGTCCCCGGTACTCCAGTTTATGCGCTCCTCGTTGGGACGTGCCCTCTCGGGAGAGCGTGGTGACTCCGACCAGATATGTCATCCCACTTGAGGCACATGGGCCGTGCCATCGACCCAACTTTCAGGTTCGTATCAGCCTGTTGTTCGAGGAAGGTCCGGGAGGCATCAAGGTCTGCGTGCCCCTCGTAGCCACACGAACAGCGGAACTGGTCGCCGTTCGGCTCCGTCCCCTCTCGTTCGCCACACACTGGACACTCCGCCGTCGTGTACGCTTCTGAGCGGACTTCGACTGTGATCTACGCGTGGTTTTAGACGCTCATCGCGGCTACGCTATCCCTCATCGTCGCGGGGGCTGACTCCGCACGTACGTTGACGGACTAACGGGGACCACTCGGAGAGACCATTACCTTATTCGGTGAATGCGTCGGGATAGAGGGTGGCGTACCCGGTGGAAATTGGTTAGTAATCACCGTGCCGTACCCTCTGCTATGGGACGAAATCTGGACGATGTCGACCGGAGCATCCTCTACCTGCTTCAAGAAGACGCTCGAAACAGTACTGCCCAGGAGATCGCCGATAGCGTTGGTGTCTCCCCCAGTACCGTCCGCAACCGCATCGACCAGCTTGAAGCGGACGGCATCATCCAAGGCTACCATCCGGAGATTGATTACGAAGCTGCCAACCTTCCGTTGCAGGTGACCTTCGTTATCTCGGCACCGCCGACTAACCTCGCCGAGATCTCGGAACAGATCCGCCGCATTCAGGGGATCATCGACGTTCGAGAGATGCTCACCGGTAGACGCAATCTCCACGCTGACGTGGTCGGGACGAGTACGGCCGACATCACGAGAATTACCGATGCAATCCACGACCTCGGCATTGAAATCGAGAGTTCGGAGATGATGCGGCGGCGGCACGTCCAGCCGTTCAATCACTTCTTCCTGCAAGGAACAGAGGACATGAGCGCTCGCGCCGAGGACGCAGACGACGAATAATTCCCCCACCTGAGCCACCCCCACACTACTCTCAATATCCACAGAATAACCTCTGACAAACAGTAGAATCCACATCGGACATTCCAGAAGCCACAGATATAGTGGAGTTCAACTGTGAAAGGCAGAATTAATCAGCATGCTCTCACAATAGCATTATCCGTACGTAGTATCTATCGGGGGGAAGGAGAGGACTAGTGAGGGAGCGGCCGTCCTTCATGGTGAACTCCTATGAGGACACTATGAATAACAATTCCTTCGATGCGCTGGGGAACGAACATCGCCGGGAACTCTTAGTCGAACTCCTCGACGAGAATCCCCTGAGCGACACCGTTCAGGACTCGCTGGACGTGGATTCGGAGCCAGGGGAGTCCGAACAGGAATTGCAGATCGCGATGTACCATCTGCACCTCCCCAAGCTCGTTGACTACGGGTTCATCGGTTGGAACAAGGATACCCACGAGGTCGTCAAAGGGCCACGGTTCGAGGAGATTCGCCCGCTTCTCGAATTCGTCGACGACTCGACCGAGAGCTAACCGGCGCGAAGCGTTTCCCCCGTCGATTACCACGGCGACGAGCAACGGCTTCTCCAACTGGTGCTCTGTGTAAGTCGGCTCGACTCCCGACTGAGGTCTCTTCCAGCAGTGCCGTCATTTGCCTGGCCCCGACAGGACTATTCGTCTGACTCCCCCAGAACGAGTACGGATCGAGATTTACATACTGTGCGTTCTACCCCCGCTGCTGGCGGGGTTCATGAACGCCGACGGTCGTGTCGCGGTGGCATAGTTCATTCGCGTGGTCGGCACGCGGGGAACGTCACAGAGTGACTCTGCGTTCCGCATCAGGAGACCACTCATCCATGACCGAAGATACAGCGACGCGGCAAGCCCTGCGTAGCGCGACGCCCCATCACGGCCGTTCAGCGTCCCCACCGGGACCACCGACTCACGGACGCTATCCTCTCAGAGGGCCACCTCAATGAGTATCGTCGTCACGGAGCTAACCGTGCCGAGCAACGCCTTCGGTTAGGGCAGGTACTCCGCGATCACGGGGACGTTCGTATCGACCTGACGCAACTCGTCCCAATCGGTGAGTCTCTCATCCCGTACTTCTGGGCCGAGACCCTTTGTTGGTTAGGGCGGACAGCGCGTCGATGGATTCGGCCCATAGCGACACGCCCCACACTCTCGACATTCCCAGATCGGTTGTCCTGACCAGGTGTCGTCGGGGAGCGATTCGTGAGTGTGGAACCGATGGTCGGTTTCGCCGCCGCAGTGGTGACACTCGAGCTGCTCCCTCGTCGGAATGCCGGGTGACTGGTCGCCCCGGTCTCTGTCCTCGCTCGATTCCTTGAGATCGATCCCGGGCACCAGCCATAACGGGTCGTCGGCGTTCTCGAGCATCGTGTCGAGACACGATTCAGCCGAGAGGGCGTCCCCACTTTCATCGTAGAGGCGCGCCTTGGCCTCGTACGCCCCTGCTAACGTCGCACCGCCCTGGCCACCCATTCGTTCGCGGATGGCAGTGAGCAGCTGCTCACCGGCAGCTAAGGTAACCGTCGTCGCGTCCGGCAGCGACGGCCAACGGTCGACCAGTTGTGGCGCAGGCTCCTCCTCGAGGTCGTAAATGAGTCGATGTTCCTCGACGGCCTCCGCGGTCTCGCTGCCGACGAGCAGATTTCCGGCTGCGGCACTCTTCGCCACAGCGCCGTAGAACGTCGACGACTCGACGAGCGTGAACACGATTCCCACGAGTGTTGGTTCCTGGCCAGTATCCGTCGTCGCGGTGGCCATGCCGCCGAGATGGTTGGTGAGACAGAACCGGCATTTCGTCTGCCCGTCTGGGACTGACGCCCCACAGGACCGACACGTTCCGCCGGTGTCTGTCGGCTCGTCGGGGTAGCCTCCCGTACTCGTCGCCACGCGTTGCCGCCGGGGGTCACCATCACACCCTTCGTTGAGCTTCTCATCCGGAATGTGGGACCCCTCACCGATTGGCCGCAGTTCCTCAAAGTCAGAATATCGGTTGTACATCGATTGGCTCGTAGGTTCTGCCGGGATGGTATTTCAACATCAGGGTGACCGTGCTCGCGACTACTTCTGGATTATACGCGAAGACACAAACATATCTGAGAGCCGGGCGCGAACACTGTTGCTAGAGGTGCCCAGTATGTCCGAGTCTCCGGGAGATGGGGTCCAGTCGTGGACCGAGTCGATGAGCGCCCGCGACCGCATTCGAGCGGTCGCCGAGATGCTTCGTGAACCCCGTTCAGTCAACTGAATCAGCGAGCAGGCCGACGCCGCCTGGAGCACGACCAACGAGGAACTCTAGGCGCTCGTCGAGCAGGGCCAGCTACGCCGCGTCGAGGCCGGCGAGACGACGCGCTATCAGCCGGACTACACGCGACTGCTCTTCGAGGAAATCCGCACGCTCATCGAGGAGAACACGCGCGAGGAGCTTCGCAACGAATTGGCCGCGATCACCGAAGAGATCGAGGAGTGGCAGGCGACCTACGACGTCGAGATGTGGGAGGATCTCGAACAGTCGCTCGCCGACGGCGACCTTGCAAGTGACGAGCTACGCGACCGCCGCGACGTCATCGCGTTCTGGCGCGAGAACGAGGAAGATCGCCGCCTCATCAAGCACGCGTTGGCACTCTACTCGGATGTCGAAGCCGCCCGCGAACAGATGACCGCCGTGGCCGACCGCGCCACGCGGTAACTCTCAGTTCAGACAATATGCTCGTTCTTGCTGACTGCGACCGCTATTCGGTGGTAAGTTCGTCGTAGATTTCCTCGTGTTCGTCGAGGTCTTGCCGTCCGAGGAATCGAATGAGATACTGCCGCGCTTCCTCAGGAGACATCTCATCCAGGCTCTTGGATTGGTCACATCCAGTGGGCATCCTTACGGCGGGTTTGGTGCGCTATTCAGCCGATCCATCTCATCAGTCTCGTATGCTGCTCGCCACATCGCATGGACTGCACGGGCGACGAGTGAGACCTCGGTCACGTCGATACAGGACGGTTCGGCTGCCGTCGTGGCTGCGTCGGGCGGGGGATGAAAGTGGATTTCGGGTGAATGTGTATTCGGGTGGCGGTCGAATCGCCAGTTGACGTCCGCGGCATCGATGTAGTGAAACGAGTACATATCCAGTTCGCTCTACTGGATATCGAGTCGCGCAGCATCGGCGTCTCCGAGCCCGTCAGTGAGGCTGATCTGCAGTTCCGTAGGTGCGACGACGTCATCGTACGACGATGCTTCGACTAACGGCTCAAGTTCGAGCCAGAGGTCACGAATCCGCTGGAGCGCTGGGAGATAGATCGGCCCGAACTCGCCGGCACGGTCGTCCTCGCTCATACCGCGAGCTGGTGGCTGGCCTCGTCGTAGGCGAGTGCTGCTTGGGCGACGGCGAGATTCTGCCGTGTCGTTCGCCACGCCGTGAGGTCGTCCCAGCCCTCCGTCTCGCCGGCGTCAAGTTGCTGGGCGAGTTCTTCCGGTGACACCACGTCGTATCGGTCCTCATAGCGCCGGATCTCGGCCTTCATGTCCTTGATTCTGTCGAGCAATTCCGTCCGATCTGCTTCGTCGCGGAGTTCGCGGATCCGGGACATCAAAACCCGGTCGCTGTTTCGCTTGTACAGCGTTGTTTGGCCATCCTGTTCCGTCTCGGCGAACCCCGTGTTCACGAGCGTCTTGCAGTGTCGACGTGCCGTCGGCTCGCTCACGAGGGCACGGTCGGCGATCTCGGCGGCCGACTGCCCGTCGTGGGTTTGTTCGACGATTTCGTACACCCGCTCGAACGGCGTGGTCTCCTCTTTCCAGTCCGCTTTGACCTGCTCGTTGACGTCATCCCACGTCTCGGTCATACTGGGTCCTACGCGCTCTAGGAACAAATAATTTCCTGAGGAAACTATCTAATGGCAGTGCTTGTAGATGAGCGTTGTCAGGCTACCTGCTCCTCTAACGTCTCGTGGTGCGTCCGGACCGTGGTTGGCGTAACATTCCCGGACTCGGCAACGTCACTTTGCGTCAGCCATCGCCCCTCTTCGCGACCGGCCTTGTAGAGGCAGGCGGCCGCGAACCCGGCCGGATTGACGCCCGTCGTTACGCCGCGCTCTTCAGCCCGCTCCGCGAGCGTTCGGGCCCGCTGCCGGATCCCATCCGGACAGTCGAGGGCCGAAGCGAGTCGCGGCACGAACATACTGGGGGAGACGGGCTTGGCAGGGAGGCCCAGTTCTTCGTTGAGCGTTTTGTACCCATTCGTGACTCGTGACTCCGTGACGCGGGCGATTTCGCTGACCTCGCCCAGTAACCGCAAGAGCCCGTTACACCGGCAGGCCCCATACACGCTCGCCGCGGCGATCGCCTCGATGGATCTGCCACGAAGCAGATCCTCGCTCTGGGCACTCCGGAAGAGCTGACACGCCTGGTCACGGACCGAATCGGAGAGTTCGAGGGCACTCGCCAGCCGGCGGACTTCGCCCAGTCCGTGTACGAGATTCCGTTCCGCTTTCGACTGAAACCGTCCTCGAGTCTGTTTGCGCCGCATTCGGGCTACTTGCGGCCGTTTCCGTCCGGAGAGTGCATTCCCGTTCGCGTCTGCTCCGTGCCCGATCTCGGTCGACAGGCCCCTGTCGTGCCGTGCCGCCGTGAGCGGCGCACCCGTCCGTTCGCGCTCGTCATCATCGTATACTCGCCATTCGGGTCCATGGTCGATTCGCTGCTCGTCGATAACGAGCCCGCAATCTTCACAGACCGTTTCGACCGCGTTCGTTCTGGCCTGCCCACCGCATTCAGGACACACCGCATTGGTATCGCTCGGTTCGTCTTCGTCGAAGCATCGAACGTAGATTGGAATCGTTGCCATTGGTCGAACCGCGAGGCGCTCTCCGTGCACCCCGCACCTCTCCCCGGGGATGAAAAACGATCCTGGCGGACGACCAGCGGGCAACGGTCGTTTCGAATCTAGTGCTAGTCAGGAGGTCGCGTCGTCCTTTCCGGACATGTCGACGCTGGCAGGGATTTTCGATTCCACTCGCGGCAGTGGTCATGGTATTGAACGACTGTGGAGCAGAACAACCGGTGGAAGAGCGCTCATTCGCCCTCCAGAACTACGGCGCTCCGAAAGATCAGTCCCACTCGGACTCGAGCGATTCGATGAGCCGGTCAACGTCCCGTGCCGTGTTGACCGCGTGGATCGACGCGCGAACTGCCTCGGGCTCGGAGAGTGACCGGATCACGATTCCCGCGTCGGCGAGTCGATCGACTGTCGCCGCCGGGTCGTCGACGTCAATGGTCACCAGTCCCGATTCCGGGGTCGCCGAGCTGTGCAGCTGGTCGGCAGGCACCGACTCGACGAACCGTTCGACGAGTTCTCGAATCCGGTCCTGAATGTCATCGACGCCGACCTCATCGATCGCGTTGACGGCCTCCCGGAGAGCGACGTGCGGCGCGGGATTCGCAGAACCGACCTCGAAGCGGCGTGCGCCCGCCGCATATTCGAAGGGATCTGCGTCAGGTGCTTCCACGCTTCGATACCCAACCGTCCGGGGCGCCAGATCAGAAGCGACATCACGGTCGACATAGAGGAACCCGCCGCCCCACAGCCCGAGCAGCCACTTGTGGCCCGCCGCGGCGACGGCATCCGCGTCCCACTCACTGACGTCCATCGGCAGTTGGCCAGGTACCTGGACAGCGTCAACAAGTGCAAACGCGCCCGCGTCGTGAGCGATATCGACGAGGTCCGCGACGGGCAGATATGTCCCGTGAGTCCAAGTCACGGCACTGAAACATACGAGCTTGGCGTCGGCGACGGCTTCGGCGAAGGCATTCTCATCGATCCGCCCTTCCTCCGTTTCGACGACACGGACCTCGACGCCCTCTCGCTCAAGTCGCTGCCAGGGGAGCCGGCCCGCTGGATGTTCGAGGTCAGTCCGGACGACGACGTCGCCGGGCACCCAGTCGAGCGCGTTCGCGATGGCGTTGATCCCGGCAGTGGTGCTCTCGGTGAGCCCGATCTCGTCGGGCCCCTGCGCCGACGAAGGTAGCGAGCCGTTCTCTCGTGCGGTCGAACTCGTCGAAGGCCGCCTCGTAGGGGTCGCTGTCGATGGGAGATTCGTATTCGTGTGAGCGGAGAAACTCGTCGGCCGCGTCGACGACGTACTGCGGGCTCGGTCCGTGTGCACCGAAATTCAAATAGGTCCCCTCCTGAAGCCCGGGTACGTCCTCCCAGAGTTCAAGGGGGGTCATCTTCCTGGCGTCGACTGCGTCAGCGCCAGCTGATGGCTCGCTATTGTTCATGGATTGAGGGTACGTGCCGCGAATTTTAATAATCTTGGGTCGATCGGGCAATACTGGTTGCGGAAGTGGCTTAGGCGTCTGAACACGCGTCTGTCCAGACGCTAGGGAGTCGTGCGTACACGGCCGCGTTCCCGACCAGCGCGTCGACTGTCGTGTACTCGTTAACGGCGTGGACGGTATCGGTGCCGAGGGCGAACTCGACCGTGGGGATCCCCTCGTTCCGGAGGCGCTTCGCGTCGCCGCCACCGGTCGCGCTCCGGCGGTACACGCGTTCGTCCGTCACGTCTGCTGCGGTCGCCGCGACGGCCTCAACCAGCGGACTGTCGATCGGTTCCGCGGTCCCGACGCTCCAAGAGACGTCCGCTATCGTAATACCCTCGCAGTCCGCGACGCAGTCTCGGACGTCTGCGAGAACGTCTGACGTGTCCACGCCCGCGGTCAGCCGGACGTCGACTTCCGCACGGGCAGCCTGCGGGACGGTGTTGATCGCCTCACCGCCCTCGAGGACACCGAGGTTGATCGACGGGTGCCGAAAGAGGTCGCGGGCGGTCGCCTCGCCCATTGTGGGCGCGTAGTACTCGACGGACTCCTCGACGATGGGTGCCATCTCGGAAGCAACGTGGAGCTCACGTGTCCCGAAGCGTTCACGCATCGTCTCGACGGCTCGGTAGAGACGATCGACAGCGTTCTCGCCCAGCGCCGGTCGCGAACCGTGTGCGGCATCGCCGCTCGCCTCCAGCGTCAGCCAGATGCTTCCCCGGTCGGCGACGGTTACCGAGTGACGCCCCTCTTCGCAGGTCGGTTCGCCGATGACACAGGCGTCTGCGTCGAGGTACCCGGCATCCAATAGCGCCGGAAGACCGGCGTCGCCGCCGACCTCCTCGTCGCTGACGAAGGCGAACAGGAGGGTAACTGGCGGGGTCGTCCCACTCTCAGCGTACGCCCGGAGGGCGACCAGCATCGCCGCTACGGCGCCTTTCATATCGGTCGCGCCACGCCCGTAGATTCGGTCGCCGGCGCGCTCCCCCAGCGGGTCGTGGGACCACTCGTCCGCGTCGAACGGAATCGTGTCCAGGTGGCCGTTGAAGAGCAACGTCCGATCGCTCTCGCCGGGGACCGTCGCGAGGAGATTCGGTTTCGCGGGGTCGACTGCGAACCGTTCGGTCTCGACGTCCAGCGGTTCTAGCCATGCCTCGATCAGATCGACGATCTCACGCGTGTCGCCGGGCGGGTTCGACGTGTCGACCGACAGCAGATCTAGCGTCAGTTCCACGAGCTCCGAGTGGTACTCGGGGACAGCAATGGACTTGTTTGTACTCATTCGAGTTTCCCTGAGAGGACCTTGGCGGCCGTGAGAACTGGGTCCCAAACGGGGCTGAACGGCGGTGCGTACGCCAGATCCGTGTTCTGCAGCTCCGTCACAGTCGTGTCGGCGTGCAGGGCCATCGCTACCGTGTCGATGCGCTTGGCTCCCTCTGCGCCGACGACGCTGCCGCCGAGGAGTCGCTCGGAGTCCCGATCCGCGACGAGCGTGATCTGTATCTCTTCGCTGCCGGGGTAGTAGCCGGGGCGCGACTCGTCAGTAATCGTTACCGAGACCGGGTCGAAGCCAGCCTCGCTAGCCCGCTCTTCGTCGATGACGCCAGTCCTCGCGGCACCGAGGTCAAAGGCCTTTACGATAGCTGTACCCGCAATATCGCCGGTCAGCGTTGGCGAGCCCGTCACCGTCTGCCCGATCGCTCGACCTGCGCGGTTAGCGGTCAGCGCCAGCGGAACATGAGCCGACTCGCCCGTGACAACATGACGAGCCTCAGCGCAGTCGCCTGCAGCGTAGACGTTCTCGTAGTTCGTTCGACCGTACTCGTCAGTTGCGATAGCGCCGGTCGGTCCGAGTTCGATCCCGGCCTCTTCTGCGAGGTCGACGTTCGGTATCACGCCCACGCCCACGATCACGACATCCGCCGGGTCGGACTCACCGTCCTCGAGGACGACGCGGTCAACGCGGCCGTCACCGTCGAACCCGGAGACGGCGGTATCGAGGTGTAGGTCGACGCCCTGATCGCGGAGGTGCTCCTCGACGACCTCAGCGACCGGCTCGCCGAACGGCTGCAGGACGTGCGGCAGCATCTCGTAGAGGGCAACGTCGGCGCCGCGGGCGGACAGCGCCTCGGCCATCTCGACGCCGACGTAGCCACCGCCGACGATGGCGGCCCGCTGCAGTGACTGCTCGGTGACGTACGACTCGATCTCGCCAGCCTCGTCCATGTCGTGGATAGTGAACACACCGTCGAGGTCGACGCCGTCGAACGGAGGGACGATAGCACTCGCCCCAGTCCCGATGAGAAGGTGGTCGTATGATTGTTCGAACCGCTCGCCGTCGCTGTCGACTGTGACCATCTCACGTTCCGGGTCAATACTGACGACTTCGTGGCCGGTCCGAAGGTCGACATCGCGCTCCTCGCGGAACCGATCCGGCGTCACGGCGACGAGATCCTCGAGTTCGGTGACATCGCCCTTCACGTAGTAGGGCATCCCGCAGGCGGCGTAGGAGACCCACTGCCCCTTCTCGAAGACGACCACGTCCACGCCCGTATCCTCGCGCTTGGCCTTGCTCGCCGCACTCATTCCCGCGGCATCGCCACCGACGACGACGAACGTGTCGCTCATATCCGACGGTTGGGTCGGAACGGACTAAAGTATTTCCCAGATCATACAATACTGTGAACTCGAGTGCGCTTCTCACCGGTGTACACGGCCGGGAGCGAGATTGCCTCAAGTCGCCGGCCCCCTCCATCAGAGACGATCCCTGAACTCCTGACCCCCGGTCGGTCAACCCGACTTACTTGTTGCTTACACGAGCCGGTCGAAGTCGAACGACTTTGCGAGGGAGGGCTCACTTGAGAGTAATCGAGTTAAAACACCCCACTGGACCACGAGCGAATTCCGATTCCGTCGAACAGGCTTTCGTACTATAGTTGCAAATGCCATAATCTATGCATCTATTGTCACTGAGCGAGCTTCACACCCTGCTTTAGAACGGGAACTTGTCCTTGACCGACTGGAACCCGAGACGGTCGAGCAACTGGATGGGGTCACGCTTCGGCAGGTCGCGGGCGACATCCATCGTAGCCAGGTTCGCCACCGCCGATGCCGAGTTCCCAGTCAGTCTCTGACTCGAACCGGTCGACCGCAGCCTCGACGCGGGCACGGATCGCGATGACGGCGCCCATTTTAGTCAATTTATAGGTAGGTTCGGGCTTGTTTAGACGTGGAACAAGAACAGTATTCACCTGATTTCTGACCGGCAATCTATTTGGTGGCTTTAACCGAACTACGTCGTATGGCTGATGATTCCCTCGGAACTACCGCGCAGTACAAGGCGGCCTATCGAGGGGGGCGCGATGCCGTCCTGTCCGTCTTATCTGGTGCGATATGAGCAGTTCTCGGAGTGATTGGAGTCGGATTGCTCTGGATGACTGCTATCGCACTCACTAACGGCACCGCTTGACCTCCTCCACGCCCTGACGGACGTGGAATCCGACCATCGGATTGCCGCCGAGTGTGACATTCGAGGTTCCACCCCGCACTCAGAGGGGCCCGGCGACACACCGGGGGAACTCTCGTTTCCACCCTCATAGAGGGCTGTGGCCCGGCCACTGAGGTCGTTCGAAAATCGGCGATTTTCGTGATGACGAGGGAGCGGAGCTCCCTCGAACCACCCCGTCGGAATCCATGTCATCGCCGTGCGAACCACCGTTGGTCCGCCACCCCGTGTGGTTCGGGGACGGCATCCCACCGATTCCGTCGCACTCCATGCAGGGCCACACAAACACGAGTACGGTCGAAATCTGTCCCGGCCACCGGAGGGAGATGGGGTGCCGGGCCGACCGCTTGACCGCCGCCTCAAGACGAATGTCTGCGCTGTCGGTCTGTATCATCGGAACAATCTCGTAGCCGAGTGTATTCGATGACCGCTTGCAGATTTCCATGCTGATACACCCATCACCGTCGAAAAAGCTCGCGAACCACGAATCGAAGTCGCGGCGGTCTAAGGGCTGACTCGTCATGGCGCTGCGCCCTCTCCTAGCGTAGACAAACCCCCTCGAAATCACCCACCTACCCCGGGGTTCTATCACAGTATTCGCTGTTTATATCGAGGTTGTGGCTGCCGGCCGACCACCGGGAGGCCGAGAGCGGAGGGTGGGGCGGCGGGGCTTGGGTCGGTCCGGCACATAGAAAAAAGAGTGCGACGACCGGCTATTCCCACCAGCGACCGCGCTCAGGGAACTGGATGGTCGTCCACCCGGTCACGGCGAGAGAAACACGTCCTTCGTACTAGTTCCGGGCCGCCCCACGGATGCACACCTGCTCGCCTTCCGTCATCCACGGGGCCTTTGAGTTCTTTCAGACGGTCACCTTCGTTTGCCCGCTTTCGTCTTCGATGAGTCCGACTTGCTGAATGGCCGGCGAGTTGCTCTCCCACAGCTGCGTCACAGTTCCGTCGATGCTCACCTCCTTGCGATTGACCTCCTCGAGCTTCCCAATGGGAATCACCTGCCCCGGCGCCGTCTGCAATTCTTCGTGGACGCCGACGACCGCACTCATCATGCTTGCTCCTTCGACCACGCGCTCGGCCAATCGCCGACTGATCGCCGTTCTCGTCCAGCCATCCAATTTCTCGGCCAACCGCCGCGTCTGCTCGTTCACGCTTGCTAGCTCGTCTTGGGTCAGCTCCTCGCGTGGGTCCGGACGCTCCGGATTCGCCATGGGGGTCACGCTCGCCGCACGCTTCTGGAACTCTCGACGCCGCTCTTTGCTCCGCTCTGCCGCGATGTCTCGCGCTCGCTTTTCCCGGCCATCCTGCCGACTGACTTTTGCCCGGACGCTAATGCGCTCCAGTTCCGCTTCCCGCGCCCGAATGCGCTCCTCTTGTTCGAGCGTCGCACCCTGAATTCGTTCTTTGTCCGTCTCCTTGATTCCGTCCGGGTGATTCGCATCCACCTTCGCTTGGGTCTCCTGATCGACCGTCGCCCTGAGTTCGAGTGTCTCATCGACGACCTCGAAGCCATCTTCATCGACTTCCGCTTCGTCCGCTTGTTCGAGTGCCTGTGCATCGACCGAAACCTCATTACCGAAGACGTTCTTACTAGCCATTGGATCTCACCGATCCGAAGGCGCTCACGCGCCCGACACCGCGATCCCTACATCGCGGTTTTCTCGACGACGACGCCCGACAGACCCATCTGCGCGCTCTCGCTCGCGCCTTCGTGAGCGCCCCCCGGGGCGCGAGCGAGAGCGCGCCCGAGTGAGGAGACCCATCCAGCACCGCGCGCCGACCCGCCGCGAGCGGCCAGCGCATTCCCCGTTCGCCGCGACGCAACCACGTCCGTCGCGGTCGGCTTCGCCGAGGTCCGCAGGACCCGAACGGGTGAAGCGCTGGCGTCGAGGGCACATGCACTTTAGCCCGGAACGGGCGCGGGCGGTGCGTAGAGCGCCCGCACGCCCGGAATGATCGGTCGCGAGCGACGCGGAGGGCGGAAAGCGGCGAGCGGGGCGAGCCGTCACATAATTCAGAACACACTGAATCAGATATCGCAGTCTACCAGTTTGGCGATCACATTTCGAAACCACTGTGACTTCCAGCGGCAGTCTAGCGACTACTGCCACGTTGAGAAACACCAATTCGTGGATCCATGGCAGCCAGAGCAACCGGGTGCTTTCAACAAGGGTCCTTAGCCATCGTGATCCGTGTTTAGTTCTCTGAGGAACCAGCCTGTGGTCGTCCCGATTCGGACTCTGTCGATCGAGCGCATCTCTGTCGTTGCAAGACGGGCGTGGTCAGAGAACGGGTTTGAGAGCGTCTACTCTAGAAGCGCCAGCAATTGCGCGACGTAGGGACTGTTCTCCCACCTCCGATGGTGGCCGATCGTTGTAATGAGGATTCGTGCTTCCTCGTGGGTCATGTGATCGTTGCGGGCGTAATCACAGAGCAGCCGCGGTGTCGGGACGATGCGCGAGCCCTGCAGGACCGCATGGATGAGCGCGAAATTCGTCCCGCCGAACTCGTCGGTCAGAAACCTGTCGACATCCAGAGTGTTCGCGAGAACGATGCCGTCGGTTTCACCATCGTCGAGGCCGAACGTCGGCCGCGACTCGGGCGTGTCGCCTCGCTCGTAGGGATCGTCGACCGTGTAGTGGGTGCGAGCAGCGAGGACGTTCGACGCCGCGGCGCCGTGGATATCCTGGTACTGGGCCATGTCACGGAGCTCTGCAACGACTTCCGGTGGGACGGAGACGTCACACGAGGTGAGGAGATACTGGAGGGGATCCGGAGCGGTGTCGGTGTCAGTGTCGTAGTCGGCGTCGGCTCGTGGGACGTCGAGACTGACGAGTGCGCTGGTGTCGGCCACGACCGTTCGGAGCTGCGGCCGGCCGCTCATCGATCGTCGTCTACGGTGTCGACCGTCGTCGCATCCCCGTCGTAGATGTCGACGTCGTCGGGAGCGGCGATATCGAGTGGTTCGTCCTCGAGATCCGCTTTGAGGAGCCGAAGCCGTTGGGCGGTCTCGGCGCCGACCAGTTGCTTGACCGTCTCGAAGTCGAGTTGGTCGTTGTAGTACTTTGTCGCGACGAGCTCCTGGAATGTCTCGCTGTCGGCCGTGTCTTCGATGTACTCACGGATTGCCTCGACAAGGACGTCTGTCCGGTCTTTGTCGAAGAGCTCCGCAATCGCGTCGAGACGCTCGACGAGGTACTCTGGGGACTGAAAATGGACCCGTCGGGGCTCGTCACTCGCGCTCATTCTATGTGCAAGTTCTGCACATAGCCGGATAACGGTTTCGGTGATGCACATGGGTTGCACACGAATGCAGGTGTCCTGTTGGAACGGGCTAGTCGACGGCTACTGCGGCGTGGTGTCTCGAACGAGATCGTCGTCGAGATCCCGCGTCCAGTACGTTGCAGGCCTGCCTGGACTACAGCGGACACAGAGGTATAGCGGCCCTCGAGATGCCCGAGTTCCACGCGGAAGCGAGTGAGCGCTGCGAGCGTGTCGACGACGAGGCCACAGCTGTCAGAGGCATGGTGATCTCGGTCCACGGGGTCGACGTGCGCTTGGATAGCGCAGTCGACGCAGATCGCGTGCGTAACTCGCTCGTCGGCACCCCAGGTGTGGGCGTCACCGGTCTCCGAACCAGGGGCGCATCACAGAACGCACAGCCAGAGAGCATCTGTTGCATCACTCGTCCTCCGCGCCGGTGTCCTGAGCGGCCGACCAGCCACGATGGAAGACTGCCAGCTGTCGAATCGAGTTGAACGCCTCACCACTCGGCTCGTGGACGAGCACTCGTTGATCGGGGACTGCCGTCACGACACCGTCGTCGACGAGGTCACTCACGAGCTGTCGCGCCATCGTCTTGTCGACGTCCGCCGTCGTAACTCGGGCTGCGTCCCGGTCCTGGGCAATGAGTTCGGTTTCGACCCGTTCGTGATTGGCTGCCGTGTCGTCGAGTCTGTCTGGACCAGTCATGGGAATTCACGTGAGGCACAGTCGTGAGTGCGCCTCGCGCCTTTCGGCGTCGACAAACCCTCTTTTGTCGCTGGGCCTTGGAAACACTATTACACCCGGCCTTGTTGAAATTCTCAAGTGATGATAGGTTTCAGTGGCCGTGTTGTATACAGGGCGCATAGTGAGCAATGCTCTCATCACTGTTTCAATCGACGCTGAGCTTTATCACCACTCTCAATGTAGTGTGACGTATGGTCGCTCTCTTGGCACGAGGTCACTTCTCCACTGCCGCTGCAGCGCTCAGCGGTATTCTCGTTGGTCTTGCCGTGGTCTGTCTGTACTTCGGTGCCGGCTTACTCATCGCAGGATGGAACGTTAGTGAGTTCCTCGCTCATCTCTCGATTGACACTATCGGGTATCTTCTGGCCATGGTTGTCCTCGCCATCGCCTTCGTCGGACTCCCCATCGCCATCTTCCTCCGGTTTAACCTAATCACACCTCTCGTGGTTCTCGTGGTCGTGATTCTCGGGTGGCTCATCGTCGGTGCCGTACAGGGTATACTCTCACTCCAGACAATTTTCGGCCTCGCCCTCTACGCAGCTTACCTTTCTCCGGTCTCTCTCGTTCTCTACGCCATCTTTGGCGGGAGCGAGTATCTATTCCGAACCAAGACAAACAGTCGGTAGGGCCGACCCGATCTCGGTTCTGTATACACCCTCTCTATTCAGCACGCCGTTTGTGACAGGTGCTCGGTAACTGGGTGAGCCGCTGCAAGATAGAACGCGCGTATCTTTCACTCTCCACTCACTGGCTGTTGCATTCGTGGTGCGAATTTTGCAATCATCAACTGCCATTCGATATCCTCGTTGGGAGTAAAGTGAACCGAGCGTTCTACTGCTCTGTCGTGGTCGTTTTTCCCGCTCTATAGTCGTTCCCGTTTATCAATTCCGTCCAATAGACCTACTCATCGTATGTGGTGAGATAGTCTCCAGTCACACCGTCTTTTCTGTCAGCGATTGCCTCATGTTGTTGGAATGTATCAACCAGCGACCAGAATGCATTGGGAGGCGATTCGCCTCGTTCGACGGTGTATCCGTGCTCTGCAATGGCTTGGTTTAGGAGGTTGCGATCTGTATCAGCAACCCCCGAGAGTTCGAACGTATATTGGTCGCGGAGCTGCTGACCATACGCTTCGACGGTCGGTGCAAGTTGATGAGACGTGTACTGGTACGTTTTGAGCGTCGCGTCTTTGGAGTTCGAGCCGGTGATCGAGAACCGCGCACGTGAGCCAGACTTCCATTCAATAACCGAGCGATCAGGAGTCGGGACGAGTGCCGACTGATTTCGGTCAGCATTTGCGTACACGAACGTCTTCCCGATATCGAGTGGCGTGTCATCTTCCACAGCGTTGTCTCCGAGGCCAACTAACCGAAACTTCTCACGATCGAGACGCGGAAGCTCATCGAAATGCACGATGCCATCTTTATTAGCCTGTTGCACAGGGGTGAGATCCCAGAAGTAGCGAGTCGCTGGGCGTTCGTTTCGTACTTCATACGAGACTCGATACACACTGCCGTCGTACACCCATGGTCTACTGCCTTTCCAGATTGGTGGTGATTGGTCGTCAACTCTCGTCGACCCGTTTTGTACGGCTCGCTTGATGACGCGTCGACCTTTCTCCGAATTCTCCCTCATAGATAAAGTATGCCGTCCACCGATGTCTCTGTTCTCTACCGCTGTCATCTGTAATCGAGCAGCTGGAATCGGATTCCCATTATCCACGGCATTCCGTTGAGGACTGTTGGCTTGTCCGGTTGATCCGGGTAAGCTAGTGCATCCGGCGACTGCGACAGTGAGAACCGTTGAGGCGGAGGTGAAGAACACACGGCGGGAATGGTTCATGTGATTCAATATCATAGAGAACGGGGTAAGTATTGGCATAACACAAGGAAGAATTTGACACATCCAACTGAGATACAACGAGGGTCAATGCCATCCGAGAATTGCTAGATATACTCTCTATGTAGCACGCCAATCCTGTCACGCTCTGATGGTTTCAACAGGGCCGTACACCCCAATCGTCAAAGCGGGAGACACCAATACACTACGTAATGGAGAACTCGCGGACGCCGATCAACTCCAGTGAGGAAGCCGCACTCGATCATATCGAGCAGTACCTCGACACAGCAGACGATGACGAAACCCTCACCCAAGAGGACGCCGTCGCCCATCTCATGGAGCAGGGCGTCGAACGTGCCGACGCGCGAGCGCACATCGAGCAACTGCTGTTGAAAGGCTACCTCTACGAAGTCGAAGACGAACTGCGGCTGCCATCACGACCCTGACAAGGGTGGACGGCCTTCGTTCCCGGCAGCCAGCCGCTACAGCCAGATCATCGCGACTCCGACCGCGAGGAGCACGAGCGCAATCCACGACTTCGTGACCCAGAGCCGTCGCCCCACCCGACGACACAACTCTCGGAGCTGATCCCGGAGAGCTGCACGGCGTTCCACGTCCAGGACGTCGACCTCGTCGTAGTAGTCGCGCCGATCCTCAGGCAGCCGCCGGAGTATCGTTTGGCACTCGCTACAGGTATACTCGAACTCAGCGCGGACGTGCTGCCGCCGGAACTCCCGCGCGCCGCCCTCGTCGAAGCTCGTCACCTCGTACACCAGCAACTTCGAAACGAATCGCCGTCCGCCGCACTCCGAACACTGCGACATCTCCAGTGGTGGTGTTCCCGGTTCGATGCTCTCCTCGTCTGGCCAGGCCGACTGCGACCGCGTCTGTTCGCCGTTCTCTGCTGGACGTGTCTGTGTTCCTGTGCTCGCTCCATTCGCTGACTCCGACGTATTGAACGTGGACATGGAATTCACTCACCGATGACGCTCAGCCAGCCACAGCACTCACTGCAAGACGGACGTCGTCTTGCAGGCCGGGCACGGTGAGCGCCGTCGCCCGTCGCCGGCGCGAACAACAACCCACGGAACACACCACCATCTTACAGGGGAGTACTCAGGCTGACACAAGACGCGGAGAAGATCGTACCCTCACTAGGCACCTGACGTGCTCGCCACGGATACCACAACGCAGTAGCACATCCTGGATAACCGATAAGAGACCTCCTGTTCTTCACTCAAACTCTACGCAATTTGAAACAGATGGGGATGCTGTCACCAGGAACGCGACCACTCCGGGTCTTCCCCTGTCTGGTCATACATTTACCACCCTCATTACTCTACTATCTCCCGCTTTCACGACTACTGCATGGTGTTCTCTCAAACTGATAGCTCTATGAATTACACTGCGCTCCGACCACCCCTAAATCCCCCTCACGAAACACACCGGATTCACACTTCGTACCCCACCCTTCCTTTGGACAAATTCCGAGGTATGAAGACCGATATAACGAATGCAGATTCCCGTATAATCGCTTAGGGCTGGTTTGCGTCCGTTGAATCTAGCCTTAGGATTGAATTCGATAGCTGGAAATCGTATATGCAGCGTTACAGCGTCTCACGCTATTGAAAACAGCACCTCATCGTACCACAATAAGTGTTGTTACTTATCCAACCTTAGGCTGGATTTCTCATGTTACTATTCCAACCTTAGGGTTGAGGGTCGAAAAGCGCTAAGACGGTCGATGTTCCACCGGAAACCATTTCTATTCAGCCTTAGCCTCACCTCCTGATCTGCATTTAGAGGCTATGCGATAGAAGTGACAGAATTAGTATGTTAAGGAGAATAGTCGCGTTCAGTTCGGTGGGGAGTAAGAAGAATCGTCGATCTGCTCGTACATCTCATCCGGGAACGGAAGGCTCCCATAGATCGAGTACGGACATTGGTCGCGCCCGATGCAGTACCGCTGCATATCATCATTCGTACAATTAATCGGGAGGGAATCTCACCGCCGATATCGTTGGTGAGTTCATACCGGATCTAGTACTCCGTCGTTTCTTCGTCGTACCAGGGCCATCGCGAGAGCAGGTCTTTCACGTCGCTGATGAATTCCTCTGTGCTGGCGTCTCGGTACTGGGGAAGCCACCACGCCATCCGCACCAGATTGAACAGATCCTTCCGGACCGGTTTCTTCCCCTGGAGACGTTCGTGATCGACTTCAGGATTATACTCGCTCGGCCCCTCATGATCGTCAGCCCCAGGTACGTATCTACGCATCGAGTTGGGCAGCAAAGAAGGTCCACGGGAGGTCAGTCTCGTCCTCGTTGGAGTCGTTCTCGTCTTCCAGCGTCTCGGGAACACCCCAACTGTCGACAACATCGAAACCGGCATTCCGTAACTGGTCCCGGGTCGCTTTCGCTCCAGCGATGTTCCACTGCATCTCAACGCCACTATCGAGCCAATCTGGATTTTCACCAATCCATTCGGTGGTCCCTTCGCACACGAGGACTCGACCACTGGGGCCCAAGACGCGTGCAAACTCGTCGATTACGGTCTGATGATCCTCCATCGGGACGTGGATTAATGACCAGTAAGCGATGACGGCATCGAAAACACCGTCATCGAATGGAAGGGCAGTCATATCGCTCTGCAGGAGCGAAACACCGGGGGCGTTCTGCCTGGCAAGCTGGAGTTGTTCGCGTGAAAAATCAACGCCGATAGCCGTCGTTTCGGAACTGATTCGCGGAAGAACAGGTGTTCCCTGTCCACAGCCAGCGTCGAGAATGCGAGACAATTCCGAGCACGAGTCGAGAAATTCTGCTAAGACTTCCATTCCACGACCATCTTCGGAACGATGGGTGGCGTACGCTTCACTCATTTCATCGTATGCGCGACGCACAGCTTCCTTCTCAACCATCAACGAGAGATATCGAGCCAGAACGATTCAATCTTTGGAGTGGCCTGCTCATGTACGCTCGATACGTAGCACGAACTACCGATGGCCTGAATCGTCGTGCTGATTTTTGTCGCATCACGGTCAAAGTCCTCCGAGTCAACTAGACCGTCACGTTCGATACCGGTGTCGAACGAAACGTCGAGGCAGAGCCGTCGACGACTAACTGACGTGAGCGGCAATCTCACCGCAGCGACGAGGTCTCGGTCCGTCGGTGCCGGTCACTGTCCATCAGTAACGACACGACAGTGATACCGACATCCGAAAACACGGGAGCTTCGACTAGCCATGACACACTACGTGATGGAACGCTCGATGCTGCATCGGACGTGACGGCAGGCCGACGCAAGTGATATCACAATCACTGCTATTGTTCTCGTCCACGCTCCGCCACTGACCCATGGGGCGGGTGGAGGCAACACGAGACGCTTACGCCAGTCAGCCGTCGATTGCACGCAGAACGAGAAACCACACGCAGAGCGGAAAGAGAGTGCCGTTCCGGACTCCCTGTAGTCGTCCGTCACTCCAATGGCTGTCGTACGGACGTCTAGATTCACGAGCCGTATAAAGATTGTTCGTATAACTAATTGGATTAAATTTCTATATAGAGGAATCAGCACGTGATCACAACCGATAGTACTGCAAACGACCGTTATCTACGGGAAATTATCCCCCCGTCCCGGGGGTGTTGTGAGCGTCTCTGGGACGACGAGAACACCCAGGATTGTGATATTACTCTCGCAATCAGGAGCCTCTATCGGCGAAGAAGACCAAGTGCCTCAGGGTGTGACCTCGAGGCGATTTACTGGCAGTGCAGGCGAATTTCCTTCAGTGGCCGGGATGCGTCGCGATGTCGGCCCAGACGAGCCGGTGGTCCGAGGCCGTACTGACGTCCTCGCCAAGGTTCTGCTTCGTTGCGTTCTTGCTTGGCCAGACGACCGATGAGGCGCGAAGCGAGAGGTCTGGGGAGGGGAGGACGTAGTCAATCTGTTCGACAACGCCCTCGAAGTCACCGCCGAACCGTGTTGCAGTGGGGAGACCGCGTTGCACCCCGCCTGGACTCGTTGGGAGGCGGCCGGTGTAGAAGTCGTCGTTGTCGACGAGGAACTTCTGGGCGGGATGGAGTGGCCGCTCGTCCCGACCCAGACCTGGGCCTGCATTCATGTCACCCATCAGAACATAGGAGGCGTCGTCGTCGAGACCGCCGCGGACGCCACTGTCGTCGTAGATGTAGTCTTCGCCAGCGACGTAATCTGCGAAGAACCGGACTTCGTCGTGGTTCCACCTTCCGTTGAAGTTGTTCGCCCCGTCGAAGCCGGGTGGCGTCGGGTGCGCGAAGAGGCCGTGGACCGTGGCCCCCTCAACCTCAAACGGGATATCGATGTGGGTCTTCGAAGGAAGTCGATAGACGTCGAGGTCCTCCTCTGTGAGGTAGATTGCGGTTTCGTCGTCCTCGGGGTCCGTGACGACGCCTTCTTCGCCCGCTACCGGAATGAGGTTCCCGGGCATATCCGCCCAGTTGAACGTCTGGAAGGAACGAACGCTCGACGTGTCGATTGGGTATTTGCTCGCGATCGCGAATGCATAGTGACCTGGATACACCCCGAACCCGAACGCGTCACCCGGCCGTTTGCCGAACGTCCCGTCTTTGTTGAAGTCGTAGTCCTGTTCCGGGAGGACGCCTGTGTTGCTCTTTGGCTGGAGCGTGTATTCGTAGTCAATGCCGTCGAGGTCGTCCCGTTGCGGGACGCTGAGGTAGTTCTCAACGAACGCGTCGATGTTTGTTCTGTCGGTGTATTTGTCCTGCTGGAGGTTGTTAGTGAGTTCATTGACGACGAGGATGTCTGGCCGGACCTCCTGAATGACTCGGGCGGCCGCTTCAGCCTGCGGATCGCCCGGCTTCTGGACCTGCTCTGTCTCTAGTTCGATCACGTTGAACGCCGCGTAGCGTGTCCCACGATTCTGTTTTCCGTGTCGGGTCCGCTGTCGACCGCTCACGGTACCGACAAAACCGGCTGCAGTCGCTGTGCCACCGATCGTTTTGAGTAGCGCTCGTCTGGTCTTAAGTCGAACCATCGAGCGCACCAATGTTACTCCCCCACATCAATATTTTCAAAACAATAATTATGGTTAGTAGGGGTGTTGCGGGACGCCGTCAAGAATCCCGAGAATGGTGGGTACTGGAATGGCGATCTCGAAATCCACGAGAGCCGCGTCGGTGAGGACATGCTGTAGGCGAGTCACCGGCCGGCGGCTCGCGTTCTCACTGGACTTCCGTGCTCACAGGCCTACGAGAACGGTGTCGTGCCGCAGGAGACGATCGACGACCTCGTCGAAACCTACTGTCTGCATCTCACCAACCGCGTCACGAACACCGAGCACGAGCGTGGCGAGGAACACATCCGCGAGACGCACACGAACCTTATCACTGACCAGCTCTACGAGAATCCGTCGCCGAACACGCCGACACCCTCACCGACTTCGACGCCTGGACGCAGGCCAGCGCCGACATCGACGCCACAGACGACGAACTGCGAGACGACTGGCAACACGACCTCGTCCGCTGGCTCGAAGACATCGCGCGGGCAAAGCACGCCGGCCGCACCTCTGTCCCGGAACTACGTCGTGGCGACTACGAACGTGATCAGGCCGACTGTGAAGAGACAACGGCGTATTGACGTCGAATAGATGCCATGTGCACTTGTCGATACGACTGTGCTCTTTACAGCCGCCTACCAGCAGGATAGTGCACACGCTGACGGACTGCAATAGTCCGGGGTGTCGATGACGGGTCACTACCGGAGGCAGTAATTCTCGACTTTATTCTGGTGGAGACGTTGAACGGACTGACGACACATACAGGACATGAGGCGGCTGTCGACTTTCTTGACCGAATCGAAGAAAATGCTCACTTCCACGTTGAATCCCTAACTGCAGATACGTTCGCGACAGCGATAGCCCTCTTTCGACAGCGCCCACCATTTTCGTTTGCTGGTGTCACTCTCGTCGCCTATATGCATGCTGAAAGATTAGGATATTTGTACGTATTCAATGATTATTTTGGTGCCGCTAAAGATATCTATCCACTCGGTACACCGACGAATCCTTCTGATCTCTAAAGTGGTCCTCGGCTTCCGATGGGACGAGGAATTCGTCGGCGTCTATCGGTTATGAGCCAAAAGAGGTAATTCATTGTATTGCATATATGTTATTTTATATACTATTAATCGTCAAAAAAGTTGCTGTGCATACGCCTTCATCACTCGGCGCTCGATGCGCTGAAGACGGTCGCTTACTGTTCCGGGAGAGAGATTCAAGGACTCGGCGAGTTCTTGGTGGGTCGTCTGTCGCGGTACTTCATAATAGCCCGCTTGGATAGCGTACTTGAGCAGTGCCTGCTGGCGATCAGTCAACTGAGCGATTTCATCATCTTCACTCGGGTGAACGTGCTTGATCTTCTCGACAGAAATATTAACTGTGCTAGGGAGATCAGCAGTTGCACCCTGGATACCTGTACTTGTTCCGATGACCGTGATCTTGGTCTCGGGGGTTTCACCGGTTTGTTGATGTACCATCGGCCAGTTGACGACGAGATCGTGATGATACAGAATCGAAATTAGTTCCTCAACCGGCTCGATATTCTGATAATGAGCATAGACGAGGCTGTACTCATCAGTGCCTGTGATAGCATACTCCAGTACCTGATCGTTCGCGTCGAATAGTTCTTCAGCGGCCGCGAGATTGCCAGTCAGCCTGGATAATCCGATGAAATACTCGTTCGCTGACGGACCTAGGTATCGAGTTGATTCGAGGGAAACTACGTCAGACTGGTGTATTGAATTGAAAATAGCAGTCTGTTGCGTCTGAGAGAGCAAGATAGTAGCTTGGCGAAGCGTTTCAGCCGGCATACTGATCTTTTACAGTGTGCGTACATAGTAGTGCGGACTTCTACCCGGGTAGGTGATGGCGTTAATCCATCCTAGTATGCTAGAAGTTAGTCTCATCAGTTGTACGAGCATACTTGCTCTTGATGAGCACGGACCCAGCGATTAAGGAATTCCCTCCGGGACCGTCTGGATTGCCGATTGTTGGTGCGATGCCGCGTTCGATTCTGGGCGGGTTAGAATTTAGGGAACGGATGGCACGTGAGTATGGTGATATCGTCCACTGGAAAGGTCCCGGCGATCATTTCTATCAGCTTAATCACCCGGAAGATATCGGGCAAGTTCTTGTCCATAATAATACCAACTATGTAAAGGGCGAACAGTTCCAGCGCGTCCTCAGGCCGCTAACCGGTAACGGCATTCTCAACAGTGAAGGTCAGGAATGGCGGCGGAACCGTCATCTCATCCAACCTGCGTTCCATCCCAATCGGATCAATGTCTACGCAGAGATGATGACAGACCAGACCGAGGCAATGTTGGATGCGTGGACGGATGGAGAGACACGCTCCATCCACGAGGACATGATGGAGTTAACGCTCCGAATCGTCTCTCAGGCGTTATTCGGGGTTGAGATCGACCGCTACGTGGATGATATTGAATCCGCAGTCAACACGTTCCTGCCCGCAACGTCCAGCCTCTCGAATCTCCTTCTTCCGGAGAGTGTTCCACTCCCGTCTCGCCGAAGGATGGCGCAGGCTCGTGAAACGCTCGACAGTGTCGTGACCGAAATCATTCAGCGGAAACGCGCCAACCCGGGTGAACACGACGTCATCTCGATGCTACTTGATGCACGTGATAATGACGACAATCCGCTAAGCGACAAACAAATTCGTGATGAGGCGATCACCCTCATTACTGCGGGTCACGAAACCACTGCGGTTTCGTTGACCTATACGATGTATCTGCTCGCTCAACACCCCGAAATCGAAGAGAAATTTGTCAGGGAGCTCGATGCAGTGCTCGACGGTGAGCGCCCAACAATGGGCGACTTGTCCGAGCTAACCTACACCGAGCAGATCGTCAAAGAGTCAATGCGGCTGTTCCCTCCAGTACCAAGCATTGTTCGAGAAGCGAAAGAAACGGATCAGATCAGCGGTTATCGGATTCCAGAAGGTGCGAAGATCTTCCTGAGTCAGTGGGTCGTCCATAGAGACAACCGGTGGTACGATGACCCGCTCGCGTTTCGACCTGAGCGTTGGGCGAATGACATGCAGTCCTCGCTGCCTCAGCTTGCATATTTCCCGTTCGCCGCTGGACCGCGTCGCTGTATCGGTGATCGGTTCGCGATGCTCGAAGCCCGACTCCTGCTCGCGATGATTTATCAGAACTACCATCTCGAGCTCAGATCTGATCGGAATCTAGAGGTAGTTCAGACAATCACCTCGCGCCCGAAGGAAGATATTCGAATGACAATTCACGAGCGCTGATATCGCTGTCTATGGCTGTGTGTACAGGAGGGTGCGGGCACGTACAGAAAATGGTTCTCGTGGGCGAACGGTCTCCGAGTAGTACGAACACGGTAGGAATCGCATGAACCGCCTCGGGGCGTGACCCCGAGGCACTCGGCCTGCTCCGCCTGTAGAGTTAGGAGCCTTGCTTAAGGAAGTCCACATTGCGGAATTCGAACCGGGCCCCGCCACTTGCACTCTCAGTTATCCGACATGACCTCCCATACACTGTCGCCAGTTCCTGCACGAACGCCAACCCCAATCCCGTTCCACCCTCGCTGGCGGCCGTCGTCATGCCCACCTCGAACACGTCTTCCCGTTTTGCCGCGGGGATTCCAACTCCGTCGTCCGCTACGAAAAACCCGTCCTCCAGCTCACCGATACGGACCGTGACATCTCGCCCGCCGTACTGGACGGCGTTCTCGAACAGGTTCCGGAATAGGTGGCGGATGTACGTCCGATCGGCCTCGATTCGGGCATCGATGTCGAGCCAGTCCGTGAACTCGGCAGCCTTTTCGACTATCCGCCGCTATCTTGATGCAACGGATCTCCGTCAGAGACGGAACCGTGAGATATAGGACGACAGGCTGTCTCTCGGTGGATATGTCTCACGAGCGCGTCACAGTCTCACTCGATGCCGACGCGAAGGCCGCTCTCGACGATCTCACCGACCGAACAGAGGGGGGCCAGAGCGCGGTCGTCAGACGGGCGCTGACGTTTTACGCGGCGAATTTCGAAGCGGTGAACTCGACGAGAAGCGCCGATAATCTCGCAAACTACTATAAGATGCTTTCGGGCGGTGAACACGTTCTGCTGGACGTCGATTTCTTCCACGCGTTTCTCGACGATATCGATCTGGACGACCGCGACGAAGCGTTTATCGAGACGGTCGATCGGGTTTCCGAGTATCACGCCAGCGAGTACGCCGAACGGTTCGACGACGTCGGTGAAGTGCTGGACTGGCTCTCGCTATGTGGTTTCCTCGCCGTCCGGAACTCCGATGGAGATACGTACCACGTCGTCTTTCCCTCGGAGTCGATGCGGTGGTTCATGACGCGGTTCCTCCGGAAGAGTTTGACTGACGCCTCGTTCGACGTGGAGATCAAAGAGAGCGTCTCGAAAATTCTCGTTCGACAGCAAGGATGATCTAAGTTCACACGGCGTATGAAGTCGTATGATTGCGTGTTCACTGATATTAATAATTCTTTTTGTGCAGAAAAGACTGGCCATCGATAGTCATTCACATGATACACGGACTCACGGAACGGCTACGATCAATCGGCCCTGGAGCGATGGTCGCGGCAGCCTTCATCGGTCTAGGTATGGTAACGACCGCGAGCGTTACCGGTGCCGCCTTCGGCTACGCCCTCATCTGGACGCTGGTGTTCTCCATCGTCGCAACCATCGTCCTGCAGGAGATGAGCGCCCGCCTTGGCCTCGTCACAGGCGAGGGTCTCGGCGAAGCACTCCCGAAACAGTTCGAGAACGAGATTCCGCGAGGGTTCAGCATCGTGCTCGTCGTCTCCGCGATCGGCGTCGGGACCGCAGCCTACGAAGCCGGAAATATCCTCGGCGGCGCGGCAGGTCTCGAGGTCGTCACCGGCATCAGTTCCAACATGTGGGGCCGGTGATAGTACTCGTCGCCGGTGCGCTCCTGTGGACGGGCAAATACGAGTACATCGAAAAAGCGCTCGTCGGCCTCGTCGTCGTCATGGCTACCGCGTTCATCCTCTCCGCTATCATGGTCGGCCCCAGCTGGGGGGACCTCGCAGTCGGATTCGTTCCCGCGATTCCCGACGGATCGCTCTACCTGGTGACTGGCCTCATCGGTACGACCGTCGTCGGATACAACCTCTTTCTCCACGCCTCCAGCGTCAGTGATCGCTGGGAGGGAGCGGGTAACCTCCCTGAATCACGGACCGACACCGTCCTCTCTATCACTATCGGCGGGCTCATCACCATCGCCGTCATCGTCACTGCCGCCGCCGCCTTTCCCACCGGTACAAATCTCGACAACATCGGCCGGATGGCCGAGCAACTGGAACCGCTCGCAGGGACCCACGCGAAATGGCTGTTTAGCATCGGTATCTTCGCTGCAGGGTTCACCTCTTCCACGACCGCTCCGCTCGCGGGAGCCTACGCGACTGCTGTGGCACTCGGCTGGGAGAAAGACATCTCCTCGACGAAGTTCCGGGCCGTTTGGGGAACGATCATCGCAGTCGGCATCCTGTTCTCCGGTCTCGGCTACAGTCCCGTCAGGGTCATCGTTTTCGCGCAGGTCGCCAACGGAATCCTCCTGCCCATCGTCGCCATTTTCCTCATCTACGTGATGAACGACGACGATTCGCTCGGCAAGTACACGAACGGGACGTGGTCGAACGTCGCAGGTGGAATAGTGACCCTCGTCGTTATCTGGCTCGGTCTCCGAACGCTGTTGTCCATCGCTAACATTCAGCTCCTGTAAAATGACAGAACGACCTCGACTTGGTGCAGACGTAGGCGGAACGTTCACCGACGTAGTACTCGTCACTGGAGACGACCTCGTTACGGCAAAGGTTCCGAGTACTGCCGACCAGAGCGTCGGTGTGATGAACGGCATCCAGAAAGCGTGTTCCGAAGCCGGCATCGACTCGTCCGCTGTCGACGAGTTCACGCACGCGATGACGGTCTCGGTCAACCGCCCTTCTGGAGAAGACGGGCGCAAAGACGGCGCTCGTCACAACCGAAGGCTTCCGCGACGTTCTCGAAATCGGCCGACAGGACCGTCCAGACCTGTACGACCTCTCTGCGAGCCGTTCGGAGCCGCTGGTTCCGCGACGTCGCCGCTTCGAGATTCCCGAGCGAGCGACGCCGAACGCCGTCGAAGAGACAGTCGACGAAAAAGCCGTCCGCGAGGTCGGGGCACAGATTCGGGACAGTACCGCCGAAAGCGTCGCGGTCTCGCTCCTCCACGCGTATGCCAATCCACGCAACGAGAAGCGAGTCGTCGAGATTCTCGAGGACGAACTCGACGTCCCTATTTCCGCCTCTCACGAAGTGCTCGCAGAGTTCCGGGAGTACGAACGGACGTCGACGACGGTCGTCGATACGTACGTCACCCCGAAGATCGACAGTTATCTGGGACGTCTTACCCGCGACGCTACCGAAAAGGGACTCCCCGAACCGCTCGTCATGCAGGCCAACGGCGGTATCGCTGACGTAGACACGGTCCGCGACCACGCCGTCACTACTACGATGTCCGGTCCGGCAGCCGGTGTCGTCGGCGCAAACGCTGCCGCAGGCAAACTGGTGGACGAGCGCGGCCTGCGCGGGCTCGTCACCTTCGACATGGGTGGGACGTCAAGCGACGTGAGTCTCGTCCGCGACGGGGAAGCCGAACGGACGACCGACGCGGAGATCAACGGCCAACCCGTCCGGACGCCGATGGTCGACGTGACCACCGTCGGCGCGGGTGGGGGGTCTATCGCGTGGGTCGACGACGGTGGCGCGCTCCGCGTCGGTCCGCGGTCGGCAGGCGCAGAGCCTGGCCCAGCCTGCTACGGGAAGGGCGGTACGGAACCGACCGTCACCGACGCAAACCTCGTCCTCGGCTACATCGGCGACAGCACGGAACTCGGCGGCGAACTCTCGCTGGACGCGGGTGCAGCCTACGATGCACTCGCCGAACTTGCAGACGAGGCCGGCCTCGACGGAGCAGTCGAGGCTGCACAGGGCGTCTACCGCGTCGCGAACGCGAACATGGCCCGCGCGATTCGCTCGGCGACGGTCGAGCGAGGCCACGACCCGCGAGAGTTTGGTCTGGTCGCGTTCGGTGGCGCCGGGCCGATGCATGCGGGTGCGCTCGCTGCCGATCTCGACATCGGAACGGTCGTCGTGCCACCTGCGTGTGGTGTTCTCTCGGCCTACGGACTGCTGGCCGACGACGAGAAACACGACGCCGTCCGTACACATCGCGTCGCGCTCAACGAGGTCGATCCCGAACGCGTCGACGACCTGTACGAAGGGCTCGAATCCGAGGTCCTCGAGGAGGCCCGCGACGTCGCGTCGGCGAGCATTCAGCGTCACGCCGACCTGCAGTATGCTGGTCAGAGTTTCGAACTCTCGGTCGAGGTCGGTGACACGTTTCGTCCGACGCGGACCGCCGAGCGCTTCCACGAGACGCACTGGTCGACCTACGGTTACCAGATGGACGAACCGGTCCACCTCGTGAACTTGCGGGTGACCGCGACGACTACCCGGAGCGACCCTGTCGTCGCCCACGAGTCCACGGAGGGAGAACGGTCCGGAATCCGCGAGGCGCGATTTACCGATGGAACGGTCCACGAAACGCCGGTCTATCGACGGTCGGCGCTGCCAACCGGTCAGACACTCGACGGTCCCGCCGTCGTCGAACAGGCCGAAAGCACGGTCGTCGTCCCGCCCGCATGGACGGCCGAAGTTCGTGCAGACGGGTCGCTCGTCCTCACGGAGGAAGAGACATGACTCAGAACGACACCGAAAACGAGAGCCACGTCGATCCGGTCACACTCGAAATACTGCGAAACCAACTCGAAGGAATCGCCGAAGAGATGGGGCAGGTCCTCATCCGTGGGGTGTACTCGCCGAACATCAAGGAGCGGCAGGACTGCTCGACAGCGCTCTTCGATGCCGACGGACGAATGATCGCCCAGGCAGAACACATACCAGTCCACCTCGGCGCGATGCCCGAAGCCGTCGCTACAGTCCGTGAACGAGATCCCGAACCCGGGGAAGTCTGGGCGCTTAACGATCCGTACGACGGCGGAACCCACCTGCCGGACATAACGCTCGTCTCGCCACTGGCCCTCGACACCGACACGAAAACGGAAGACGAAATCATCGGCTACGCCGTCTCTCGCGCTCACCACGCCGACGTCGGCGGATCGACGCCAGGAAGCATGCCCGCCGGTGCACGCGAAATCTACGAGGAGGGCATTCGTCTGCCAGGCGTACGTCTGGTCCACGACGGTGACGTCGTCGAAGACGTGTTCGAGCTGTTCCTCGCAAACGTCCGTACGCCCGACGAACGTCGAGCCGACATCCGTGCGCAACTCGCAGCCCACGACCGTGCGACGGAGCGACTCGGTGACCTGTTCGACAGCTACGGCGAGACCGTTCTCGACGCCTTCGACGCGGTCATCGACTACTCGCGTGAACGCATCGAATCCGAACTGGCTGAGTTTCCCGACGGCACCTACACCGCCCAGGACGTGCTCGAAGGCGACGGCGTGACCGACGAGGACATCCAGATCGACGTGACGGTGACCGTCGACGACAGTACTCTCGACGTCGATTTCGCAGGGACTGCGGAACAGGTCCGAGGGAACCTCAACGCACCGCTCGGGGTGGCCAAAAGCGCGGTCTACTTCGTCGTCCGCTGTCTCACGGATCCCGAAATTCCGCCGAATCAGGGCTGCTACGGTCCCGTTACCGTCGATGCGCCCGAGAGGTCGCTCCTGAATCCGACATCGCCGGCCGCAGTCGTCGGGGGAAACGTCGAGACGAGTCAGCGAGTCACCGACGTAGTGTTTGCGGCGCTCGCTGATGCAGTTCCCGAGAGGGTACCTGCACAGGGACAGGGCACGATGAACAACCTCATCATCGGCTCTCGCGACGGTGATTTCGCCTACTACGAAACCATCGGTGGTGGCGCAGGTGCGACGAGCGAGGCCGACGGTCTGGACGGCGTGCAGGTCGGAATGACGAACACACTGAACACTCCCGTCGAGATGCTCGAAGCGGAGTATCCGCTGACGGTGGAACGCTATGCTCTTCGCCCCGGGACCGGCGGGAGCGGCGAGTATCGCGGCGGACTCGGTCTCGAACGGTCGCTCACTGTCGGGCGTGATGCCTCCGTCTCGCTCCTTACCGAACGTCGACGTTCCCAGCCGCGAGGCGTCGCTGGCGGTGAGAACGGTGCTACCGGCCAAAATCTTGTCGACGGCGAACCCGTCTCCGCGAAAACCACCGTCGACGTGGAGGCAGGGACTACCGTTACGGTCCGTACACCCGGTGGTGGCGGACACGGGGCTCCTGCCGACCGCGATCCTGAAGCGCGAGATCGCGACCGTCAGGACGGTAAAATCGAGGACTGAGTCCCTCCCCGGCCGAACTCTTCGACTTGCTTTCGTAGGAGTCCCCCTGAATTCGCTGCACCTGAAAGATAGAAGCTCCGTCTGCCTACCAGTCCGCTGAAGGCGTTCAGTTCGTGGTGTGCATCTAGCGCTTGCTGAAGGACGGTCGTATGCCTGACACGGAGTCCGTCGCCGAAGAGTTCGAGCGAGCGCAGACAGCACTTGCTGACGCAGAAATCCTGCAGAACGGCGACGGCTCTGACGAAGTAGTCGTGAATCGCGTAGAGCGTTTGCGTGCGCTGGAACGCAATCACTGGGTTTTTGCACCAGAGCGTGGCAGACAAGCGTATGCGGCTTGCACGATTGCTCACTCCGGACGGCCCCGTCACCGGCAGGTACGACGAAGGCACCATTTATGCCACCGACGGTATCTACGAGGTCGGTGTCGATGGTCGGCTTCTTCCGCCCTGCGAACCGAGCGCACTCTACTGCGTCGGCCGCAACTACGCCGAGACGCTCGAACAGATGGAGTACGAACGTCCGGAGGAGCCGGACTTCTTCATCAAGCCCCCGGCGAGTATCGTTGCGGACGGCCAGTCGATTTCGTATCCGTCGTGGACTGACGAACTCACCTACGCCGGCGAACTGGTGGCCGTCATCGACGAACGGTGTCGGGACTTGACACCCGAGGAGGTGCCCGAGGTAGTTCGCGGGTACACCGTCATGAACGACGTCGACGCGCTCGACCAGGTCGGCCGCACTGCGCGAAAAGCGTTCGACGGCTCTGCGCCGCTCGGGCCGTGGATCGAAACCGAGGTCGACCCGACGAATATCGACATGGAGACGTACGTCGGCGGCGAAAAACGGCAGGAGGCGAACACGGAACTGATGCTGTTCGACCCGTACGAACTCGTCGCACATCTCTCGGAGCGGTTCACTCTCCGTCCGGGCGACTGTATCGCGTTCGGTAGCCCGGCGAATCCCGGTCTCGTCGAACCGGGTGACACCGTCGAGATAACGTACGATGGCGTCGGAACGCTGACGAACGACGTCGTCGACGCGTCGTTCCCGTAGGCGGCGAGGCCGATGTGAGGGTGTCAGTGAGCGCTTGGAAAGATTCGTTCTGCCTACGACCGGTCGTCAGGTAACCCATCTTCGTGGTCAGCCATCAATCCGAGAAGCGGCGCAATCTCGTCGAAGGTGCTCGAGCGGACGTGTCGTAGCTCTCATTTCAATCTGGTCGGGAGCGTCGATGTCGAAGCTAAGCTGTACCACGACGCGAATCGTGGAGTTCTCTGGCCGAGAGTACGATTCACAGCCAGGGGGGGAGGATACTGCAAACGTGTTATCCGAGTCTCCGGGAGTTCTTCGGCTTCGAGTGACGGAGACTGTTAAGCACCGACGTTCGTGAGGTCATCGGACTGCGCGGCACCACCTCCGAGATATTGCTCTAAAAGAGCAAACCCGGAGTCGAGCGTGATAGCGAGTAGGGCACCGGGAACTGTCCCAGCGGACGAGTATCGCAGTAGCTCCGGGACCAACACGAGCTTGACGTGAGTCCAGAGCACAGTGAGGAACAGGCGGTTCAACCGTCTTGCACTCTGTTACCGCTACAGAACAGGAGTCTCCGATCGTTTGTCTTTACGAGTAGCCGTCTTCCATCTCGACCACCTCATTCTGTATCCCGATCACGTAGTTTGCGCCGTTGAATTTTCCCGGTCGTCGTCGTCGGTAAGTCGGCAACGAACTCGATTTCGCGAGGGTACTCGTATTTTGCGAGTCGGCGTTTGACCAACTGCTGTATCTCGCCGCGGAGATCGTCATAGTTGTCTGTGGCAGCGCCAACGGGCTGGACGAACGCTTTAATGATCTCACCGCGAGTGTCGTCGGGGACCCCCACGACAGCGACTTGTTCGACGCCGGGATGTTCGAGAATTGCGCTCTCGACCTCACCGGGTCCAACGCGGTAACCCGACGTGATAATGACGTCGTCGTCTCGCGCCTTGAACCAGAAATAGCCGTCCTCGTCACGGTAGCCGAGATCGCCAGTCAGGTGCCACGGCTCCCCACCATCAGCGGCATCCACGCGCACCGCTTCGGTCTTCTCGGGGTCGTTCCAGTACTCTCGGAAGATGACCGGATCGTCGCCGTGGCGCACCGCAATCATACCAACCTCGTCGTCCGGTACACGCTGGCCGGACTCAGAGTCGATGACTGCCACCTCGTGTCCGGGAACGGGCTTGCCCATACTGCCGGCCCGTGCCGGAAACCACTGCCGACAGTTGGTCACCAGCAGGTTCGCCTCCGTCTGCCCGTAAAGTTCGTTCACGACGACGCCCTCCAACTGATCGGCAGCCCAATCCAGAATCTCGGGTGTCAACGGCTCACCCCCCGTGCAGATGGCCGCCAGCGAGAGGTCGAACGTCTCGGTGGGGTTCGCGGTGTTCATCATCATTCGGATGGCCGTCGGCGGGAGGAACGCGTTGGTCACGTCGAATTCCTCGCAGAGGTCGAAGGCCGTCTCCGCGTCGAACCCCTCCATCGGGTAGCCGACGACGGGTTGTCCGTAGTGCCATGCCGGGAACAGGAGGTCGCCCAGCGCACCGATCCACGCCCAGTCGGCCGGCGTCCAGTACACCGAGTCGAAGACGTCCTGTTCGAAGTACATACGGAACGCGGCGCAGTGTCCGGCCCAGAGCCCATGGGTATGCAGGACGCCTTTCGGCGGCCCGGTCGAGCCGCTGGTGTACATAATAATCGCCGGCGTCTCCTCGACCGTAGCAGCAATCTCGAACGTCTCTGGCTGGTCCGCGTGGAAGGCCTCGAACGGTTCGGCGTCGTCGGGCGTATCGTCGGCGCCGACGGCAACGACGTGTTCCAAATCCGGACACTCTCCTCGGACTTCCCGAACCGTATCGAGCATCGATTCGTCGGCCACGACCACGCGCGACTCGCTGTCCGCAAGACGATACCGGAGAGCATCTGGCCCGAATAACACCGACAGTGGCAGCGACACCGCCCCCAGTTTCCAGCATGCGAGGTGTGTCAACGGGTTCGCCGGCTTCTGTGGTACTACTACCGCGACGCGGTCGCCGTACTCGACACCGCGCTCTGCGAGCGCGTGGGCGACTTGATTCGATAGTTCGTCCAATTCCTGGAACGTGTACGTCTCTCGCCGGCCGTCGGGATAGGCCTGATAGAGCGCCGGCCGGTCGGCGTCATCGTGCTTACGCAGACAATCCCATGCGATGTTGTAGTCGTCGGGGAAGTCCCAGGCGAACTCCTCGCGTGCCTGTTCGTAGGTGTCGAAATCGAGGGACACGTGCCAAACCATCGGCATCCCGTCTTTGAATTCATATGGTATAGAACCCCACGACTAGCGCGGCGGACCTACCTGCATGGAGTTTCCACGGTCTGTCAACGAAACAGCCGGGGGTTGTAATAGCACTCCCCGGAAGGAAGCGAAGCCCAGACGTGGCTGCTTGTATCGAGAGCCACGTGAACAAAATCTATAAAACTGAGTAGAAACGTTCCGGTTTGAATCGGGTTGGTTCCGTTTGTTCTCCTACCTACGCCTATATTTCTTTTCTTTATACGAGAAATATACCGTGTGGGATGGATGGAGACGATGACGGACGGACGAAGAGAGGCGACGACGCGCCGTGCTGTTCTCAAAGCGGCCGGTTCGACCACCGCAAGTGGAGCGCTGGCCACGCTGTTCGCGCAAAACGGAGCTGTCAAGACGGTCACGCCTACGAAGCCGGACGACCATAATTATCTCCACGGCTACTTCGGCGGGTTCGGGCGCGTTGCCGAAGAGGCTGTGGACTTCCTCGTCCATCTGGGTGACTTTGGCTACGAATACGCCGGAGACGGCCAGCAGCCCGGCCGAGATATTCGCCTCCGCAGCGGGAAGGATATCGCCCACGGCCTGGAAGACTTCCGGCATCTCTACCGGACGTACCGGAGCGACGAACTCCTCCCTATCAGTAGTCGATACGTACGTGGTGCGTATCTATTACTCGTTGGTCAGTTGACTCACTGTAATGGTTACCACTAAATCGGGTACTGTAGTATCCCGACAGAGAGCGCACCAACGGACATATTGTCCGGGAATCTCTTAGTTTGGATATGACTGCCACAGTCGTCGAAGTGGAAATCCCTGCTACTCAATTTGCTCTTAGCCAGTCTTTCTCCGAACTCGAGGGATTGAGATGCGAAATCGAGCGGATCGTGGCCGACGACGACACCCGCGTTATGCCGTTCGTCTGGATGAGTAGTGACGAGAACACGCGCGAGGAGATCGAAAGCGTGCTCGGAAAGGATTCGAGCGTCGAAACTATCGATCTCCTCGCGGATCTGGACGAAGAGTGGCTGTATCAGATGGAGTGGATCGACCAGATCGAGACGCTCGTCCAGATTCTCGTTACAGAGCAGGGAACGATTCTCGCGGCAACGGGTGACGACCGCTGGTGGAACCTCCGAATCCTGTTTCCCGACCGGGAGGCGCTCTCACGAACGCACGAGTACTGCGAAGAGAACGGCCTCACGCTCGAGATTCTGAACATTTATCACCTGGACAAAGGACGGCAAGGTCGCTTCGGACTCACGGACGACCAGCAGGACGTACTGACGCTCGCACACGAACATGGCTACTATCAGATTCCTCGCGAGTCGACGGCCAACGACCTCGCCGATGAGTTGGATATATCGCACCAGGCCGTGTCCGAGCGCTTGCGTCGTGGGCACGAAAGCCTCGTGAAGAACGCGCTCATCCTCGGCCAGGGTGCCGACGACCCGGACAAAAAATAACGTACGCTCCGCCTCTCAACCTTTCAGTTCCCTTCTCAGGATGGTTCTCTGCCTTTTAACGCCTATGTAGAAGGGATACTCGCCGGATACGAGAGGCGAGCTATTTCGAACGAATCACGCCGTTCTATCGTCGAAGTCGAACGTCTCCTCGCGGAGGTGTGGCGCTCGGCAGTGAACACCGTTCCAGCGCGGCTCTTCGAGCCGTTTCCCCTTTTCCGGGCGTTCGTGCGTGCCACTCGCCTGGATGGAGTTTCCCGGCAGTGACGAAGCAGCGCTTCCGGAGTTCTCAAACGACCCTGAACACGCGCACCGTGTCGCGCTTGCTCGGTTCGGAGACGAGTTGGGCGAGGCCGAGGTCGGAGAACACTCGCTTCCAGTTACGGTAGTAGAGCGGGAAATCGTCGTTGACGTAGCTCACTTCCTCACCCGCCCGGCCGCGCTGGGGACTGTTCCCCTCGTTCTCGGCGGTTATGAGCAGATCGCTGGTAATGCGAGTCAGCTCCTCGAACACCCACTCGTTGTCGGGACGGATGTGCTGAAGGGTTTCCACCGAGTAGACGACGTCGAACGCATCGTCGGGAAACTCGGGGACGACGTCTTCGATCGCCCCGGTGTGAAACGTTCCCGTCGCGGCGAGTTTCGGGTACTGTTCGGCCATCACGTCGAACGATTCGTCGTTGATATCGATACCGGTGAGATTCTCGAATCCGTTCTCGCGGAGGTGGGCGAGATGACGGCCGGAGCCACAGCCGACCTCGAGGATCGCGGCATTCTCACGCGCGTAGTACTCGACCACGGTGGCGAGGGTCTCGCTCACCTCGTTCGGCCCGATCTGGGCGTAGTACGCAGGCGAAAACTTTCCCGAGCGTTCGGCCCAGCCGTGATAGTCGTCGTCCGGTTCCATACAGACCGTCTCGTGGCCAGGGAGTTAAGACCCATCTTCGTCACGCATGGGAATGCCAACATCGACTTCTATCGGCGCGAACGCTCTCAGTCCGAAGAATCCCGTGAGCCGATAACGTCGACCATCGGCCAACTGAAGACGCAACCCAGCGCTTCGGTGACAGATATGCATCAGTCGTCGACCGTCGCTCGAGTCGACGCATCCGGTGCAGGAGCCGGTGGCTCGTGGGTGCCGAAGTCCGGATGCGTCTCTTCCATCCACAGATACACGACTGCGCCGGAGACGAACATCAAGATGGCAGTCATATAGAAAGCGGCCTCAGCGTTCACGAACTCCATCGAGAGGCCAATCAGAATCGCGCCGACGCCATAGCCGGCGTCGCGCCACATCCGGTAGACGCCCATCCCTGCCGACCGCCAGGTCGGGTGAGCAGCGTCGCTCGGGACCGTCATCAGGTTCGGGTAGAGCAGCGCCATCCCGAGCCCGGAAATTCCGGCCAGGGCCGCCCATGGGAGGTAACCGTCGACAAACACCATCCCGAGGACGCCTGCGCCGGCAAGGAACATCCCCGCGACGACCGGCGGACGTCGGCCGATGCGGTCGGCGAGCCCACCGGTCCCGATCTGGAGGAAGTACATCGCGCTGTGGACGCCGACGACGACACCGACGGCTTCGATTGCGAGGCCCTGACTCGTGAGATACAGAGGGACGGCGATCCAGAACAGCGTGTCAACGAAGTTCTCGAGGTGGCCGGCCTGCGCCGCCGCGAATAGCGTCTTATCGCCATAGGTTGCTCGCTTCAAAACCTCGTTGAACGGGAGGTTCGCATCGTGGTGGTCGTCGTCGCCCTCCAGCTGGGCGAGCTGGACCGTCTCCTTGATGAGGAAGACCGAGATGAGGAACGCTAGCACCACGACGGCGGCGAGGAAGTAGAACGGTTCCGGCCGAAGATTGGTCCGGCCGGCAATGACGCCCGTGATCCACGCTCCAGCCGCGACGCCGGTGTAGCCGAACGCCTCGTCGATGCCGACGGCGAGCCCGCGCTGGTCGGGGCTCGCGAGGTCGATCTTGGCGTTGATCGCCATGCTCCAGGTTAGCGCTTGGTTAATCCCCAGCAGGATGTTCCCGACGGTGATCCAGCTCCAGCTCGGCGCGAAGATGAGGATCACGGGAATCGGCAGCGCGGTGAGCCAGCCGAGAATGAGCACTGGCTTGCGTCCGTACTCCTCACCCCACTTGCCGGCGTAGAGGTTGAGCAGCGCCTTGACGAAGCCGAACGAGACGACGAACGAGCCGATGACGAAAAACGACTCGACGCCGAGTACCTCTTCGCCCAGGACTGGCACGACGGTGCGCTCCGAGCCGATGGTCAACCCCGTCGCGAACACCAAGAGGACGTGTAGCGAGAACTGTCCGAGATGCTCGCGAATGCCCTGTTTCAGGTCGGTTTGCCCGCTCATGGATTACTCGGCTGCACAGCGGTCGGGCCCCGGTTCGGACAGTTCGTCGTCGGAGACGTCGACGTTGATGCTGCCCTTGATGTGCCAGTCGTCGTAATCCTCCCGGTGGCGAACGTCGAGGACGAGACCGTCCCTTCGTCGGCCCGTAACCGTTCGCCGAGTTCGTCCGGACTCACTTCCGTCATCAGTGTTCACTCGTAAGGGGTGTTTTTGAATATAGGTGGTGCCGGTCATGACCGGCATAGATATTTGGATGGAGACTGAATAGTAGTGTATGAGCCTGTACGAGGCCTCGTTCCGGGTGAAACACGAGTGTCCTTACCGGGAGATTTCGGAACGGCACCCGGACCTCACGATACGCGAGTGGTATTTGAGCGACTGTCAGGTGCTCGAAATCACCTCCTCGGAAACGCCGACGGACGACCTGCTCGAAGAGATCGACGACCTGGGAACGATTCTCCACCGGTCGGTCGACGATTCCGGTCTGCACGTCGTCACACAGTCCTGCCTCTGTCCGGTCGAAGGCTCTATCATCGACCGATTCGAGGAGTACAACTGCCTGTACCAACCACCGACGATTCACCGCCAGGGCTGGGAGCACTACACGGTGATCGCGTTCGACGAAGCCGACGTTCGGGCACTGATTCGGAATCTGGAGTCCGACCGAGACATCGACGTGCTCTCCAAGACCGCCATCACGGAACAACGGATTCCACACAGTATGTTAGCTCCGGTCGATCAGCTATTCGAGGAGATCACCGAGCGACAGCTGGCAGCACTACGGTTGGCCCTTGAGAGCGGGTACTACGAGCAGCCCCGGAAGACGTCGCTACGCGAGCTGGCCGATCGGACGGCCGTGGCCCGTTCGACGTACGAAGAACACCTCCGGAAGGCGGAGAACAAACTCCTCACGAACGCGGGAGAGTTCCTGCGGTTGGTGACCGCAACCTCCTCGGGAGACCCTCTGCAGGTCGATCGGTCGGGGACGCCCGAGCAGAGCGCCGACTGAACGCCACGTGTACTCGAAACGGCCGCGAAGTTAGCCGACGGTAAGCGCTTTACCGCCGTCTTCGACGACGCGAAGACGAATACGTCGACCGCGAACAGGTGTATCGGCGAGGGAGAGAAGCCGGACTGTACGATCGAGAATTTGCCCGCAGGCCGACCTTTCGCTGGCGGAACAACCGGTCGGACACGTACTACCGGGAGGGAATCGCGACGGAAAAGCGAGCAGCGGCGATGCTACGACTCGCGGAGGAGATCCACCGGCACGTCCTTCAGCTCGCCGGGAAGAGCCACGAGTGCATCTGTAGCGACGTATAATTCCACTATCCTCTCCCGCGAAGCGAGCCGGCAGTCGTCCGGGACCCCTATCTCGGCCCGGGGAACTCCTCGAAGCCGTCGATGGAGATATGCACGCCGTTGCTCTGGTCCGGCTTCAGGACGTACTCCGTCGGGTACCGACCGTCAGTGAAAAACGCCTCGGGCGTCGTCACGTCCACAGACGTCTCCTCGTCGAGGCTGGCGAAGAACTCGGTCGTGACCATCGGCTCGACGAAGTGAATCCGCCCCTCTCCATCACCCTCGAAGACGGGCACCTCTCGCGTCTCGTCCCCCAGTTCCAGCTCTTCGACGCCGCTCGGGTTCTCCGGGTCGATACTCGAATCGTACGCCCCGTAGACGTACGTGTGGGTGAACTCGCCGTCGTTGAACTCCGGGGCCGTCCCGTCGAGCAGATGTTCGCCCATCTCGGGCTCGATGAGACGCGAATCTTCGAACACGAATCCGGACGGGTGCTGTTCGTCGGGAACGTCGTAGGCGGCCACGCCCAGTGGGATCCCTTCCACGGCGTCTTCCGCCATCATGTAGAAGTGGAAGTCGAAGTGAGGGACGGTGTAGATATCAGGTGGCGGGTGTCCCACCGGGTTGAAGTGGAAGCCCATGAACGTGAACTGAAGCGTGTCTACCGCATCCGGGAACGAAAGGTGGGCTGCAACGCTGTCGTGCGGTTTCGATTCGTCCACGTCGACCGACGCGAGCACGCCGTCGTCGACGTGAACACCCAACGACGAGAGTTCCTCTGCCGAGTTCGTCGTCGCGTACGCCGTTACGGTCCCGTCCCCGACGTCGACTGATTCACCCTCGTGAACCTCACGATCTTCTTGTTTCACGCTCGCGCCGACGGTGCCAGTTGCGAGCACCCCACTCGCCAGCACAGCCCCCGTCTTCAAGACGGTTCGCCGGTCGATGTGTCTCGCTCGATACGTTCGTGCACGTCTGGTTGGCATAGTACCCCGCTCTCTAGGAGCGGACTACGTGCATCGTCGTCGTAAAACGCTAGTATAGTTTCTCAATTTTATGTGTGGATACAGCGATTACTATCGATTTCGAAACCAGCGATATCGGGCGACTCGAACTGCAACCGACCGTTAAAAGTCAAGGGTGTATCAGGACGACGGACCCCGACTTTCGGACAGCGAAGGACGCGGCACTGGTGGAGCGTCCCGTTCGAACTACGGACGTGTGTGGTCGGAGACGAAGGGAGCGCGGACGGTCAGAGGTCGTCCTGGTACGCTACCGGATCCCGCGTCTCGCAGTGCGGGCAGCGGTTCCGATAGCGCTCCAGATTCGTCCCGCAGTACCGGCACGTGTAGTCGCCCGGCGGCGCGTCCTCGTCGCTCCGGCCGTCGAAGACGCCGGCGCGCAGTGCCAGCGCGCCGCCGACCGCGACCACACCGACGGCGACTCCGAAAATGACCGGCAGGCCGACGGTGCCGACGACCGGCAGCATCAGCGCGTCCGGCGTTTCCAGCAAGCGGCCGCCACCGCCGCCAAGGAAGCGCCCGCCGGTCGACAGCAGGACGAACAGTAACAGGAGCCGGAACAGACGACCCCGACCCGGACCTCGGTTCCCCCTCGGATTCATACAGGTTCTCGGGGTCGAGCGGAGATAAGGCTTCGGCGTGACCCGAAACGGTTCGCCGGCACAGCCTCGCGGCGACGTCGCCGGGCCACGTCGACCGCCACGACTCTCCGTCGGTCGTCCACCGTTCCCGGCGACGTCTCGGGTGCTTCCGGCGGAAAACGCCGGCGTCGACTCAGACGGCCCCCCTCGTCAGGTGAGTTCGGGGAAGAAGCGGCCGTGGAAGTCGAACGGGATAGCGTGGGGGAGTCGCGCTCGCGCCAGTTCCGACAGCGACTCGCCGTCGAGGACGAGGAGGTCGGACCGCTCGGCGGCGTCGTCGAGTGCGACGACGAGCACGACGCCGTCGTCCTCGCGCGTGCCAGCAGGTCGCGGGACGAAGATGGGTTCGCTGTAGTGGTCGTCCGGGTCGCCGAACGTCGCGGTGTCTCCCGTCTCGGCGTCGATTTTCACCACCGACCCCGGCCACTCGGTCACTGGGAGGTCGGTTCCCTGGGCGTACACGTAGCGGTGCTCGCGACACCAGCGCGCCGGCGAGACGGTCGGCAGCGCCGTGCCGCGGTACAGCTCCGTGCGGTCGACGGCGGGCGAAGCGGGGTCGACGCGGAACCGTTCGAGGCGGCCGCCGAGCGCGTCGAGGTCACCCGATCGCAGTCCGTCGAGGTAGAGGCTGTCGATGGCCGACGGGTCCGGCACCGTTTCGAGGTCGAGCACGAGTTCGTCGCCGTCCTCGTAGGCGTTGGCGTGATGGAACCCGAAGAACGGCTCGGTCCGCGGTTCGGCGACGAGGTCGCCGCTCGCCCGGTCGAGGACGAGAAACCGGGTGCCGCGCTCGGGTTTCCACTCGAAGTTGTCGACGAACGGACCCTGCTTGCCGGGCCTGAGGAACGCCATGGGGTCGACGACGAACGGGAACTCGGTGAGCACGACGTAGTTCGGCGTCAGCGCGAAACTGTGCATGTACGCCGGTTCCTCGACGGAGACGGAACCGACGTGGTCGCGCTCGGTCGGGGTCGACATCGCGTAGACGTGGTACTGGCTCGTCGGGCCGAACGCGACCTCGAAGTTCACCATCTGGTCGGTCGCCGGGTCGCGGTTCATGTGCGCGCAGGCGAGGCGACCGCTCGGTTCCGGCCCGTCGTACCGGACGTGGCCGCGGGTTTCCAGCGTCTCGGGGTCGAACGCTACCCAGCGCGGTGTCTCCGTCAGTGCGAGATACCGCTCGCCGACGCGCTCGGCGATGACGTTTGCGTTGTCGTAGGGGTCGTCGAGGACGAACGACTTCAGGCGCTGGCGCAGCGTCGTCTCTCCGGTCGCGAATCCGCCGTCGAACTCGCCGGCCCGTGCCGCCGCGTACGCTTCCGTCCGCAGGAATCGGTTCCGGTAGGTGACGCCGTCGTCGAACGTGTACCGGTGGAGCATCGCCAGGCCGTCGAACCAGTGGTCGACCGACCGTCCCCCGAGTTCGAACGCGCCGGGGCCGTTGCGGACGAGGCTTCCCGAGAGCCAGTCGGGCACCGTCCCGTTGACCGACAGTTCGCGCGCGACCTCGTCCGTAATCGAGTGGAATCCGAGGGCGTGCTGGCGGGCCATCCGTCCCTACCAGGGTCGCTACTCCCCTAAGAGTTCGGGCGTCGGCGCGCCGTTGCAGTTCCTGCTATCGATCGTCACCGTCCTCGGAATCGCGTTCTTCTGGGGCGTCCGTGCGTGATTCGAGCCGTTCAGCGCGATGTCAGCGCACCAGATCCACCGATCGTCGACATGACCTAACGTTGATTGACGTGGCCGTCGTTCTAGAAGCATGGCCGAGTTTCCAGACGAAAGACAGCTCGTCGTACGGGCGCAATCTCAGCTGGACCAGTGGACGAGCAGTGCCCGGATAGAGGCGTACGCCGAACTGTTCGAGGGCGACGATTCGATCCTCTCCCCCGAAGAGGTGCAACTCCTCGACGCGCTCGACTCCGAACTGGAGCGACGGGGCGGCGATGGCGTCTGGGGAACCGATCGATACGGAATCCACACCGCGGGAACCTCGAGTTCCGACACCTCGCTTGGAGTCGTCTGCGTCTATCACCCACAGATCACCAGTGACTCCGTCCTTCGTGGGAGAGACAGTCTCGACGACGAGACCGAAGAGCGGCTCAATGCAGCACTCTGGCGATACAGCGAGCGCGTCGCGACACTCATCGAAGAAGAGCTCGACGAGTTCATCCGTCAAACCCAGAGCTGAGCCCCGGCTGAAGTTACCGTACCGCCCGTCTCAGTCGGGATTGTACGTGACGGTTCGCCCCCAGCTACTTATCTTCCCCCAGAGGCCCGAACGCATGCATTCGAGTTCGACGATCTGGGAGTTGTCGACGAACAGATTCACGTTCGGGCCGAAGTTCTTGATGTACCACTCGAACATTTCGGGGCCCGGGGCTTCGAACACCAGGTTCTCGATGCCCAGCTCGTTGGCGATCTGGTAGGCGACGTCCGTACGCCATTCCTTGACCTCTTCGGTGATGCCCTCGGCCTCGACCATCAGCAGGTCGGCACCGGCTTCGAGGTGGCGCTTGCCCTCCTCGATGGCCTGCTCGGGGCTCTGTTGCCCACCCCGCTCCAACTCCTCCGGGTCGGAGGCACCGCCAGCGCCGAACTGGACGTTGATCTCGGGTTTGGGTTTTACGTCGTACTCCTGTACCAGGTCGGTGAGTGCCACCATGTCGTCGGTGCCGGTGGCCAGGAATCCGCTGGAGATCTCGACGATGTCGAAACCGAGGTCCTCTGCTTCCTCGATGTAGTCTTCGACCTTGTCGTGGTCGCGCACGAGGACGTTCTCGATGAAGCCACCGGTCGACACCCTGACGTCGTGCTCGTGGCAGACGTCGATGAGTTCGCGGACGGCGTCCTCGGGCATCAGCGCGAACGACCCACCGCTGAATTTGTAGATGTCGACGTACCAGCCCATCGTCTCGAGGATGTCCCGGAGCTCGCGGGGCCCCATCGGGTCGTAGTACGGCCCCCGAATCTCGGTGATTCCCATCTCTCGAGGTTTGTCCGGTCGGTCGTTGTGGTGCAGGAAGTCGAAAGCTCGGTCTCCCATTGGCATGGGAGTCATTAGCACGACGGGTGTTTACTTAGTGACTTGGGCTCAGCGAGGGACAGCGCGTTTCGTTCGAGACGTCCCCGACGGGGGCGACGGCGCGACCGTACAGCGGTAACCGTCGTCTCTGTGCAAAAACATACAGAGTCAGAAACAAACGTTAAGAGTTTTGCCCGTTCTTTTTCGGTAGAGAGCGATGTTGCCCGACGAACGACGCAGACGAATCGTGGAACGAGTGACCGAAGAGAACGGGTGTGCCGTGTCCGACCTGGCGGAGACGCTCGACGTCTCCGAGGCGACCATACGACGCGACCTGCGCGAACTCGAATCAGAGAACGAGGTAGAGCGGTCCCACGGCGGGGCGCTTCCCGTCACGACGGTCGGCCAGGAGCGAGAGTACGGCCGCAAGGAAGTGCGGAACCTGACGGCGAAACGGGCGATCGCGACGCGCGCGGTCGAGGAGGTCCGCGACGACGCGGTCGTCTTCCTCGACGCCGGGACGACGACGATGCAGGTCGCAAACCGACTCGAATCGGACGGTCCGACGGTGGTCGCGACGAACTCCCCGCACATCGCGATGTCGCTCGGCGACGCGGACACCGAGGTGAAGGTGACGGGCGGGACCCTGCGCTCGAAAACCGGTTCGCTCGTCGGCCCGACGGGAGAGACGTTCCTCGAACGGACGAACTTCGACGTGGCGTTCGTCGGGACGAACGCGGTTCACGCCGACCAGGGTCTGTTGACGCCCAACGAGTCCGAGGCACGGATGAAGCGGCTGATCTGCGAGGCCGCCGAGCGAGTCGTGCTCGTCGCGGACGCCTCGAAGCACGGGAAACGAAGCTTCGTCCAGTTCGCCGCCCTCTCCGACCTCGACCTGTTCGTCACAGACGAGCGACCGAGCGAACCCCTCGACGACGCCCTCGACGAGGCCAGCGTCGCGATCGAGGTGGTCGACGCGTGATACTGACGATTACGCCGAATCCGGCCGTCGACCAGACGGTCTCGCTCGACGAACCGCTGTCAGCCGGCGGTGTCAACCGGGCGACCGACCGGCGGTTCGACGCCGGCGGAAAGGGCGTGAACGTCTCCGGATACCTCCGGAAACTCGGCGTCGAGACGGTCGCGACCGGATTCGTCGGCGGCTTCCTCGGCGATTACCTCGTCGACGAACTGGACACCGCGAACGTCCCCAGCGAGTTCGTCCGCATCGACGGCATCACGCGACTCAACACGACGGTCCTGGCCGAAGACGGCGAGTACAAGATGAACCAGCGGGGGCCGCCGCTCGGCGAGGCGGCCGTCGAGGACCTCGTCGCGACCGTCCGCGACCGCGACCCCGAGACCGTGCTGGTCGCCGGAAGCCTCCCGCCCGGTCTCGACGCCGACGCGGTCGACCGCCTCGCGACTGCCGGCGACTGGGCCACCGCTATCGACGCCGGCGGCGGACTCCTCGGCACGCTGGAGGCGAACTACGACCTCTGCAAGCCGAACCGGGAGGAGCTCGCCGCCGCGACGGGCCTCCCGACCGCAACGGTCGAGGAGTGCGCGGTCGCCGCGGCCGAACTACGGGAACGCGGGTTCGAACGGGTCGTCGCCTCGCTCGGCGCGGACGGAGCGATACTGGTGAGCGGCGAGGGCGCCTACTACGCCCCCGCCCTGCAAGTCGAGGCCATCGACACCGTCGGGGCCGGCGACTCCCTGCTCGCCGGCGTCCTCGCGGCGTTCGACGCCGGCGAGTCCGAGCGACGGGCCCTCGCGCGGGGCGTCGCCGCTGCGGCCCGCGTGGTGTCGACGGAGGGGACCGAACCTCCGCCGTTCAGAGACCTGCACGTGGACGGCATAGAAATTTCCCCGATTTCGACGGGGAAATGAGCAGTAGCGTTCGTCCGGAAGCCGAGTTCGCCGGTGATTTCGTCGTCTGTATCCGGCATTTACGGCATTACCGACAGAACCAATCAAAAACCTGCATACCCGAAAAGTCTATTTTACCCCAACTAAACATAATGATCATACCCCATGGCAACTAATAACTCGGACGTCAGGGCACAGATGACATCGCTGAAGGAGAACATCATGACGGGCGTGTCGTACATGATACCGTTCGTCACCATCGGCGGTATCTTCCTCGCGCTCGGGTATGCGTGGTCCGGCTTCTTCGGCGTCGGAACGGAGTCGGTCTTCGACGCGACCGGTTCGACCGGCTGGTTCCTCGCGCAGATGGGAACCGCCGGACTGGGCATCATGGTGCCGATTCTCGGCGGTTACATCGCGTACGCCATCGCGGACCGACCCGGGTTAGCACCTGGACTCCTCCTGTCGTACGTCATCCAGCAGTCGACCGTCGTAAAATCGGCCGGGAACGCGCTGGGCCTCCCGGCCGGCGAGGCGGCCGCCGGCTATCTCGGCGCGCTCGTCGCCGGCCTCCTCGCCGGCTACGTCGCGCGCTGGATCAAGAACTGGAACGTTCCGGGTGCGATCAAACCGATGATGCCGGTGCTGATAGTTCCGCTCTTCACGACGGCCCTGCTGTTCCCGTTCGTCATCTTCGTCGTCGGCGTCCCGGTGGCGATGGCGAACGCCGTCCTGACGGACTGGCTCACGGGACTCCAGGGCGGCCAGGCGCTGGTCGTCGGCGCCGTCCTCGGCGCAATGATGGCGTTCGACATGGGCGGCCCCGTCAACAAGGTCGCGTACACCTTCGCGCTGGGCCTCGTCGGCCAGTCCAACGGCGCGATAACGGGGCCGATGGCCGCGGTGATGATAGCCGGGATGACCCCGCCCCTCGGGATGGCGCTGTCGAACTTCGTCGCGCCGCACAAGTACGCCGAGGAGATGTACGAGCAGGCCAAGTCCTCGACCGTGCTCGGCCTCTCGTTCATCACCGAGGGCGCGATTCCGTACGCCGCCGCGGACCCCTTCCGCGTCATCCCGTGTCTGATGGCCGGGTCGGCGTCGGCGGGTGCCGCTGCGATGGCGCTCGACGTCGGCATCAAGGCACCGCACGGCGGCATCTTCCTGTTCTGGATTTCGAACCGACCCCTGCTGTTCCTCGCCTGTCTCGGACTCGGGACCCTCGTGACCGCGGGCGCAATCACGCTCGTCAAGCCCGACTTCGAGGAGCAGATTCAGCGAGACGACGAGCCAGCGGCCGTCACGACCGACTGATCCGAACGGATTCCACGACACCATGCAAGGACACGACCTCGACGAACTGCTCCCACCGGAGCACGTCGAACTGACGGAACCGCCGACCGAGAAGGAACGAGCCATCGAACACCTGCTGGACGTGCTGGTCGACGCCGGACGGGTGACCGACCGCGAGCAGGCGCTCGACGACCTCCTCGCCCGCGAGGAGGAAGCGACGACGGGCGTCGGTCACGGCATCGGCATCCCGCACGCCAAGACGGAGGCCGTGGAACGGCCGTCGCTGGCGTTCACCCGGTCGTCCGAGGGCGTCGACTTCGACGCGATGGACGGCGAACCCGCGACGTTGCTGTTCATGATACTCGTACCCGAGGACGCCGACGACGACCACCTCGAAGTCCTCAGTTCGCTCTCGCGGGCGCTGATGCACGACGAACTGCGAGAGACGCTCCGGGCAGCGTCCTCCGCCGAAGCAGTCCGGGACGCACTCCTGGACGAACTCACGGAGGTGGCCTGATGCCCACGCGCACCGTCACCGTCGTCCCCGAGGCGGGACTGCACGCCCGCCCGGCGTCGGAGTTCGTCGAGGCGGTCGGCGAGTACGACGCCGACGTGACCGTCGCCCCGGTGGACGGCGACCCCGTGAACGCCGAGAGCATGCTCGCAGTCACCGGCCTCGGCGTCGAACACGGCGACGACGTCGTTCTCGCTGCCGAGGGCGACGACGCCGAGGCCGCGCTCGCCGAACTGGAGACCGTACTCGCGACGCCGGAGGACGAGGGATGAGCGAGGAACGAACGTCGCTCGCCGGCGTCGGCGCTACACCGCGCAGCGGCGTCGGCACCGCCGTCCGGTACGCCCCCGACGACGCCCTCGACCTCGACGACGCGACGAGCGCCGACGTCGACCCGGAGACGGAGCGCGACCGCTACGAGGCCGCCGTCGAGGGCGCGAAAGCCGACCTCGAACGGGAGCGCGAGCGCACCGCGGCGGAGGTCGGCGAGCAGGAAGCCGCCGTGTTCGACGCGCACGTGAAGTTCCTCGAAGACCCCCAGATTACCGACGCCGTCGAAGAGGCCATCGAGGACGGACATGGTGCCGAGCACGCGGTCCGGAACGCCTTCGAGGATCCGATCGAGCAGTTCGAGGGGATGGACGGGCGGATGGGCGAGCGCGCCGACGACCTGCGCGACGTGCGCGACCGCCTCCTGCGCGAACTGCTCGGGACCGAACGGACCGGCCTGGCCGAACTCGACCCGGGGAGCGTCGTCGTCGCCGAGCGACTGACGCCGAGCGACACGGCGCGACTCGACCCCGACGACATCGTCGGCATCGCCACCGCGGAGGGGGGTCGCACTTCCCACGCGGCCATCATCGCGCGCTCGCTGGCCATCCCCGCCGTCGTCGGCGTCGGCGACGCCCTGGCAGCCGTCGAGGACGGCGACCGGGTGCTCGTCGACGGCGAAGACGGTGAACTCGTCGTCGACCCCGACGCGGAGCGCGTGGCCGCCGCCGAGCGCGACGACGCCGCCGACGTTCGCCGCGGGCCGGTGACGACGACCGACGGCCGGGCGGTGGAGGTCGCTGCCAACGTCGGCGGCCCGGACGAACTCGCCGTCGCCGTCGAACGGGGGGCCGACGGCGTCGGCCTCTATCGCACGGAGTTCCTCTTCCTCGACCGCGACGAACCGCCGACCGAGGAGGAGCAGTACAAGGCGTTCGTCGACGCGCTCGACGCGTTCGAGGGCGGGCGAGTGGTCGTCCGGACGTTCGACGTCGGCGGCGACAAGTCCATCCCGTACCTCGACGTGCCGGAGGGCGACAATCCGTTCCTCGGCGTGCGCGGCGTCCGACTCGCGCTCGGGTCCGCGCGCGACCTGTTCGAGACGCAGTTGCGGGCGCTGTTGCGCGCGGCCGCCACGGAACACGGCGACGCGCTCGCCGTGATGTTCCCGCTCGTCGCGACCGTCGAGGAGCTGACGGCGGCGCTCGACGCCGTCGAGTCGGTCGCGGCGGCCCTCGACGACGAGGGAGTCGAACACGCCGTCCCCGAACTGGGCGTGATGGTCGAGACGCCGGCGGCGGTGATGAACGCCGCGGAACTCGCCGACCGCGTCGACTTCCTCAGCGTCGGGACAAACGACCTCGCGCAGTACGTCCAGGCCGCAGCGCGCGACGACGACCACGTCGCCGACCTACACGACCCCCGCTACCCCGCCGTGCTCCGGGCGATAGCGCGCACGGTCGAGGCCGCGCGCGACGCCGACGCTTGGGTCGGGATGTGCGGCGAGATGGCCGGCGTTCCCGAGAACGCCGAGTTGCTCGTCGGCCTCGGTCTGGACGAACTCAGCGCCAGCGCGGTCACCGTCCCCGCAGTCAAAGAGCGCGTCGTGGAGACGACCTACGGAGACGCGGAAACGCTCGCCGAGCGAGCGCGTTCGGCCGAAACGCGAAGGGAAGTAACCGAACTCGTAGAACCATGAAAATCGTCGCAGTCACAGCCTGTCCGACGGGAATCGCACACAGCCAGATGGCCGCCGAGAACCTGGAGAACGCCGCCGAGGACGCCGGCCACGACATCGAGGTCGAGGTCCAGGGGTCGATGGGGACCGAGAACGAACTCGGCAGCGACGACGTCGCCGCCGCGGAGGCGGCGATAGTCGCTGCGGACACGGCGGTCGACGAATCCCGGTTCGCCGACCTCCCGCTCGTGAAGGTCCCCGTCGCCGAGGCGGTCAACGGCGCCCCGGACCTCGTCGAGCGCGCCGTCGAGGCGGCCGAAACGGGCCAGGACGTCGACGACCCAATCCGCGCCAGCGGGGACGGCGCCGAGGGGTCGAGCGACGCGGGCGGCGGGAGCGATGACGGCCGCGAGCGCCGCGGCGGCGACCGGGAGAAGAGCATCCTCGTCCGACTGAAGAAGTTCCTGAGCGGGTAGTCCCGACTCGCTTTTTGGACGCTCGTCCTCGTCGCCGTCCGGCTCTACCGTCGTCGCCTTCGCTATCCGGCACTACTACGCCGCAACGAGGCCGTAACTCGGCGTTAACCGTCGTTATCGATGGTTTGAACGGAGCGACGTTCGGCGTCGGACGGCGTACGGTCGCGATACGCTCCGCGATACCGTCTTCGGAGGAACACGAGCCCGTCACCGGGCAGCGAGTGGTCCGTCAGCGACCGGGCGACGGTTCGCTCGCCGAACCGGGCGATTCGCCGTCGCGGTCGACCGCGTCCCGCGGCGAGGATGGGAAGACGCGTCCGACGTCGACGGGTCCACAGCCCCCGCCGTAACGGTGAAGGTGCCAGGAGAGGTCGGACGTTCCGTCGTCGGAGGAACAGTCGAACGGTCCCGCAGTCGACGGGGCGGCGAACTGGGTGCCGACCGCGAGACCGGCGAGGAGGGCGACGAGAAGCGCCAGCAGTCGGTATCGACTCACGAACGAACACCGTCCCGGCGCCATGGCGGTGACGCGAACGGGGGGGCCCGTTTCGAGCAGCCGCGACGCTCGACGGGGAAACGGTCCCCTGCGGCGTCGAGTCCCACCCTCCCCGGAGGGGCCCGCGCTCCGTACGCGTGCGCGGTTACAGTATCCACGGCGGTTCACCGACGCGGTCGACCGACTGGAACCAGTTCGGCCGGCAGTCCTTCCCGCCCCGCTCGACGCACTCGTCGTGAGGCGCGGACTGCGCCGGTTCGGCGTTCACCACCGCCGAGTCGTCGGGAATGGCGTCGGTCGGAGTTCCCGCACCGACACCGGTCAGGCCGACGAGGACGCCGCCGAGCAGTACGACGGTCAGCGCGAGAGCAGCCTCGTTCGTCGGTCTCATCGCGCCACCTCGGGCGTGCGTCGGCGACCGCTCGTATCGGTGCCCCCCGTCCGAGCGCGTTCGGGAGCGTGCTTGCCATCGGCGACTGTCATCGGTTTCTCTCCGCAGAGCGACGGCAGTTCGGAACTTAGTTATTTTCCGAGGAAGTTCGCGGAAAGCAGCGTTACTATCTTCGACGTCTTCGATAACGAAGGATGCCCGGCGTCATTTATAGGATTTTATACAAGTAGTTTGGGGCGCCCGTCGTTTATTCGAGCGGCGGCGGCGGTCGAATCGCCGCGAACGCGGTCCGACGCCCGCGAACGGGAACGAACCGTCGAAACTTTGCTATTCTCACCCAAAGTTACTCTGTCTGATTTGATACGTGGGAGCGACGGCGAAACCGCTGCGCACGGACTGACGGGGAGGAATCCGGTTAAGTCGGCGCGGGGACATCTGTAACCCGGATGTCGCTCCGCCGAAGATAGGTTAGTTTCAGTTATGCCGCGAACGGTCGTAAACCCTGCCGAGGACGGTAACTGAACGGTGAGAACGGTCGTTCGGGTTAATACCGGGTCCTGCCGTTGACGATGACCGGGTGGTTTCGGGCGAGACGACTGCCGTTCCTGCACGTCGCGGCCTACGCACGTGTGGGTTGGGCTCGGCCACCCGGAGAAACAAAACATGAACGTGAAACAGATACTCGGCGTACTGGTCGCACTGACCGTCGCCACGACGATGTTCGCGGGCGGAGCACTTGCACAACCGGTGGACGACGACAGCGTGACCGTCGACCAGGATGCGACCGCATCGGTTAGCCAGTCTCAGGACGTCAGCCAAGCGAACTACAACACTCAGCTCGGTTTCGCGGCCTCGGACGGGGATAAGAAGCACCATAAGAAGCACCACGACGGTAGCAGCGGTGACGCCTCCGTCAGCCAGTCGAACGAGCAGTACAACACGAACATTCAGGCAGCGTCCGCGTCGGCCAGCAACACGGCTGACGTGACCGTCACGAACGAGGACGACGACAACGACTTCCCGCCGGGACCGCCGTAAGCCCGAGAGATAAACGCTAACAGACCTAAAAACTATGAATCTGAAACAGACCCTTGGCGTACTGGTCGCATTGACCGTCGCCACGACGATGTTCGCAGGCGGAGCACTTGCACAACCGGTGGACGACGACAGCGTGACCGTCGAGCAGAGCGCGTCCGCTAGCGTCGACCAGAGCCAGACCGTCACACAGTGGAACGACAACTATCAGGAGGCCAGCGCGAGCGGCAGCGGCGCGAGCGTGTCCCAGTCGAACACGCAGTCGAACTATAACGAACAGATCGGCATAGCGTCGGCCAGCAACGAGGCGACCGTGGACGTAACGAACGAGGACGACGACAACGACTTCCCGCCGGGACCGCCGTAATCCCGTCGGCAACTCAGAGTACTGAACGCTGATACTCATTTTTCGTGGGACTTCGACCGCGCTTCGAGCGAGAGCGCGGGTACTGTGAGACGATACGGAAGAAGGACGACCGCTCGGTCAGTCCAGCAGCGCCACGAGGTCCGAGACGTCGTGTTCCTCCAGTTGCAGCACCGTCTCGACGATTTCCTCGCGGCGGCCCTCGTCGTAGCGGTCCGCGGTCATCCGGTCGAACTTCGCCTCGACCTGCTCCCACGTCATCGAGGCGTTGGGGTGGCCCCGGAACTCGTCCTTCTCGATGGTGTAGACGGTCCCGTCGGCCAGTTCGACGGTGACGACCGCGGGCATCTCGCCGTTCTCGAAGCGCTCGGTGAGCGCGGGGTCCTCCTCCACCTCCACGGTGCGAAGCAGTTCCTGCACGTCGTCGCGCCGGATGCGATCTGGGTCGTACTGGGCGTTCGTCATCTCGCGGTCGACGAGCGCGGCGGCGAGCATGTAGGGCAGCGAGTGGTCGGCCTGCGCCTTCGTCTCGACCTCGTAGCGCGACCCCTCGCCGCCGCCGATGATGAGTTTCGCGCCGGCGAACGTGTCGAGGTGGATGCGCTCGACCTCGCCGGAGTCTATCTCCTCGCGCTCCGCGAGTTCGATGATGCCCTCGACGGCGGACTGGGCGTACGTCTCCGCGACGTACCGCTTGGTCATCACGTCGTGGACGCGCTCGCCCGGCGAGAGGTCGACCTCGAAGTCGGTGCCCGCGACCACCTGGTTCCAGCCCTTCCCGCCCTCGAAGAGGTTCGTGGGGCCCTCCATCCCGTTTCTCGCCAACATCGCCGAGTAGACGGCGTTGCGCGCCGTGTTCGCCGACGCGATGCCCTTCCACTCCGAGATTCCCTCGGTGCGGGTGACCCGGAGCGCGTTGTGCGCTGTGCCGGCGATGCCGACCGCGGAGCGTGTCGCCTCGCGGTCCAGGTCCAGCAGTTTGGCCGCGCCGGTAGCAGCGGAAATCACGGTGTGGGTCACGTGGTCGAACCCCCTGTCGCGCACCGGCGCGTTCCAGGCGAGTTCGCCCTGGACCTCGTAGGCGACCGCCAGGCCGGCCAGCAGTTCCGCGCCCGAGCGGTCGGCGTACTCGCCGCACGCGACCGCGGCGGCGACGTTGTCGCTCGGGTGCGGCGTCTCCCCGGGAGCGAGAAACGAGTCCATGTAGTCGAGATAGCGCACTTGCGCGGTGTTCAGCATCGTCGCGTCCGGCGGCGACGCGGTTCCGCCGCCCCAGAGTCGGCAGTCGCCGTCGGCGTTCAGTTCCTCGACGGTCGTCCGGACCTGCTCGACCGGTTCCGCGCCCATCGCGCCGACCGCGATGCCCACCGAGTCGAGGACGCGCTTTTTCAGTTCGTCGACGGTGTCCTCCGAGAGGTCGTCGAAGTCGGTTCCCCTGACGAAGTCTGCCAGTTCGGCGGTCGTCGTCATGCAGACCGTCTGCGACGGGGACGAGCAAAAGTGTGTGTCTGCGGTTCGGGCGCTGGCGGCGTTGATTTCGCCCCCGACGCGGCTGAGTCTCGCGCCGGTCGGAGGGCGCGGCAGGTATCGCAGTGTTACCTGATGCGAGCCCGAACCGGTTTACGCGTTCGCCGAGAAGACCGTCACCGGGCACCACAATGACGTCAGAAACCGTCGCGGAAGAGGAGGGCGTCCGTCCCGTCGTCGAATCGTTCGAACTGATCGGCTCGCAGTGGCGGTTGGTCGTCCTCTACGACCTCCACGGCGAGGAGAAGCGGTTCAACGAACTCAAGCGCTGCACGGGAGCGAGTTCGCGCACGCTGTCGCGCGTGCTCGACGACCTCCGGGAGACGGGGTTCGTCTCGCGACGCACGGAAGCCGACGCGCCGATAGCGACCTACTACAGTCTCACCGAGAAGGGCCGGTCGCTCTGTCCCGTCTTCGACGCGATGGAGGAGTGGGCGGCGGAGTGGCTCGACTAGTTCGAGTTCCGCTGACTGATGGTCGTCGTGTTGTACATTTGACGGCTCGTGCCGGCCGCACCGAACTTCGGCACGTCGACCCACTGGTAGCCGAACCGCTCGTCGGTCCGGTGGTACACCGGCAGGAACACTACGTCCTCCCAGTTGGCCTCCTCCATGGTGACGTACGCCTCGTTGCGCGCCTGCGTCGCCTGGTCGCTCGGCGCGGTGTTGTTCTGAATCTTCTCCCACGCCTGGGTGGCCTGCTGGGCCGCCTGCGTGTCCGACCAGTTGGTGTACGAGAGCGGTGCGGACTGGGACGTGTCCGTCGCCGGCGGATACAGCAGGTTGAGGAAGTTGTCCGGCGCGGGCCAGTCCATGATCCAGCCGAGCGTGTACGCGCCGAGGTTGCCCTGCCGGCCGCGCTGGATGAGCGTGGCGAACGGCGACTGCTGCAGTTGCACGTTGATGTGGGCGCTCGACAGCTGGTCGCGGATTATCTTGGCGATGGACTGCCACGTGCTCGACTGGTAGGTCGTCAGCGTGAACTGGTACTGGTTGTTGGGACCGTAGCCGGCCTCCTCCATCACCTGTCTTGCACGGCTGAGTTGCGACTCGTTGTACCCGTACGGGTAGTTCTGCTGGGCGTGCTGGGTGTACTGCTCGGGCCCGCCGGGGTAGATGCGCGGCGGCGTGAAGTGGTACGACCCCTGGCCGCGTCCCTTGAACACCTGTTCGACGGCGACGCGCTGGTTCAGCGCGTACGCGACGGCCTGCCGGGCAGGTTTCTCGATGGCGTCCGTGTTGAACCCGATGTAGAAGGAGTTGATGGTCGGCACGCCGAGGTACGTCATCGTCTCGCCGTTCTGGACCGGACCGTACGTCCCGCTCTTGCGGCCGAAGTCGTCGGTGTTCTCGACGTTCACCTTGTTCGGGTCGAACTGGGCCGTCGGAATTTGCTCGTTGGTCACGAGGTCGGCGTTCCTGTTCATCGTGTACGTGAACGCCGCCTGGTCGTCCTCGATGATGGCCCAGCGGACGCCGCCGATCTGTGCCGTCTCTCCGTGGTAGTCGTCGTACCGCGTGACGGCCGCCTCCTGGTTGCTCTGCCAGCGGTCGAACTGGAACGGGCCGGCCCCGATGGGGTTGTTCGTGGCGAACTGGCTGTGCTCCATCTCGCCGTCGTACCCCTGGATGTCGCCGACGATGCCCTCCGGCAGCGCGGCGAATGCGGTGTACGCCAGCATCTCGAGGGTGGCGTGGAACGGCTCCTCCAGTTCCATCCGGAAGGTGTAGTCGTCCTGGGCTTCGATAGCTAAGGTTCCCGGCTCGTAACTGCCGTCGTCCGTCGTCTCGTGTACCACACCGATGGAATCGAGGATGAACGACGCGCGTCGGGAGTTCTCAGAGGCGGCGAGCCGTTCCCACGAGTAGACGAAGTCCTGCGCCGTCACCTCGTCGCCGTTGTGGAACGTGGCGCCCTGCTTCAGGTTGAACGTGTACGTCGTGAAGTCGTCGGAGACGTTGAACTCCGTCGCCAACTGCTCCTGGACCTCGATTTGACCGTTCGGGTAGTTCATCAACGAGTCGAACAGCTGCTGAATGACCGTACCGGACGCCGTGTCCGTCGCCCGGATGGGGTCCAGCGTCGTCATCGTCGAGTTGATGAGCTGGAGCGTCCGGTCGCTCCCGCCGCCGTCCTGCTCCGTCCCCTGACCTGTCGTCTGCTGCTCGGTGGTCTGTTGTGCGACACTCTCGCCGGCTATCGCGACTGCCGACGCTGCACCACCGGTCGCCTTCAGGAAGCGTCTCCGTGTTACGTTGGATTTCTCTGACATCCGAACAGAATTCACGACCGTTTGCCATATGTAGTTAATTCTTGATATGTAGACCGACCTCTGTTGATAAAGTGGACAGTAGAGAGCATCTTTACGGCTTACTACGCGAATTTTGAAAGTTAGTAGTGGCGTCGATGAGACCGAGATGCGGCAAACGGTTCCTGTCAAGTGAGCGAGTGGGAGGCGTATGCCGGGACGCACGACCTCGCCGCCGGTTCCGGCGTCCCTCCGCCAACTTCGCTCCGGCGCGAGCGACGTTACAAGGAGAGCGTTCTCGAAGATAACAGTCGTCCGACAGGCGGTAACGACCGCGTTGTGCACCGAATCGAGACGCCGGCGGAGTTCAGATTGCCGACAGTTCGGGACAGTCGACGAAGCCGGACCGTATAGTCTCGGCGCGCGTGGACGACCGTCGGGACGGTGGCCAACCGTAGAAGACGGCACGACGCGCTCGACTCCGCCGTCTTCGAGCGGGGATTTTACATTCCAGGGTGAGCACCGACTGCGGCGGGGAAGACGGGAGCAGCGAGGTCGACAGGTCGAACAACGTTAGCCCGAACGGAAAAAAACGTCACCGCCCTCTGTTGAAACGCAATGGCACTCAGTGAACTCGACGTGGGAGACGAAGCGGACCAGTGCATCGACAACTGCTTCGAAGCCGTGCAGGCCGCGGAGTACTGCGCCGACCAGTGCGCCGACGAGGGCGAGGAGATGGCGAAGTGCATCCGGCTCTGCCGGGACGTCGCCGACATCGCCAGCACGCACGCCCGGTTCATGGCGCGAAACTCCAACTACAGCGAGGAACTCGCGGAAGTCTGTGCCGGAGCCTGTGAGGAGTGCGCCGAGGAGTGTTCGCGCCACGACGCCGACCACTGTCAGACCTGTGCAGAGGTCCTCTCGGAGTGCGCCGAGTCCTGTCGGAACATGATGGCGTAGAGCGCAGCCACTCCCCAGCAGTCAGGTTCGGTCGCTCCATTCTTCGCCGATGCGAGACTCGGACGAGCGACGGCGTCTCCGCAGAAGTGCCGAACCGGAGATGGCGCGACTCGTCGCGCGCCGTCGTCAGGCGGCGCAGTTGTTCGGACCCATCTCCAGTTCCGTCGCCTCCCGCTCGCCGTCGACGTGCTCGACGCCGCGGTTCACGTCGATGACCGTCTCGTAGTTCGACGGCTTCTCGGGCGGGTCGCTGGACAGTCGGTCGACGAACGCCGCCTCGTCCAGCTGGAGCAGGTCGAGACTATCGAAGAGGTCGCCCAGCGTCGCCGCCACCGCCACGCCGGGTTCGCCGTTCTCGTAGCGTCCGTCGGCGGTGACGGTGAGGTGGCCGGGGAGCACCGTCGCGTCGTCCGGAAGGTCGCCCAGCGTCTCGTGGAGCGTCTCGTACAGCAGTTCCGCGCCGCGGGCGGCGTCCGCCTCGCCGAACTGGAGTTCGGTGCGGCCCACGGAGTCGACGAACAGGGTGTCGCCCGTGAGGACGAACTCGTCGTCGACGACGTAGTTCATCATTTCGGAGGTGTGACCGGGCGCGTGCAGCGCTTCGACCTCGACGTCGCCGAGTACCAGGGTGTCGTCGTCCGCCAGCGGTTCGTAGTCGTACTCGACGCCGCACTCGGCGGCCTGCCGGCCGAGGTGGTAGGGGACGGAGAGCGTGTCGGCGAGTCCGGGACTCCCGGAGATGTGGTCGGCGTGGACGTGGGTGTCGAGGACGTGCGTGATGGTCAGGCCGTGTTCCGCGGCAGCGACCTCGAACACGTCGGTCTGGCGCGTCGCGTCCACGACGGCCGCCTCGCCCGCGCTCTTCGATCCGACGAGGTACCCGAGACAGCCCTTCGCGCGGCGCTGGAACTGCAGGACGACCAGGTCGTCGTCGCGGGTCTCGACCGGGACGACCTCGTACACCTTGCTCCAGTCCTCCATGCCGCCCTTGACGACCGTCACGTCGTCGTATCCGCGCTGGTCGAGTTCGAACCCAAACGGCGTCGACGTCAGCCCCTTGCCGCACATCGTCACGACGGGCCCGGAGTCGACGAGCGCCTTCACCCGCTCGGCGTCCTCCTCGCTCAGTCCCTCGCGTGGGTCGAAGGGGACGTTCTCGGCCCCGCGGACGTGCCACGCCTCGTAGCTGTCCTCCGGACGCGTGTCGATGAGCGTGAACTCCCGTTCCTCGTCGATCCAGTCCGCCAGTTCGTTCGCGGATATTTGCTCTACCATTGGAGTGTCCCTACAAGACCGTTTAGCGGTTCAGACGTAAACCGATTTTTGCGCCTCTACATTTCGAGCGGTCCCGACGGACGAGGCGGACGATATCGCCGGCGAGAGGGTCAGCCTGGAGACACAACGGCTAATCGTCTGGAGGTAGTCGTTCGGGATATGGCCACGAGAGACCAGACCGATTCCGTGCTGCGGGTCGTGCTCGTCCTGTTCGCCCTCCTGCTCCTGTTGCCGGTGGTGATGATGGTCGTCGCGTTCCCGATGATGGGTGGCTGGATGATGGGTCCGGGGTACGGCGGTCGAACGCCGCTGTGGGGCTGGGCGATGGCGCTCGTCGCCGTGCTCGTCCTCCTGGCCGTCGGATACGCCGTCTACCGCCTGCTCGCTGGCGGGGAGAGCGGCGGCCTACGCGCCGACCCCGCCCTGGAGGAACTCCGGATGGCCTACGCGCGCGGCGACATCTCCGAGGAAGAGTTCGAGAGCCGACAGCGGCGACTCAGACGCGACCGGGACTGATTACTTCTCCACCACGCAGTCTTCGAGTACGAGCACGTCCAGCCCCATCCCGAAGAAGTCCTTGAGCGCCTGGGTCGGCGATTCGACGATGGGTTCGGCGTGGTCGTTGAACGAAGTGTTGAGCACGACAGGAACGCCTGTGATGTCCTCGAACTCCGAGATGAGCCGGTGGTATCGTGGATGCTGGTCCTCGCGAACGGTCTGCGGTCTCGTCGAATCGTCCGCCGGGTGAAGGACGGACGCCACGTCGTCGGTGGCGTCCGGTTCCACGTCGAACGCCTGTATCATGAACGGAGCCGGTTCCGCGTCCTCTAGGTACGTCCCTGCCGCCGATTCGAGCATCGACGGTGCGAACGGTCGCCACTCCTCGCGATGCTTGACGAACTCGTTAACGCGGTCGCGGGAGTCGATGGTCCGCGGGTCAGCGAGGATGCTCCGGGCCCCGAGCGCGCGCGGTCCCATCTCCATGCGGCCCTGGAACCAGCCGACGATGTCGCCGTCCGCGAGACGCTCGGCCACGTGGCGTTCGAGGTCGTCCGGGCGCTCGTACCCGACCTTGTTCGTCTCCAGCAGGTCGACGACCTCGTCCGTGTCGTACTCGGAGCCGAGGTAGACGTCCGTCATCGGCGCCACGTCTGCGGGCCGCTGGTCGAGCCAGCCCGCGCCGAGGGCGAGTCCCGCGTCGTGTGCGACCGGCTGGACGAAGACGTTATCGATGCCGTTCGACTCCCGGAACCGCTGGTTCATCTTGCAGTTGAGCGCGACGCCACCCGCGACCGCGAGGTCGTTGACGCCGAGCGCCGTCGCGTACGTCTCCGCGATGTCGACGACGGTCTCTTCGAGGAGCTTCTGGGCGACGTACGCGAGGTCTTTCTCCCACTGGTCGAACTCGCCGGGCGTGTCGTTGCGAGGGCGGCCGAACGTCTCCTCGAGCTTGCGGACGCCGTAGCCGGTCCCCCAGCGTTTGGTCAACGCCGTCACGTCGTAGTCCACCCCGGTCGTGACCAGCTCGCGCAGCGCCGTCTCTATCTCGGCGTTGTCCTCGCCGTACGGCGCGAGACCCATCACCTTCCCCTCGCCGTTGAACATGCGGTACCCGAGGTACTCGGTGACGGCGGCGAAAAAGAGGCCGAGGCTGTTGGGGTGTTCGTACGTTCGCACCCGCGAGAGGCCGTTCGGGGTGCCGCGCCAGACGACCGTCGAGTCGTACTCCCCCTTCGCGTCGACGGTGAGCACGAGCGCCTCGTCGAACCCGGACGGATGGAACGCGCTGGCGGCGTGACAGGCGTGGTGGGACCGCGTCTCGACTGACGGCACCGGCGTGCCCACGTCGGCCAATCTGTTCCGGACTTGCCGGGTCGGCGCGAACCGACTCCGAAACTGCGTGACGACGGTGTCCTCGAGCGCCGACAGCGTCCGGGCGACGCTGCCGGCTTCCACGGCGTCGCGGAGGTAGTGCGGGAGGATGTTCGAGCGAAGTTGCGGGTCGTACGGGAGCAACACTCGGTCGACGTCCGAGAGTTCGAGGTCGCGGTAGTCGAGGCAGGTGCGAATAGCCCGCTCGGGGAACGTGTCGGACGCGTGTTTGTCCCGGGTGAGTCGTTCCTCTTCGATACCGAAGACGGCCTCGCCGTCCTCGAACAGGACCGCGCTCGGGTCGTGTTGGCCGTACAGTCCGGTCGCCGGCTTGAACGAGAGCGCGTACCTCATCAGTGTTCGTTCTCCGGCGCTTTATCGGGCGCGTGAACGTACACCCAGATGACGTCGCCGTCCTGCAGTTCGTACGACGTCGGGTCGACCGCGGTCGCCCGCTGGCGAACGACGACGTTCGTTCCCCGGTCGCGCTCCCGATAGGTCCCGTCGTGGTCGCCACCACCGGCGTATCGGACGACGTGACCGTCGTCGTTCCGGTACGTGATGTCCGGTAGCTGCTCGAACACCTCCGCGAGCGTAATCGGGTCGCCGTCGCTGGTCCACCGGAAGTACGGCGGGTCGCTGTTCTGGAACTGGAACCGCTTCGTCCCGGCGCGACGGTACTTCGACGCCGAGAAGTCCAGCCGACGGTTGTTAACGTCGAACATCATCTTCCCGGACCGGGACGCTCCGCCATTCGAGGAGTCGCCGGTCGAGACGCTGACCCAGTACTGGTCGTCGTGTGCGACCTCGTGCCGGGTCGGATCGATCTTCTCGGTGCCTTCGTGAATCGACACTTCGGTACCGGACTGGCCGCCGTGGTACGTCGTTCCCTCGTACTCGACGACGTGGTTGCCGCCGCGCTTCGAATACGAGATGCCCGGCAGGAGGTTCAGGCCGCGCGCGAACGTGACGACCTCCTTCTCGTTGCTCCACTCGTTGGGACCGTGCGAGGAGTCGTGGAAGTGGAAGTACACCGTCTCGGGGCGCTGCTGTTCGATGTTGTCGAGGTAGTACTTCGGCCGGTCGAAGTCGACGAGTTCGCCGTCGATGTCGAAGAATAGCTGACCGTGCCAGTGGTAGTCGATGTACCCCGGTTCCTCCGAGGTCGTCTCCGTCGTCTCGGTCGTCGTCTGTTCCGTCGTCTCGGTCGTCGTCCGCTCCGTCGTGCGCGTCGTCGTTCTCGTCGTGGTACGACTGGTCGTTCGGCTCGTCGTGGAGGGGTTCGATTCGTCTCCCAGTCCGGCACAGCCGGCGAGACTGGCGAGCGTCGCTGCGGTGCTACCGAGGATAGCGCGTCGTGTGCGTCGTTCGGAAACCATGTTTGGTAGAGAGTCGAAACGGACGTCGGGTACTGTCGACGCCGACGTTCAACGTCGTCGGTAATCGACGGCAGTCGTCTGGCGTGCCGTACGTGGGCGTGCTCGGGGGAGGACTATAGAACGAGAGGGGCGTTCTCAGGACGAGAAGTCGCGACTGCCTTTTAAGTCCCGTCTGGTGAGCACGGGGTACCGGCGCGTGACGTCGTTCGGGGCGTCGTAGTCGACGCAGTCCGTCGGGTTGTGGGCATTAGACCGTCCGTCGCCGGTGCGAGCGATTCCGCACCACTACCGGTGTCGTTCCCTAGCGGGACGGCGATTCGTCGACCGCCGCCGTACCGGAGCGCTCGACGAGAGCGCGACGCGAACGGCGCCGTTCGCGTTCGGCGCGGTGGCTGCCCGGTCGTCGAGTCGGACGACCGGGACCGGACTCAGTTCTCGGGCGGGTGGATGGCGATGTGTCCGTCGCTCTGGATGAACACGCGATACCCCTTGAACGTGAACGAGACGTGCCCACCTGCCGGCGGAACGCCGTCCGCTATCGGGCGGAACAGGCAGTCGAGGGCGTCGGGGTCGAATCGATCGTACAGCGGGTCCATCTCGGTCGGGTCTTCGTCCATCGCTTCGGCGACTGCGGTCATGACCGTCGTACTGAGCGGCTCGCTCTCGTCCCAGTCGTGTTGCGTGTGGTACGTTCCCGATCGGGGGCCCGCACTCCACGCGTTTTTGTCTGTCTTGCTCATGGGAATCGTCCCGTACGACACGGGGGTCTGCTACACACTGGATACCACCTGAAATTGTATAAATCCCTGTCAGACATAGGACCTGTATCCGTCAGACAGACCGTCGTCAAAACGGGGGACGGGGTGGGAGTGGCGGTCGGAGGGGCGTCTTACGCCACGCCGTCTTGCGTTCTCGGGTTCGCCCGGGCGGGGACCGTCAGCCGCGACGCGAGGTTTCTCCCCGCTCGGAGCGTGTGACCGCCGTTCAGTCGTCGCCGTCGGCGACCGCATTCGGCCGGAGGTACCCCAGTTCCGGGTCGACGTTCCACTCGCCGTCGAAGAAGCCGGCGGCGCGGCAGGCGTTCCAGCACTGGTACCGGACCGAGTCGTCGTAGATGGCGTAGTCCGCCGTCGCCTTCTGCGTCGGAATCCAGTTACGGACCCGGGTCAACCGCACGCCGGCAAGCGACGTGCCGGTGTCGACCTGCACGAGGTTGTCCGGATGCTCGGGGTTCGGATAGACGAACTCGACGCCGAGGTTGCCCGAGTACTCGCGGTCGCCGACTGCTGCCCGACCGTCGCCCACCTCGACCGGGAAGCCGTCCGCGAGGCGCCGATACACCGCGTTCGAGGACGGCCGGCCGAACAGCACGAGGTTGTGCTCGGCCATCAGCGCGTCGTCTACGGCGGTGTCCGGGACGACGGTCGCCTGCGCCCGGGCGCGCTGGACGAGGCGCTGGGAACGGACGTTGGCGAGGTTCCGATTCGTGGCCGTCTCGCCGTCGTCGCCCTGCGTGCCGTAGACGAGATAGTAGGGGTCGTGGTGGACCTCCGTCAGCGGGCCATAGCGGTCGGGCGACTTGCGCATCGCCGGCCAGTCCGGTTCGGTCCGGGAGGCCGACGGTTCGCCCCGGAGGTCGAGGTAGACGCGCTTGCGGCCGCCCTTGGCCGGCAACCGGATTCGGTCACCGTTCACGGTCGCGGTCGGCCGACCGCGGACGCGCACGCCGGCTTCCCGGAAGACGCGGGGGTCGACCGAGAGGACGGCGACGTTCTCCGCCCGGATTTCGAGGCCGTCGTCCGTCACCCGGGCGTCCACCTTCGTCGGCGCGTGGACCGTCTCCTGGTCGTGGACTGCGACCCAGTACTTCCGGTGTTCGACGCGCAGGTTCGTCGTGAAGAAGTGGACGTGTTCGGGGTAGGGGTCGCGGCTCGTCGAACGGAGGAAAGTCCGGAGGTCCGGATGGTTCACGCAGTCGGTTCCCTCGCCGATGCCGGCGTCCCACCAGTGCGACCTGCCGGGGACTTCGAGGAACGCGACGTCCACGGCGTCGGGGTCGGGCGTCGAGTAGCGTTCCCCGACCTCGCCTCGCACCGAGAGGCCGCGGTTCGCCAGCGCTCGCAGGTAGGTCCGGGGATGCATCGTCGGGACGGCGGCGTCCTCGCCGCCGTGGAGCGCGAAGACGGGGAGAGTTCCGTCGGCGGCGTTCCGAGTCTTCGGGAGTGCGAGGTTCTTCTGGAGCGCCGTCTCCTTGACCGCCTTCAGCCGCGGGAACGTGTGGAGTTCGTCCCGGTTGTACGTAGTGGTGATGGACGTCTCGTGGTCGGTCCACCCCGCGGAGGGCGCGAGACCGGCGAACCGGTCGGGGTTCGTCAGTCCGACGTGCCAGGTGCCGTGGCCGCCCATCGAGTGGCCCGCCAGGTAGACGCCGTCCTCGTCGACGTCGAAGCGCTCTTTCATCTCCCGGATGGCTTCGAGGTCGTCGAGTCGGCCGAGGTCCTCGTGGTCGTAGTTGACCGGGCCGCGCGCGCCGGGCGCGACGACGTAGGCGTCCTCGCGCTGGACGTTCGCTCCCGCCATGTTGATGGAGGGGACGTTCGCGCCGTGCAGCGAGACGATCAGGTCGTACGGTCCCGACGACCCGCTCGGTTCCCGAATCGAGAACTCCTGGACGCTCCCGTCGTGTCGGGAGACGAACGTCGTCTGCCAGCGCGTCTCCTCGGGCGTCTGGACGCGGAGAGGCACGGCGCGCTCGTCGGTCGCCCCGCGCGCCGCCGCTCCGACATCTCGAATGCGGCGACGGCGTACCCCTTGCCGTAGAGGACGCCGCCCACGCCGAACCAGTCCTGGAAGTCGTCGAACAGGCCAGACGCGCCCGTCAGCGGCGTCAGTTCGCCGCCCGTCGGGTCGATGCGCTCCGAGAAGTCGAGCGGGACGGAGGACTCGCCGCCCCCGGGGAACAGCCACCCGGTCTCGACCCGCGTCGCTGGTACTGGAACGGTCCCACGACGTCCCACTCCGACGGCGTGAACGCGGCGTCGACGGGGGTCACGTCCGCCGTTCCGGCACTCGTCGTCCCGTCCTCGTCGACCGCTGCGGGCCCGACCGCCGCCACCGCCACCGCGCCCGCCATCGATTGCGCGAAGGCGCGGCGAGTCAGTTCCGCCTCCATGACGTGCTAGTTGGTATCGTCCATCACAGGTTAGTTATTCTATACTTATGTTATAAATATTTTAAATATATACTGTACTTTACTATGATGTCGCCTCGATGCTTCTTCCCGTGCGACTGAGTGTCCGTAACAATGGAGTCGCCGGCCGACGACGCGACGGCATGGACGAACGGAGCCGGGACGCCGAGTGGTGCGTCGTCCACCGACCGACGGCGAGCGGCGCGGGTAGCGGGACCGTCGCCGACCGGACGCTGGCCGGAAGCGCCGAGTACGTCCGGCGCGCCGGCGACCCGGCGACCCTCCGCGACCGAGCGGGAGCGCTGGCGCGACTCTACCGCCGGGATGACCACGGACTGGCGTTCGCATTCGAGACCGTGACCGACCGGCGCGCGACGACCGTCGGCACGCCGGTCGCGCTCGACGTCGTCTGGACCGTCGAGGGGCGGGTGACGCGGGTCGCGCGCCTCGGCGCGTGGCGAGACGCCGCGCGGGGAGCGGGCGAGGTGGTGGTCGAACTACCGGAAGGAGCGGCAGAAGAGGTCGCCGTCGGCGACGAGGTGGTCGTTCAGTCCCAGTCGACGCGTTCGACGGCGTAGCTTCCGCATTCGGGGCACACCTGGTACTGCACGTCGAAGTTACTGCCACATCCCTTGCACTCGTACGGCGGGGCGTCGTCGGAAGCCCCGACACCGAGTCGACTCATCAGTCCCATGGTCGCCGGTTCGGAAGTCAGGAGTATATAGATCAGCAGACCGGAGCGGAAGTGAAACGGGCGACCGTGACGCCGGTTCCGGACCGCTTCGTCGCTTTTGTTCCGTCGCGGAGCGGTCGGTGTTCCAGCGGAATCCTCCCGACCGTCCGCCCGTCTCCCCGTAGCGGTGGGCGTCGCCCTGGAGATGGGAGGACGACGAGCCAGAGCGACTCGCGTCCGCGTGGCAAGTGTGGAGTCGGCGAGGAACTTCTTGCCTTCCCCGGACGTACTGCCAGCGATGCCAGAGTTCGACCTGCTCGTCCTCGGCGGCGGAACGGGAAACGTCGTGGCCTCGGCGGCGGCCGGGGAGGCCTCGACGTCGCCATCGTCGAGGTGGACGGCCTCGGCGGTACGTGTCTCAACCGCGGGTGCAACCCGTCGAAACAGCTAATCCACCGGGCCGACGTCGTCCGGACCGTCCGCGAGGCGTCGGCGTTCGGGGTCGACGCCTCGCTCGACGGCGTCCGCTTCGCCGACATCGTCGACGACGTCATCGGGGACGTCACCGAACAAGCCGAGTCGAAGGCCGCCGACGCCCGCGAGGACGACAACGTCACGTTCTACCAGGCGGAGGGTCGGTTCGTCGACGAGCGAACCGTCGCGGTCGACGCCGACGACGGCGAGGAGCACGTCACCGCCGACAGGGTCGTCCTCGCCGGCGGATCGCGACCGACGGTTCCGGACGCCATCGACGGCACCGACGACGTCGAGTTCCTCACGAGCGCCGAGGCCATGCGCCTGCGGGACCTCCCCGACCGACTGGTCGTTGTCGGCGGCGGCTACATCGCGGTCGAGATGGGCTACTTCTTCGGCGAGATGGGGGCCGAGATGGCCATCGTGGGCCGGAGCGACGTGCTCCTCTCGCGCGAGGACCGCGAGATTGCCGAGCGCCTGACCGACGCCTACGCCGACGACCACGAACTCTACCTCGGCCACTCGGCGACGGCGCTCGCCTGGGACGGCGACGAGACGGTCGTCACCGCCGAGACGGACGACAGCGACGAGGTCGAGGTTCGCGGCGACGAACTACTGCTGGCGACCGGCCGCCGGCCCAACTCCGATAGCTGGAACGTCGCGGCGGCCGGCATCGAGACCGACGAGAAGGGGTTCGTCGAGACGGACGAGTACCTCCGGACCTCCGCCGACGGCGTCTGGGCCATCGGCGACGTCGCGGGCAACTACATGTTCAAGCACTCCGGCGACAAGGAGGCCAAGTTCGCCATCGAGAACGCCGTCAGGGGGAACCACCGCGAGGTCGAGTACCCCGGGATGGCCCACGCCATGTTCGGGTCGCCGCAGGTCGCCAGCCTCGGGAAGACCGAGTCGGAACTCGACGGCGAGTACGAGGTCGGCCACTGCGAGTACGACGACACCGTCCTCGGGTCGGCGCTCCGGTCGGACGTCGGCCTGGTGAAGGTTCTCGTCGCCCCGGACGGCAACGTGCTCGGCTGTCACGTCGTCGGGCCGAACGCCTCCACGCTCGTCCACGAGGTGAGCACCGCCGTGGCGGCCGGCGCCGACGCCGAGCGCATCGCCGAGACGATTCACGTCCATCCGGCCCTCTCGGAGGTCGTCCAGGGCGCGTTCCGGGACGCCGAAGGGATGGAGGTAACCGGCATCTGAGCGTTCGGCGCGTCCGGGACGGACGACGACGGGACCGAGAGGGGACGTCACCGCCTGAAGCGGAGGACGGACGCACCGACGAGCGCGCCGACGGCGAGTACCGCCACGCCGACGAACGGACTCGTTTCCGATTCCGCGGCGGTGGTCGCGGTCGGCTGGAGCGTTTCCTGGCCGGTCGTCGCTCGACCCGCGGTCTCCCCGGTCGTTCCGGCGTCCTCGGTTGCCGTCGCCGTCAGGTCACCGGTCGTCTCGCCGGGCGTCGGCTCCCCTCGGGTCGTCGTCCGCTGGTCGAGACACCCTTCGAGGGCGTCCTGTTCGACCGCAGCCACCTCCTCGCCGGTGGCGTCGAATATCGACGCGTTCACGAAGACGTACTCCTCCAGACCGAGGTCGGTCGTCGTGTTCGTCCACGTCCACAGGTCGGGGTCGTCCGGCGAGATAGCGAAGTCCTCCGGGGCGACGTCCCGCGTCACCAACCGCCGGTCCTCGGGGTCGGCCGGGTCGACGACCACCGCCTGCAGGCGGTACTGGCTCCGGTTCGTCGTGTTGAACCAGACCTGCGTGCAGGTGAGGTTCGCCTCGAACGTCTCCGCGGCGGGCGTGGTCTCCGGAGGGGTCGTGACGTTCGCCGTGCCCGGCCCCGGCGTCGTGAGCGGGGGCAGAGTCAGGTTCGCGGTCCCGGGCCCGGCGGGCGTAGTCGTCTCCCCCGGTGCGGGAGTGCCACCGGGCGTCGGCGGGGCGACAGTCGGGGTCCCCGTCGTGGTGTCGTTCGGGAAGAGGTCGACCGTGCCGGTCGTTGCGTTCGGGAACAGTTCGACGGTGCCGGTCGTCGCGTTCGGCGGCGCGGCGGTCGTGGGGACCGCCGGCGGGAGAAGCGCCGTCGTCGCAGTCGTCGTTGTCGTGGTCGTCGTGGTCGTTGTCGCAGTCGTTGTCGTCGTCTCGTTCGCCGGCGTTTCGGCGGGCGGCGTCGTCACCGCCACGGTCTCGGTCGTTCGCGTCGGTGCGGTGGTGGTCGTCACGATGTCTTCGAAGTCCGACGCCTCCTGGCGGGCCACGTCGGCCATCCGGGCCGGTTCGACGTCCGGGTCCTGGGCGACGAGGCCGGTCGAAGCGAACACGCCGTCGCGGGCTGCACCCCTGATGCGGCGCTCGTCGGTCACGTCTCGTTCGACCGCTGCCAGGGTCGCGCCGCGAGCGGCGCCCAGCGTCGCCGACTGCATCTGCTCGACCGTCACGTCCTGGCGCTGGCGGACGCCGCCGCTCGACGCTCCGCGCGCGGCGGCCTGAATCTGGCTGACGCTGGCCCGCTGGGTCTGTGAGAGAGCGCCGACGGCGGCGCCGACGGTCGCCGCCTGCACCTGGCGGATGTCCACGACTTGCACCTGCGTGACGCCGCCCTGGGCCGCCCCCGCGGCGGCGGCCTGCACCTGCTCGGCGTTCACCACCTGCTTCTGGACCGCGCCGACGACTGCCCCTCGCGCGCTCCCCCGGGCGGCGACCTGAATCTGGACGACGGTGACGACCTGAACCTGGACGACCGTCAGTACGCCGCGGGCGGCGCCTTGCGACGCCGCCTGCACCTGTTCGACCGTCACGTCCTGGCGCTGGACGAGCGCCCCGCTCGCCGCGCCGAACGCCGCGAACTGGAGCTGACGGACCGACACGCGCTGGCTCTGCGATATCGCCCCGGTCGCAGCGCCGCGGGCCGCCGCCTGTACCTGTTCGACCGTCACCCGCTGGCGCTGGACGACGCTTCCCCGGGCCGCGCCCATCGCCGCCGCCTGCACCTGTTTGGGGTCGGCTCGCTGGCCCTGGACGAGCACGCCGCGTGCGGCACCGACCGCGCCGGCCTGGACCTGGTCGATCGAGACCCGTTGGCGTTGCACGACCGCACCGTACGCCGCGCCCTGCGCCGCCTCCTGAATCTGGGCGACGGTCACGCGCTGGTTCTGGACCGCGCCGGCGACGGCGCCGCGCGCACCGCCCCGGGCAGCGACCTGGACCTGTTCGACGCTCGCCCGCTGACTCTGGGCGACCGCTCCGTGGCCGGCGCCGAACGAAGCGGCCTGAATCTGGCTGACGTTGGCCCGCTGGGTCTGGATGAGTGCTCCCTGCGTCGCACCGGCCGTGGCGGCCTGTATCTGGCTGACGTTCGCACGCTGGCTCTGGAGCAACACCCCGTGAGCGACGCCCTGCGTGGCGGCCTGAATCTGGCTGACGTTGGCCTGCTGGCTCTGGCTCACGACCCGGACGGCGGCCCGTGCCGCGGCACGCCGCTTCTCGTCAGGAACCGAGGCACCCTGTAACTCGGCGAGTCGGGCACCCCGGAGAACGCCTCGCGCGGCGGCGCGCTGGCGTGCCGCGCTCCGCTCGTCGCTACCGGTCTGCTGGTCCGCGAGCGCGTCGGCCCGATGAGAACGGTCGTTCGTCGCGGCGATTCCCATCGTGGCGACGCCCGCACTCGTGACGAGAGCGACGGCGAGCAGGAAGACGAACAGGCGTGTCGCTTGTCGACCCATGCCCCTGGTCACGCGGGACGACACGTTCAAGCCACGAATCCGTTAATTCCGTTCACGGAGCCGTCGACGCTCGAATCGCACGCTACGTCTCGGCAACGGCGAGAGTCCTCCGACGGGGGCCGGCAACTCGGCGGTACCGCTACGAAGAAGGCGAGGGCCTTCCGACGCGTCCCGTTCGAAACCTCTCGACGAGACGGAGTAACGACCGTTACTGCGGTGGATACGGTCGGTCGTCGAATTCGGTGGCGCCTCGTCGCCGCGGAGAGCCGACTTCGCGCCGCGGTCTTGTCGGACCGTCGCTACCGCTCCCCGAGGAACCGTTCCGCGGTTCGCCGGAAGATGTCCCGGTAGGCGGATTCGGGAAGGTCGCGGTCGAGCAACCCCCGCCGTTCGTCGTCGTAGGCGTACGGGAGGTTTGGGTAGTCCGACCCGAACATGATGGAGCGAGCGAGCGACGAGAGGGTCTCGTCCGTCACAGTCGCCGGGTCGAACCCGAGGAACTCCTCGGACCGCGGCGACAGTGCCATCGTCGTGTCCAGGAACACCTGGTCGTGCCGTCGTGCGAACTCGACGAACTCGGGCGTCTCGTACGCGCCCATGTGTGCAGCACACGCGCGAACGTCGGGGAAGGAGTCGACGAAGCGGGCGAACTGGTCGGCACCGACGTGCGGACTCGCCTCGAACGTCGGGGCGGTCCCGGCGTGAAACAGCACCGGACGGTCGTACTCTGCGGCGAGTTCGAACGCCGGCGTCAGGCGCGGGTCCGCGGGGCCACACCCCTGGACCGGGCACTGGAACTTCAGACCGCGCGCACCGGCCTCGAAGGCCCGACGAACGACGGCGTCGACGTCGTCGTCACCGTGGACGGTGGCGAACGGAACCGCCATGTCGGACCGGTCGGCCGCGTCGAGCACCCACTCGTTCAACTCCTCGGCGACCCCCGCTTCGTGGGCGTACGGGAGCGCGAAGTACCGGTCGACGCCCGCCGACCGCAGCGCGGCCTCCATCCGCTCCCGTTCGGCCGGATGGTCGAACGTCCACCCGGCCTCGCGCGAGAGCGACTCGCGTATCGCAGCCATCAGTCGCGGCGGCATGAGGTGAACGTGCGCGTCGATCGCACCGGCGACGGACATACGAGTCGATTGCGAGGCCACGCGCTTGAATCGTGGGGTCGTCCGCGTGCCGACGGCGACCGTGCGAAACGCCGGAACCACGAGGCCGGCGTCGAGGAGTCCGGTCGCCGCTCGCCGCGCTCTCCCGGAAGTTCGTCGAGAACGGACCGCAGGTCGTCACGGGGCCGAAAGTAATGGACGGCGTCGTTCGCTCGTCACGTCTCGATGCAGACGTCGGTGTTCGGGATGCAGACCGTCCGGGCGTCTCCGCTCGACTCGCATCCCCGCGCGTGGCGGAGTTGCCGAACGGCGGTCCGGGCCGCAATCGCGACGGTCGCGACCACGGCGGCGGCGACCGGGTAGCTGAGAGCCAGCATCGCGCCGACCGCCACCGCGGCGACCACCACCGTCGCCGTGAGCGTCTGGCCGAGGCTGTACGTCGGGTTCGGGCCGCGGTCGATGTCCGGGCGCTGGGTCGGAATCCGTCTCATCACGTCTAGACGGAGGAGCCCCACCACCTTAATGATAATCTGAATTGCATTTTTGTAGCTAGTCTTACTGAAATCCGTTTAAGCGACTCCATCGAGCGTGACGGGCGTTGAGGAGCTGGGTCGGTACAGTCGCGACGCTCACCGGTGGGCGGCCGAGTCCGAGGTGGTCGTCTCCCGCGCTCGGGCGACTCACTCGACGTGCTCGGAGAGGAGAGCGGCCCGCTCTGACCGTCCCAGTCGCTCGTACGCCTCCGCCTCGTATCGGAGCGACAGGACGGGAACTCGAACGCCTCCGGCGTCCACGAACACGCGGTGTTCGGTGACGTCGACCGGGGGCTCCCACGTTCCGTCCGCCCGGCGCTTCTGCACTCCGCCCATGAGTTCGACACGAACGCCGTCGAGTTCGAGCGCCCCGAAGTGAGAGCGAATCGCCGTCGATTCGGAGAACGAGACGGGGTCGACGACCTGCTCCGCGAACCGTTCCGCTATCTCGTAGACCACGTCCCCGGTCGTCTGCACGTCGACGTCGTCCGGACTCAGGGGAACGCCTTGCAACGCGAAGCCAGTGCTCCCGGTGACTGCCCATTCGACGTCGTCGTCGAGCGTCGTCGAAAGCGTCCGAAGGGCGTCGAGGTACCGCTCGTCGAGCGCCGACATCTTCGTCCGGACGTACCGGGAGCACCGTGATAAGTGTCCGTCCGGAGTTCGCGCGAACGAACACGAGACCGACGGTGCGAGTTGCCCGAACGCGGTCCGTCCTCGGAGACCGGTTCGCACGCGAGAACTTTCACGAAAGCCACGCCAAGGCTTAATGACTCGCCGAGAGTGGTGGGAAGTAACAGGAACCATCTGCGGTGACCATGACCGAACCTCCCGACTGGATGCGCCCGGTGGACCGGGACATTCTCGCGGCGCTCGAACGCGCGCAACCCGAGTACGTCCCCCTGCTCGCCAATCGTCTCGGACTCCACCTCACGTACGTCGAGCGTCGATTCGAACGACTCGTGGAACACGACTTCGTCGAACCGGTCAGCGGCGAAGCCGTCTATCGACTGACGTCACGCGGCGAATCGCTCCTCGACGCCGAACGAGAAGCCGAATGACCGCTGCGCCCGAACTGCGGAAGCGTCGACCGGTCGTGACCGCGCTCGAACCGTCGTCGCCGCGGCCGGGACGGCTCGACGCCCGGATGTGGGGTCGACGCTACTCGTCGACGCCCTCCGTCCCCTCGCGTAGCTCGGTCCGCCGAATCTTGCCCGTGACGGTCTTCGGGAGTTCGTCGACGAACTCGATTTCGCGGGGGTACTCGTGTGCCGCCAGTTCCGACTTGACGTGCGCCTGGACGTCCTCCTTCAGGTCCTCCGACGGGTCGTAGCCGTCGGAGAGCACGATGTAGGCTTTCACGATGTTGCCGCGCTCCGGGTGCGGTTTCGGCACGACGGCCGCCTCCGCGACGGCCTCGTGCTCGCCGAGCGAGCTCTCGACTTCGAAGGGGCCGATGCGGTAGCCGGAGCTCAGGATGACGTCGTCGGCGCGGCCTTCGAACCAGAAGTAGCCGTCCTCGTCGACGTAGCCGAGGTCCCCGGAGAGATACCAGTCGTCGACGAAGCAGTTCGCGGTCTTCTCCGGTTGCTCCCAGTACTCCGCGAAGAAGCAGGGGTAGTCGCCGCGCTGGGCTATCTCGCCCGTCTCGCCCGGGTCGAGCGGCTCGCCGGTGTCGGGGTCGACGACGGCGGCCTCGATGCCCGGCAGGGGTTTCCCCATGCTCCCGGGGCGGACCTCCATCGTGGGGTAGTTGTTGATTATCATGTTGCCCGTCTCGGTCTGGCCGTACGTGTCGTGGATGGTGACCCCGAGCGTCCGTTCGCCCCACTCGACGACGCCGGCACTCAGCGGTTCGCCGATGGAGAGCGCGTGCCGGAGGTCGAGCGAGACGTCGTCGAGGAGGTCGTCGTTCTCTCGGAGCATCCGGTAGGCGGTCGGGACGCTGAAGAGGACGCTGATGGGGTACGTATCGAGGAGGCCGGCCCAGGTCTCCGGGTCGAACTCGCCCTCGTAGACGAAGAGGCTGGTTCCCCAGAACCACGCGCCGAGGGTGTTGATGGCCCCCGTGAGCCAGCCGAGGTCGCCCGTGCTCCAGTAGAGGTCGCCTTCCTGGAGGTCGACGGCGTATCGCTGGGTGGCCGCGACGCCGCCGACCCACCGGTGTTCGTGGAGGACGCCCTTCGCCGGGCCGGTCGTGCCGCTCGTGTAGTAGAGGAGCGCGTCGTCGTCGCCGCTCGTGTCGGCAACGTCGAACTCGCGGCCGGCGTCGGCCATCGCGGCGTGGTAACTGACGTCGCCGCGACGGATGCCGGTCCCGTCGTCGCTGACGACGATCACGTGTTCGACGGAGGGGACGTCGTCGAGGGCGCTGGCGACGGTGTCGCGGTTGGCGGCGGTCGTGACGACGACCTTGGCGTCGCAGTCGGCGAGGCGGTCGGCGATGCCGTTCGGTCCGTACCGTTCGTTGATGCTCCCCCAGACCGCGCCGGTCTTGAGCGTGCCGACCAGGGCGACGTAGTGTTCGGGGACGCGAGGCATGTAGGAGAACACCCTGTCGCCGTCCGCGACCAGGTCCGAGAGGACGTTCGCGAAGCGGTTCGATCGCTCCGACAGTTCCCAGAAGCTCACCGTCTCGCGGTCGCCGTCCTCGCCGACCCAGTAGAGTGCGACCGTCTCGCGATTGTCGGCGTGGCGGTCGACGGTCTCGTGGGCGACGTTCAACCGTTCGGGTGCGTCCCAGTCCGCTTCGGCGAACACGTCGTCCCAGTCGAACGTCTCGCGCAGGGAGTCGTAATCTTCGAGATTGTGCTGCGACATCGTGTGACACATGACCGAAACGTGAATTAACGATTTCCGTAACAAATCTTACACGAATGGCGGCGCCCGTCGTTCGCGTCGACGAGGGGGCCGTCACTCCTCGCCGGGCGTCCACCGCAGTTCGGGGTCTTCGAACCGCTCTCGCAGCGTCTTCTTGTCGAACTTGCCCGTCGCCGTCTTCGGTACCTCGTCGACGAACGCGACGTCGTCGGGAAGCCACCAGTCGGGAAACTCCTCGGAGAGGAACCGCCGCATCTCCTCGCCGTCGACGTCCGCGCCCTCGCGGGTGACCACGCAGGCCAGCGGTCGCTCCTGCCAGCGCTCGTGTGGCACCGCGACGACCGCGGCCTCGACCACGTCCTCGTGGGCGATGAGTTCGTTCTCGAGGTCGATGCTCGATATCCACTCGCCGCCGCTCTTGATGACGTCCTTGGCGCGGTCGACCACCTCAACGTAGCCGTCCTCGTCGACGGTCACGATGTCACCCGTCTTCAGCCACCGTCCGGAAGAGCGACCCTCTTCCGACCCCCCACTCTCGTCGCTCGCGGGGACGTCCTCGAACTCCTCTTCGTTCGCTTCGGGGCGGTTGTAGTACTCCTGGGCTACCGTGGGGCCGCGGACGTACAGTTCGCCGAACGAGTCGCCGTCCCACGGAACCTCCTCACCGTCGTCGCCGACCACCTTCATCTCCAGGCCGGGCGACAGCAGGCCCTGCTTGGAGCGCTTGTCGAACTTGTCGTCGCGGTCCCAGTCGGCCATCCAGGATTTGGGACGGGAGACGCTACCGATGCTCATCGTCTCGGTCATGCCCCAGGCGTGGTCGATGGAGACGTCGTACTCCTCCTCGTACCGACGCATCACGCCCTTCGGCGCGGCGCTGCCGCCGACGACGATGCGGTCCAGGCTGGAGACGTCCGCGTCGTGGTCGTCGAGGTAGTCGAGGACGTCTATCCAGACCGTCGGCACGCCCGCGGTGAGCGTGACCCCCTCGTCCTCGACGAGCGAGACCAGCGTCTCCGCGTCCGGCGACGGGCCGGGATACACCTGCTTCGCGCCGGCCATCGTCACCGCGTAGGGGAACTCCCACGAGTTGACGTGGAACATCGGCACCACCGGCATGACCACGTCGCCCTCCTCGATGCCGATGGCGGCGGGCGTCATCACCATCAGCGCGTGGGAGTAGATCATCTTGTGCGTGTACTCCACGCCCTTCGGCGGCCCCGTCGTCCCGGAGGAGTAACACATCCCCGCCCGCTGGTCCTCGTCGACATCGGGCCACTCGTACTCGGCGTCGTGACCGGCGACGAGGTCCTCGTAGGCGCGAACGGGAACGTCGGTGTCGGGCACGTCGTCGCTCATCACCACCACCTCCCGGACGCTCTCGAACCGGTCCCAGAGGCGTTCGACCGTCTCGAAGGGGTCGCCGGGGTCGACCAGCAGCACGTCGTCGGCCGCGTCGTTCACGATGTGTTCGACGTGGTCGTCCCCGAGCAGGACGTTGACGGTGTGGAGTTGCGCCCCCATGAGGGGTGCCGCGTAGTACGCCTCCAGGTGTCGGTGGTGGTTCCAGCCGAACGTGCCGACGCGGTCGCCCTCCGTCACCCCGATGGCCTTGAGGCCGGCGGCGAGCGACCGCACCCGGTCGCCGAAGTCGGCGTACGTGTATCGGTGGCGGCCCGCCCGCGTCTCGGAGACGACCTCCTTCTCGGGGAACAGTTCCGTCGCCCGCCAGAAGAACGGACGGAGCGTGAGGTCGCCGGCGTGGGTCGTGGGTTCGTTCATGATTCACCTCGCAGTTCGCTACTCGAAACGGAGAGGTAGTCCTCCAGCAGGCGGTCTCGCGACCGAATCTCGTCGACCGACCCCTCGAACACTATCTCGCCTTTGTCGATGATGTACCCACGGTCGGCGATGTCGAACGCGAACTTCACGTTCTGCTCGGTCAGTAGTATCGTCACGTCGTCCGAGACCACGTCGCCGAACGCCTCGCGCAGGTCCTCGACGATGACGGGTGCGAGCCCCTCCGTGGGTTCGTCGAGCAACAGCACGTCGGGGTTCTGAACCAGCACCCGCGCGACGGACAGCATCTGCTGTTCCCCGCCGCTCAGGTTCCGTCCCGCGTTCGACCGTAACTCGTCGAGCGTCGGGAACAGGTCGTACATCTCCTCGACGTTCCCGGCGCGGTCGCCCGCCAGCCGTCTGGCGAGGTTCAGGTTCTCGTGAACCGTCAGCGTCGGGAACACCCGGCGGTCCTCCGGGACGAGTTTGATGCCCATCTCGGAGATGTCGTGGACCGAACGCCCGACGATGTTCGTCCCGCGGTAGACCACCGACCCGCGCTGCGGGGGGACGACGCCCACGATGCTCCGCATCGTCGTCGTCTTCCCCGCGCCGTTCCGACCGAGCAGCGTGACGACCTCGCCGCCGAAGAGATCGAGCGACACGCCGTGCAGAACGTGGCTGTGTCCGTAGTACGCGTGAACGTCGTCGAGCGAGAGCACCGGTTCGGGGTTCGCGGTCACGCTTTCTCACCCAGGTAGGCGCTGGTCACCTGCTCGTCCTCCATTATCTCCCTGGGGGTCCCGTCGGCGATGAGTTCGCCGCGATGGAGCACCAGAATCCGGTCCGAGATGGACAGCACCATCTCGATGTCGTGTTCGGTCAGCACGAACGTGGTCTCGGTCTCGGCGTTCAGTCGCTCTATCAGGTCGACCATGTGCTCGCTCTCGGAGGGGTTCATGCCGGCCGTCGGCTCGTCGAGCAGGATGACCGACGGGTCGGTCGCCAGCGCGAGCCCAATTTCGACCTTTCGTTTGTCGCCGTGCGAGAGGTTCGAACACTTCATCTCGGCTATCCCGGTCAGGTCGACCAGTTCGAGGACCTCCCGCGTTCGTTCGCGCAGCGCCTCGTCGTCGGCGACTCTGGTCCGGAAGTCCAGACTCCGCCCCTCGGCGCTGATGCGAGCGGTTCGAACGTTGTCCAGCACGGTGAGGCCCTCGAAGCTGTTGTTTATCTGGTACGCCCGCGACAGCCCCGACCGCGATATCTCGTGGGGTGGCAGCCCGGTGATTCGTTCGAGGCCCTTGCCGGCGCGCGGCCGGAGAAACACGTCGCCGTCGGTCGGCGCGAGCCGCCCCGACAGAAGGTGGTAGAAGGTGGTCTTCCCCGCGCCGTTGGGGCCGATGATGCTGGTCACGTCCTCGGAGTCGACCGCCACGCTCACGTCGTCGACCGCCCGGAGCGCTCCGAACTCCTTCGTGAGGCCGCGGGTTTCGAGCACGGTGGTCACTGCGACCCCTCCTTCGACCCGCCGCCGGTCGAACGCTGCTGTGTCCCCCCGCGAAGCGAGTCGGCAGCGTTCCCGACCGACGTCCGGACGAACGCCGCCACGCCCGACGCGCCGTCGTTCCGGTAGGACGCCGACAGGCCGGCGAGCCAGTCGCCGAGCGCCGCGACGCCGCCGTAGACGCCCTGCTTGAAGAACAGCACGACCACCAGCACCAGCGTCCCGAACACCAGTTGCCAGTGTGCCTCCAGCAGCGGCGACTGGGTGACCGCCCACCGGAGATACCGGAACGCGACCGTCCCGAGCGCCGGCCCGGCGAACGCGAACGGACCACCGAACACCGTGATGATGACCGGTTCCGCGCTCGTGGTCCAGTTGACCAGTTCGGGCGCGACGACGCTGTGCAGCGGAACGATGAGCACGCCCGCGATGGCGCTGAAGACCGCCGAGAGCACGAACGCTATCCAGCGATGCCGTTTGACGTCCACGCCGAGTGCGGCCGTCCGTTCGGGGTTCTCCCGGATGGCCTTGCACACCATCCCGAACGGCGAGTTGACGACGCGCCAGAGCGCGTACATCGAGAGCGCGAAGACGACGAGCACGAGGAAGTAGTAGGTCGTCCGGTCGTAAAGGACGAGCGGCATCCCGAACAGGCTGGCGCGGCCGAGGATGACGGTGATGCCGTCGCTGCCGTTGGTTATCTGGCCGACGTTCTTGAGCGCGAGTGTGTACAACGCCATGCTGAACGACAGGGTGATCATGGCGAAGTATATCTCCTCAAGCCGGACGCTGAGGTAGCCGACCGGAATCGCGAGGAGCACGGCGAACGCGATTCCGACGACGGCGGCGACCGCGAGACCGACGAGCGGGGCCGCGCCGCCGAAGGTCCCCGGCATCCCGAGCGCGGGACCCGTATCCCGGAGAACGATTGCCAGCCCGTACCCCGCACCGCCGAAGAACATCGCATGGCCGAACGACAGCAGGCCGGTGTAGCCGTACAGCAGGTTGAACCCCGTCGCGAACAGGGCGAGCACCAGCACCTCGGTCAGGACGTACACCTGATACTGCGGCAGGACGAACGGCGCGACCACGAGCGCGGCGCCGACGAGCGCGGTGGCGAGCGCGTGACCGGTGGTCCACTCGAAGGCGGTCTCGCGTACCGCCTCGGTGCTCATTCCACCTCACCCCCGAAGAGACCCTGCGGCTTGAATATCAGCACCAGTATCATGGCGACGAACGGCAGGAACAGTCCGGCGCCGGAGACGACCAGCACGCCCGTGCTCCGGAGCAGGCCGAGAATCATCGCGCCGACGAACGCGCCGACGAACGACCCGAGGCCGCCGATGACCACGACGACGAACGCGTCGATGATGACCTGGTCGCCCATGCCGGGCGTGACCGCCTGCAGCGGAGCCGCGAGGGCACCGCCCATCCCCGCGAGGGCGCTCCCGACGAAGAACACCGCGGTGTAGAGCCGCGGAACGTCGACGCCCAGCATCGCGGCCATGTCACGGTCGTTCGACGTCGCCCGGACCAGTTGTCCGACGTAGGTCCGCTGGAGGACGTACCAGAACGCGGCCATCGCCACGAACCCGGCGACGATGATGAACAGCCGGTAGGCCGGGTACGGACTGCCCCCGACCGAGACGTTGAACCGGAGGAGCTCCGGCTGGGCCATCGTGTACGAGCCCGCGCCCCAGATGGTCCTCGTGAGGTCGCTGATGATGAGCACCAGCGCGAACGTCAGGATGAGCTGGTCCAGCTGGCCGCGGTCGTACACCCGACGGATGATTCCCATCTCGATGACGGCTCCCAGCACGCCGACCGCGAGCGTGGCCGCGAGCACCGCGACCCAGAAGTTGTCCAGGACGCTCGTCGCGGCGCTGATGGTGACGTACGCGCCGACCATGTACAGCGCGCCGTGGGCGAAGTTGAGCACGTCGAGCACACCGAAGATGAGGCTCAGTCCGAGCGCGAGCAGGAACAGCCGACTCCCCAGACTCAGCCCCGTCAGTATCCCCCGGACGGGGAGAGCGCTCAGGACTTCCCACACGCGCTTACACCCCCGCGGGCAGGTCGCTTCCGTCGAGCAGCGACCGGAGCCTGTCGGCCGGAGCGTCGATGCGCCGGACCGGTTCGAGCAGGCTTATCCCGAGGTCCTGGGAGTACTGGGTCTTCCCCCAGACGGCCGGTAGGATGGCCTGGTGGCTCTGCTCGTCGATGGTGAACTGGCCCACCGGGCCGGTGTGCTGCATCCCCTGCCACTGGGAGACGACGGCGTCGGGTTCGGCGCTCCCCGCCTGCTCGATAGCCTTCTTGTAGAGGTACATCCCGGTGTAGGCGTTCTGGGCGTTGTATGACGGGAATTGGTCGTACCTGTTCCGGAACTTCTGGCGGAACTGGTCGTTCGCGTCCGACTGGGGCGCGCGGAACCAGTAGCGAGTCCCGGCCCAGAGACCGTCGGGCATGTCGGAACCCAGCGGCTGGAGCACGTCGGTCGCCGCCCCGACGGTCATCAGCAGGTTGTCCACGGTGTCGAAAAACGCCGTGTTCTGGGCCTGCTTGAGGAACGTGACGAGGTCGCCGCCCCAGAGGCTCGTGACGACCGCGTCGGGGTCGGCGTTGACGACCTTGTTTATCTGCGGCGTGAAGTCGCTGGCCCCGAGTTGCGGGAAGGCCGTCGCGCCGTCCATGTAGTTCAGGCCGAGGTCCATCCCCTGGGTGTACGCCTTGAAGTAGTCCCACGTCTGGTGGCCGAACGCGTAGTCCGGGCCGATGGTCGTCCACGACTGGGCGTCCAGGTCCCGGGCGACGTTGGCAGCGCCGTAGAGGTTCTGCGAGAGGTTCACGCCGTCGCGGTAGACGTACCTGTTCCCCTGGGCGTTCGGCCCGCTCTGGGTCGTGACGAACGGCGTCGCGGCGTGCGTGATCATCAGCGGCCGCCGGAGTTGCCGGACCACCGGTGCGACCTTGAGCGCGACGCCGCTGCTGTCTAGTCCGATGAGTCCGTCGACGTTGTCCTGCTGGACCAGGCTCCGGGCGTGCTGGATCGCCGTGCTCGCGGACGCCTCGCTGTCCCGGAACAGCACCTGACCGATCTCCCGACCGTCGATGCCGCCCTGGGAGTTTATCTCGTCGACGGCCATCTCGATGCCGAGTTCGGCGGACTCGCCGTACACCGACGCGAACCCGGACAGGATGTAGATCGCCCCGAACCGGAGCGGTCCCTGCTGTCCGGCGGTCGAGAGTCCGACCGCGGGGCCCGCCAGCGAGGTGGCCGCTGCCCCCGCTCCCGTGGCCTTCAGGAAGTCGCGTCGACCGACCGCAGGCGTTCGGAAGTCACCGTCGCTTTTCGGAAATCTATCCTCTTTCGAATCCCCGTCGCCGGAGAAGTCGTTTCCCATCGTTTACCCCCTCCCGCCGAACCGGTACGCTTTCGAGAGATATAAAGAGTGTTGACTGTTGTCGCGGTAACGACTAGCAAACAAACGCGGGAGCCCGAACGACCACTGCCCTATCGCGCGGTCCACCCGCCGTCGACCGTCAGGCACTCGCCGGTGACGAACGAGGCGGCGTCGCTGGCGAGGAAGACCGCGGGGCCGGCGATCTCCTCCGGGTCGGCGAACCGACGCTGCGGCGTCCGGTCGAGAACGGACCGGCGGAGGTCCTCGTCGGCTTCCAGTTCCTCGGTGAGTTCGGTGCTCACGTACCCCGGCGCGATGGCGTTGACTCGGACGTCGGGCGCCCAGTCGAGCGCCATACTCTTCGTGAGGCCGACGAGGCCGTGCTTGGAGGCGACGTAGGGATGCTGGCGGGGGAGGCCCACGATACCGCCCACGCTGGCGATATTGATGACCGTCCCGCCGTCCTCGACGAGCGTCCGGGCCGCGGTGCGGGCGCACAGGAACGCACCGCCGAGGTTCGCGTCGACCGTGGCGTCGAACGCCTCGGGGTCGACCGCTTCCGGCGGTCCGAGCGCTCCGTCGGGGTTGATGCCCGCGTTGTTCACGACGACGTCCGCGCCGCCGAGTTCGTCGTCGACGCGGTCGAACAGCGCCTCGACCGACGCTTCGTCGGTCACGTCGGTCGGGCAGGCGAGCGACGACGCGCCGCGGTCGCGGACGGCTTCGACGGCGTCGTCGACGGCCGCCTCGGTCCTGGCCGTCGGGACGACGTCCGCGCCCGCCGCCGCGAACGCCTCGGAGATGGCACGACCGATGCCACGCGTACCGCCGGTGACCACCGCGACGCTCCCCGAGAGGTCGAAGTCGTCGAGGACGGTCACGCTATCACCGCGCGACGACTGAGTTCGTCGGCGAACTTCTCGTACGTCATGCGTTACCGTTCTTGCGTGAGGGACTTAAGAACTACCGTGGAGGGGACGGACCCGCATCTTGCCCGCACCCTCGGAAGGCGGCGGAGCGCGGGCGGCCGCGATAGAGAGGGGCCGTAGCCATCAAGGTAGCCTCGAACCACGATAACGTCGAACGGCCACGATGGCGTCGAAAATCGAAGGGGTGACCGTTAGTCGGTCGTCGATCGCACGCCGACGTCGACGGTCGTCTCGGCGGAGACAGCGCCGTCGACGCTCGCGGTGACCGTTCCGTCCTCGCCGGCGGCGTACTCCGCGTCGAACGAACCGGTCCACTCGATACGGCCGCCCGCGGCGACGGAGTCCTCGACGATGGTCGACTCGTCGTCGTCGGCGATGCGGGCCGTGGGCCAGTAGACGGCGGCGAGGAACCGACCGTCGGTCTCGGAGACGTTCTCGGCGACGAGGGACAGGTCGACACCCGCGTCGTGGACCGTCGCTTCGAACGACCGGGGCTCGAAGACGGGGGCTTGCCGGCCGAGCGTCGCGGTCTGGTCGCTGGCCAGCGGCCACGTGACGGTCTCGCCGTCGTACCGACAGCGGACCGCCGCGTCGGTGGCATCGAGCGGCGACGGCGGTTCGAAGGCGACCCAGCCCGTCGTCCGCCCGTCCGCGTACGGAGCGTCGTATCGAATCGAGGCCTGTTCGGCGAGCGACGTGGTGTAGGCACCCCCCGTCCGGTCCTCTATCTCGACGGCAGGATACGTCTCGCCGTCGACGACGAGTTCGAAGGCGTCGTACGGCGGGTCACCGGTGGCGTCGACGGTCGACCCGGTCTGGCTCTGGACCGCCGCGACGACGAACTGCCGGCCGTCGCGGGCGAGCACGCCGCCCGAACCCATTATCGACTCATAGGCGACCGCCTTCCGAACGGTCGCGTCCACGACGGCGACGCGAACGTCCCCGAGAACGCGGACGGAAGCGGCAGTGGGCGAACTCGACGTGGTCGCGGTCGTCGTGTGCGCGGTCGTCGTCGACGGTTCGGTGGACGGTTCGTCGGTCGTTCCGGCCGGCGTGTCGCCGAGGCAGCCCGCGACGCCGACGAGGGCGGCGCCGGCGACACCGAAAAACGACCGTCGATTACGGGAGGGCATAGCCCGGCAGTACCGTCCACCCCGGTAAATGTCTTCTGTGGAGGACGGCGTAGTGGAGCGGACTCGACGGTCACGTCGCGTCGCGCATGCGGTCCGCGAAGTCCCAGCTGTACACCCGGTCCGGCTCGATGCGGAGCCTCACCTCCTCCCGGTCGGACGAGAGGAGTCGGCGAGCGAGGTCCGAGTCGGTCCCGCCGAGGTACCGTTCGAGGAGCGCTCGAAGCGTCTCCTCGCCGGCGTCAGGTTCGATGGTCACCGTCCCGTTCCCGCGGACGCCGCTGTACGGCGGGTCGTTCGTGGACACCTCGAACGCCACGTGGGGGTCGTCGTCGAGATACCGGACGACCTCCGCGCGCTTCGACGTCGCACAGAGCAGGTCGCCGTCGCGGTACCGGAACCAGAGCGACACCATCCAGAGCCGTCCGGACGGCGTGGTACAGGCTAGGCGAAGTGGTACGGTCGTTCGTTCGAGGAACGCCTCGACCTCCTCCGCCGACCAGACTCCCGTGAACGTGGCCATGAGTGATACCCTCTAACGTGCTACGATCCGCACTCCGATAGTCGCTTCCCCGGCCGGTCGGCATCGGGCGGACGGCCCGGAGACCCGACCCACGCCGGGAGCTAGAGGCGAAGTCGGTCACGGAGGCGGTCGACGAGTCCGCCCTGGGCCTCGAACACGCGACGCATCTCGTCGTCGTCGAGCGCGAAGTCGAAGACAGCGAGGTTCTCCCGGAGGTGGTCGCCGTCGGCGGCCTTCGGAATCGCGACGACGTTCGGCTGTTGAACCAGCCACCGCAACGCGACCTGCGCGCCGGTCTTGCCGTACCGGTCGCCGAGTTCAGCGAGGAGGTCGTCGTCCGCGACGCGGCCACGCGCCAGGGGCGAGTACGCGGTCAGAATCACGTCCTCGTCGATGCAGAACTCCAGCAGGTCGTTCTGGTGGTAGAACGGATGATACTTCACCTGATTCGTGACGACGGGCGTCTCCGAGGCCGCCATCGCCGTCCGGACCTGGTCGACCGAGAAGTTGCTGACGCCGATATGGCGCACGGCACCGCGGTCCTGGAGGTCGTTCATCGCTTCGACGGTTTCCGCGATGGGGACCCGCTCGCTCGGCGCGTGAATCAACAGGAGGTCGACGTACTCGGTGTCGAGGCGGTCGAGGCTCGCGTCGACCGACGACAGGACGTCGTCGTACGCCACGTTCCCCCGGTCTATCTTCGTGGTCACGAAGACGTCGTCCCGGTCGACGCTCGCGGCGGCGATGCCCGCCCCGACGGCGTCCTCGTTGTCGTACATCTGCGCGGTGTCGACGTGTCGGTACCCCCGTTCCAGCGCCCGCTCGACGGCGTCACGGCAGTTCGGTCCCGTCATCCTCGCGGTTCCCAGGCCGATTTTGGGAACGGTAACGTCGTGGACGGTGACTGACTCCATGCGCTAGCGGACGCCGCGCAGGCGCTTGAATCCTCGCGGAGGTGCTCGAGCGCGGGTCCGGACCGCCGGTGCCGAACTGCCCGCGAGTACCGGCCGGCGCGACGGTCTACGAGTCGAGACGAGACCTCCGGGAGACGGCGTCAGTCCTCGGACTGCCACCGGAGGGTGACCTCCCAGTTGCGGCCGTCGTCCCCGTTCTCGACTCGCTCGACGAGCTGGACCGGACCGGAAGGTCTCGCGTCGTCGGCCATTCCGTCGGTTGACGGTTCCATCCCGTCGTAGTGGCCGAACTCCTCCCGCAGTCGACCGAGGTAGTCGGCCGCCTGGTTCCGGTCCAGTCGCTCCTCGCGGTCGGGAGTGCTCGCCGGCTCGGTCTCGCTCGCGCCGTCCTCTCCCGCGTGGCCGCCCGTGACGGCGTTGATGACGGCACCGAGCAGGAGTACGACGCCGCTGAAGTACAGCCACGTGAGGAGGAGGATGATGCCAGTGACGACGCTGGTTTCGCCGCCGCCGGTCGAGACGGAGACGTAGACCTGGAAGAGTCCCTGGAGGACCGCCCAGCCGAGCGCGGCGAAGACGACGCCGGGAAGCACCTCTCGCGGCGAGACGTCGACGTCCGGGAACAGGTAGTACATCGGGAAGAACGCGGCGACGAGGCCCGCGGCGAGCACGAGCGGTAACAGCAACCCGATGAACGGAATCACGTCCTGGAGGACGCCGAACACGCTCGTCGCGACGATAGTCGCGGCGATAGCGACCACGAGCGACACCAGAACGACGAGGCCGTCTTTGATCTGGTCGACGATAGTGTTCTCCGCATTCGCCTCGTAGATCTCCGAGAAGGCGGTGTCGAGTCCCCGGAAGAGCTTCAGCGCCCCCCAGACGAGCACGACGACGCCGACGAGCGACGACCCGGCAGCGCCGCTCGCCCGACTCTGGAATATCTGTTCGAGGTAGTTCCCGACCACGGGAGAGACGTTCCGCGTTATCAGGCCGAGCACCTCGTTCTGCCAGTTTGCCCCGAAGAGCGCGAGCGCGAGAACGAGGAACAGGAGCAACGGTACCAGCGACACGAACGCGTTGTACGCGATGCTCCCGGCGAGGAAGGTCACGTTCTTCTCGCTGAACTCGGCCTTGATCGCCTTCGCTGTCGAAGCGACCCCGGAAGTACTCACCATCGTCCGTCGTTACAGGCTCGCCGTCCAAAAGCCGAGTGGCCTCTGTCACGACGCCGTCCAGTGGTTGGACCGCGAAACGGCCACCGTTCACGTCGACGTCGCGAACGCGAGCGGGAGGTCCGGACGGACGAGGAGGACCGCCAGCCCGGCCACCAGCGCCACGACGCCCGAGGCGACCGACAGCTCCCGTCCCCAGTCCGGGAGCCGTTCGACGGTGACGACGGTGGTCAGCGCGACCATCCAGAAGAGGTTCATCTCGCCGAAGAAGGGCATCAGCAGGAAGAACGGACCGAAGCAGATGGTCGCGCAACGCAGCCCGTGGACGACGCCCGCCTCGGACGCCCCGACGACGTCGTCCTCGTGTAGCGCGACCGACGCACAGCACGTTCGCAGGTGCGACTGCTTGAACGCTGACAGCTGATACAGCCCGGTGAGAACCAGCGCGCTACCGACGACGAGCGTCGCGTGGGTCCGGGTGAACCCGTAGATGCCACCGGGGAGGACGGCGTGGTACGCGAGCGGGACGACCGCTGAGGCTGCCCAGACGAGGAGGTAGCTCGCGAGGAACGCCGCCACCGCGACGGTCGCGTCGACCGCCGAACCCTCGTGGGCGGCGGCGTACTCGCGCGTGAAACGGGTCATCGCCGGGAGCATCATCGCCCACATCATCACGCCCCACATCGCCACGTAGCCCAGGACTGCGCCGAACGTGCCGACGTGGAAGACGCCGAGTTCCATCGCACCGGGAGCCGCCATCGGGACGCCCCGTTCCATCAGCCACGACGCGCCGGGCATCGGGACCGCTCCCCGGTACAGCACGGTCCAGAGGACGGCATCGAGACCGAGCATCGCAGCGACGACGACGGTCGTCCGGTCGAGGTCGACGTCGAAGAGGTCGAGTCGGGGAACCGCCCCCGAGTCCGCACTCATCGGACGCCACCCCGTCGAGTCGGCATCGCGACGAAAGCGCCGGGCCGTCCCGTTCCGGTGCGGGCGAACGCGGCGTCGCGACCGGCGCAGATTCGGTTCGAGAGGAGGAGAGCGTCGGTCGCTGACGGCGGGGAACTGTTCGACGGTTCCGTCGCACGACGGCCGCGTCGTGCGCTCGTTCCGAGCATGGTTCAATCGACGAGGTCAAAAGATTTAGGCGCCGGACACCGGCAACGAATCCGGACTGTCATCCCGGGCGGACGGTACCGGTCGTCGAACGACGGTCGCCGGCCGTCGTCGCTCGAACGACGCCGACGCTCGAATTTAAGTGGGTGGCCACGACGACTGAGAGGGATGAGCGACTACGACGCTATCGTCGTCGGCGTCGGCGGGATGGGAAGCGCGGCCGCCTACCACCTCGCACGCCGGGGACAGCAGGTGCTCGGCCTCGAACGGTACGACGTCCCCCACGGGATGGGGTCGTCGCACGGCCTGACCCGCATCATCCGGAAGGCGTACTACGAGCATCCGGACTACGTTCCGCTCCTCGAACGCGCCTACGAACTGTGGCGCGAACTGGACGAGGACCACCCGTCGAAGCTCCTGCACACGACCGGGTGCGTCGTCGCCGGTCCCCGAGGGAGCGAGAAGGTCGAGAACGCTCGCGAGTCATGCGAGAAACACGACATCGAGCACGAGACGCTGTCGGCGAGCGAACTCGGCGAGCGCTATCCGGGCTACGACCTCCCCGACGGGTTCGAGGCGGTCGTCGAACCCGCCGGCGGGTTCCTCCACGTCGAGCAGTGCGTCGTCGCCCACGTCGAGGCGGCCCACCGGCACGGCGCGACGATTCGCGCCCGCGAACGGGTGCGCGACTGGCGGCCGACGGCCGACGGCGGCGTGCGCGTCGAGACGGACCGGGGGAGCTACGGTGCCGACTCGCTGGTCGTGACGGCAGGCGCGTGGACGGGCAAGCTACTCCCGAACCTCGACGACGTGCTGACGCCCGAGCGGCAGGTGCTCGGCTGGTTCCAGCCCGAAACCCCCGACCGGTTCGCACCCGACGAGTTTCCGGTGTTCGTCCTGTCGTGCGAGGAGGGGAACTTCTACGGGTTCCCGCGGTACGCCGTCCCCGGGTTCAAGGTCGGCCGCTACAACCACTTCCACGAGACGGTCGACCCGGACGAGACGTCGCGGGAACCCACCGCGGGCGACGAACGCGTCCTCCGCGAGTTCACGGAGCGCTACTTCCCCGACGCTGCGGGGCCGACGATGCGCCTGGAAACGTGCACGTTCACGAACACGCCCGACGAGCACTTCGTCGTGGACCGCCACCCCGACCACCCGCAGGTCGTCGTCGGCGCGGGGTTCTCCGGGCACGGCTTCAAGATGTCGAGCGCAATCGGCGAGGTGCTCGCCGACCTCTCGGTCGACGGAACGAGCGAGCACGCCATCGACCTGTTCCGCGCCGACCGGTTCTGAGGCATGGATGAGGCGAAACGGAACGACGGGCGTCAGAGCAGGCCCGCGACGAGCAGGAGGCCGACCGCGACCACTCCGGCGGCGTAGAAGATGGAGGCGACGCCGGCGGCGGCGTCGCTGGCGCTCTCGCGATCGAGGGCGTCGGAGAGCCGACTCCGACCGACGTGGCTCAGCCCCGCGAGCGCGAACCACAGCGCCACCATCGCCAGCACGAGGTGACCACGGCCGGTGCCCGTCAGCGACTCGACCTCGTAGCGCGTGCCGGCGAGGTGACCCCCCGTGGCGAACAGGACGACCGCTGCGAGCGTGGAGAACTGTGCGTACCGGCCGGTGAGCCAGTCGAGCGCCTCCGCTCCGAGACGCCCATTGCGAGCCGCCGGGACGACGAGCGCCGCCACGAATAGCGTCCAACCGGCCCAGACTCCGGCGAACAGCGTGTGCAGCAGTTCCATCGTCGCGTCCAGAACTGTCATCGGCGGAGCTTTCGCCGGACGGCTCAAATAGCTTCTGAAGACGCCGTCTCCGGCGTCCTCGCCCGGGCGAACGCGCCCGTGAACTCGGTCGTAGCGGTCGAGTCCAGCGCGGAACCACCGTCGACCCGCGACCGGGAGAAGTCAGTCTGCATTTACGGGAAATCTGACGAAAGAAGGGTCGAAAAGCCCGATGCAGGACACAGACCGCTAGCTTGAAGGGACGTCGTCGCGCACGTTATCGGAGCGGAGCTACGCAACACTATGACCGCGAGCAACCGTCGCTGGGCGTGGCTGTCTATCGCTATCATCGGTCTCGGCGGGGTGGTCGCCAACCTGTTGTACTACGCGATGTACGGCGCGCTGCTGACGAACTACGGCGTCGGCGGCGTCTTCGTGTACGCCGCCCTCGGAATCGTCTCGGGATACGCGTACCGGTCGGAGCGCGTGCCCGAGTCGACCGGTCCGGACTAGCGCGGCGGGTGCGACGGCCGACCCCGCACGTCGCACCCCCAGTCGAGACGTCGACGTAGTCTCACCGACCGTCGAGCGACGAGGAGAAACACCGTCCGGACAGTTCGACACCGACTGCGGTACGACCGCGGCCGAATCAACTGACTGCCTGTTCGGCTTCGGTCTCGGCGTCGTACTTGTCCTCGAACTCCTGGATCAACTGACCCATCTTCGCGTACCACTCGTTCAGCATCCGCTGCATGTCGTCGGTGACCTGGTCGGGGTCGGTCGGCCGGTAGACGTGGTAGTAACCGCCCTGGTCGTAGTTGACCTGTTCTTTCTGGATGAATCCTGACTGGAGCAGTCGCTGAATCGCCCGGTAGGCCGTCGAGCGCTCGCGGTCGATGCGGTCGGCGATCTCGTCGATGGTGAGCGGTTCCCCGCTCTCGACGACTACCTGGTAACACGTGCGGTCCAGTTCCTTCAGTCCGTGAATACACTCCAGCAGTCCCTCACACTCCATGTCCTGCTGGAGGTACTCTGCCATCGAGCTAGCCATCTCTTGTAGGTCAGTAGGAACCAGAAGGATAAAAGGATTTTGCATGGTATCCACAAAACTACCCGCGCAGGCCGCGAGCGGCCGGATTCAGTCGGCGCTCATCGCGTTCTCCGTGCGGCCGTCGCGGATGTTCTTCACGCTGCTGTAGACCACCGCCCCGCTGACCATCAGCGCGGACCCGAGTATCAGCGCGAGGCTGACGTCGGTGAGGACCGGAATGCCGTAGGCATTTCCGATCTGGCGGAACGCCACGGCGATCGCACCGCCCAACAGCATGTATCCGAAGTACTGCTTGATCTCGTCCTCGTCGACGATGTTCGTGGCGGCCGACCCGACGCGCGCACCGAGCGCGCTCCCGGCCAGAAGCGGCGCGACGATCGAGAGTTCGACGCCGCCCGACTGGGCGTAGAGGAACGACCCGATGCCGCCCGAGAACACGATCTCGAACAGGTCGGTTCCGACCGCAATGGGAACGGGAACGCCGATGAGGTAGAACAGCGCGGGCATGCGGATGAACCCGCCGCCCACGCCGAGCAGCCCCGAGAGCAGGCCGGTGGCGAACGCCACGCCCAGTATCATCCACAGCGACACCTGAACGCCGCCGCGAAGCGACATCATCGGCGGAATCCGGTACTGCTGTATCTTCTTGGCGATGTCGGGGATGTCGTCGGCGTCGACCTCGGCGTTAGCGTCGGCGTCGTGGTCGATACCACCGCCGTCGTCGCCCTTCAGCGCCTCGTACGTGACGAACAGGCCGATGCCGCCGAGCAGGACCACGTAGGTCACGCTGATGATGCTCCCGGCGAGGCCGAGTTCTTCGAGCAGCATCACGAGCTCCTTGCCGACCTCGATGCCGGCCGTCGTCCCGGCGATCATCAGCACCCCGAGCTTGTAGTCGACCTGTCCGAGGTCGCGGTGCTTGAGCGTCGCGATGACGGACGTGCCGAACACGAACGCCAGTCCGCTCCCGACGGCGACCTTCGGCGCGTATCCCATCACGAGCAGGGCCGGCGTGACGAGGAACGACCCGCCCATCCCGAAGAATCCGAAGAGGATCCCGACGAGCAGGCCGAACCCCGCGAACAGTGCGAGCGTCGCCAGCGCGATTCCGAACAGTTCCATTGTCACTCACCACTCACCGCGTCGAGCAACTGCGGTCCGGCCACGCGCGAGAGCGCGCCGTACCCTACGTACAGTACCATCGCCTCGGCGAGGACGACGCCGACCGTCGCCACGGCCAGTGCGTTTCCGCTGAGGGATTCGATTCCGAGCATACTTACCGTCCACCGTCCGTGGTGCAGTTCGGTTGTGTGTGTATCATACTATTCTGCCTACTACCGGCTAATGGCCGGTAGGTAATAACGGTTTTGGGACTGCCGCACAATATCGATGGCGAGAGAACCGGGTCGCGAGGGAAACTCCGACCGGGAAGTGGACCGCCGGTCAGTCGACGGTCGCGGCGCCACCGTCGTTCCTCTGCAGCCGGCGAACGGGTGCGCGGTCCCGAGTGTGCGATATCGTTCGACCGGCGTCAGGGCGACGAACGGCTCCTCCAGTCGTCGACGCGGCAGTCGCTTTCCGGTGCCGCCTCGGCGGGGCGGGACGGCGGGCGATGCGTTGCCGTCACGGACGAGACGATAGGACCGGACCGCCAACAATGGTCGTGATTGTATCGTGCAATATAATCGCGAGAGCGGACCGTAAAAACGAGAGCGGTAAACGCGAGAAGAGGATCAGTCGGCGGTCGACGTCGGCGCGTTCGCTTCCGCGCGGCGTTTGCGCCAGAGCCCCTGGGCGTACGCGCCGATGAACATCCCGGCGACGCCGAGCAGCATGGGGTAGTTCCCGATGCCGACGCTGGCGTAGGCCGACCCGGGACAGATGCCCGAGACGCCCCACCCGACGCCGAAGATGGCGCCGCCCACCAGGACGTTCCTGTCGAACGACTTCAGGCGACGAGTGTACGTATCGCCGGTGAGGGGCGCGCTGTCGAGGAACCGGGTCGCCACCGCGAACGTCGTTCCGGTGACGACCGCCGCGCCGCCCATCACGAACAGGAGGCCGAGGTCCTGCAACTGCAGGAAGTTCAGCACGACCTCCGGGCGGGCCATGTGGCTGTAACCGAGACCGAACCCGAACAGCAGTCCACCAGCCACGATGAGGAGCATGAACACGAGACCGCGTCCGCTCTCCTCGTCGCTTCGCGACTCGGGGCTCACGGCGACACCCCCAGTGCCTGCACGAGGTTCGCCGTCCCGATGGCCACCGCCATGAACGTGACGACGTTGCTTATCGAGGTGAACGACGCCGACCCGACGCCACAGACGCCGTGACCGGACGTACAGCCCTTCCCGATGCGGGTGCCGACGCCGACGAGGACGCCCCCGCCGAGCAGACGCCACCACTGCACGTCGGTCACCCACGGCTCACCGTGGAAGGCGAACTGGTAGACCGCCGCGCCGGCCACGATGCTGAGCGTGAAGACGACGCGCCAGTCCCGGGAGGCGACGTACTTCGGCTTGCCGAACCGGGGAACGTCCGAGACGTACGATAACGTCGATTCGAGGAACGTACTCGCCCCGGCGATGATTCCCGACCCGAGATAGATGACTGCGACACCGAGGCCAATGAGGAGGCCACCGATGGCGTAGTGGGAAATCCCGTTCGGGAACAACTCTGCGAACGTCAGCGCTGGCAGTACACCTGTCATAGTTGGAATCCGATGCCAATCAGTCGCTCGTCATGGCGTCCTGACTGGCGGCGCAGTTGTTCGGTCCGAGTTCGAGTTCGAACGCCTCGTCGTCGCTGGCGTCCCGCTGGCCGAGGTTCGTCGCGATGATGTCCTCGTAGTTGGCGGGTCGCGGCGGCATGTCCGAGAGGATGAACTCGACGAACTCGTCGCGGTCCATCGAGAGCGCGTCCATCGACGCCTCGAGTTCGCCGACGGTGGCCGTGTAGGTGCCATCGTCGGCCTGGTCGGCGGCGTCGCTGAAGTGCGCCGGCGCGACGACGGCGTCGTCCGGCAGCGAGAGGACGCGGTCCTGGAGCGTGTCGTACAGCATCCCGGCGGCGTCGGGCGCGCCCTCGTCGCCCTCTTCGAGGTCGGGCCGAGCGACGCTCTCCGTGAACAGGCCGTCGCCCGTGAAGAGGACGTCCCCCACGCGATAGGAGGTCATACCAGTAGTGTGGCCCGGCGTGTGGATAACTTCGACGGTTGCGGCTCCGACCGCCAGTTCCTCGCCGTCCTCCACCGTGCGGTAGTCGGCGTCGTAATCGACGCCGCGACCCTCGGCGGGAGCGGGGATGACCGCCTCGGCGTCGGTCTTCCGGCCGAGTTCGCGGACGCCGCTGACGTGGTCGGCGTGGACGTGCGTGTCGATCGCGTACGTGAGGTCCGCGCCGTACTCCTCGGCGTCGGCGACGTACTCGTCTGCGAACTCTCTGAGCGGGTCGACGACCGCGGCCTCACCGTCGTCGACGACGAGGTAGCTCAGGCAACCGCTGGAGGGGCGCTGGTACTGGACGACCGTCGCGTCGGCGTCGCTCTCTATCTCCGCGCGCTCGTAGATGCGCGCCCAGCCGTTCATCCCCTCAGCGAGGTGGTTCACGTCGTAGTCGCGCTCGGCCAGGAGCCCGGCGACGTACTCGCTGGAGCCGCCCTTGGCGCAGAGGACCGTTATCTCCTCGTCCTCTGGGAGGTCCGCGAACAGTTCGTCGTCGGGGTCGTCGCCGAGCAGGTTGAAGTACGGAACGTTGACCGTCTCGACGTTCTCCCCCTCTATCTTCCACTCCTCGTGCTCGTTTTCCGCTCGAACGTCGAAGAGCGTCACGTCCTCGCCCGCGTCGATGCGGGACTTCAGCTGCTCGGGCGTGATCGACTCGACCTCGACGTCCGGGGTCGGAAACTCAGGTTCGTTCATGTGCACTTCCATCTACCGGACGGAGACACATAAGGGTTTGCATAGTATTTTGCAATACATACAATACCCTTAGCTGATATCGGCGTCCTCTTCTCCCTCGACGTCTTCTACTAGTTGAAACTCGCGCGTAGACGTGCTCTCGGTCGCTCTCGTGGCACGGCCTCTGAGAGGAGCTCCAACATCATCGGAGATGGTATTTCGCGTTCGACCCACGAACCAACACACTTTTAACCGAAGGAGCGGTATTGTTCGCTAAGCCCAATACGAACCACGGGTGATTACCAACAATGAGTACGGAATTCAACGTCACGGAGACGCTCGACGTGAAAGGACTCGGCTGCCCGATGCCCGTCGTCAAGACCAAGCAGTCCATCGACTCGCTCGACGAGGACGGAGTGCTGGAGGTCGTCGCGACGGACTCCGGCAGCATGAGCGACATCAAGGGCTGGGCGAACACGACCGACGGCGTCGAGCTCCTCGACCAGAAGGAGAACGACGAGGGCGGCGAGACCGTCTACCGCCACTACGTCCGGAAGACGGAGTGAGCCCATGAGCACGGACACGCCAGACCCGAACGAATCGACGGACGCTCCCGGTAGCGACGCCGACGCCATCGACGAGTCGGCCCTCCTGGAGCGGATAGACGAACTCGAACGAGAGCTGTCGGACCTCAGGAGCGAGGTGGGCGAGGGGCAGAAGAAGATGACCATCATCGCCACCAAGGGGACGCTCGACATGGCGTACCCGCCGCTCATCCTCGCCAGCACCGCCGCGGCCTTCGGCTGGGACGTCGTCGTCTTCCACACGTTCTGGGGACTCGACATCCTCCACGAGGAGAAGTCGAAGGAACTCAAACTCAGCGCGGTGGGCAACCCGAGCATGCCGATGCCGAACGCGGTCGCCGCGCTCCCGTTCATGGACTCCATGGCGACGAGGATGATGGAGCGCAAGATAGACGAGAACGGGACGGCGACCATCGAGGAGCTCGTCGACCTCTCGCTGGAGAGCGGCGTCGAACTCCAGGCCTGCCAGATGACGATGGACCTGATGGACTACGACGACGCCGACCTCTACGACGGCGTCGTCTCCGACGTCGGCGCGGCCACCGCGCTCGAACACATGGCCGACGCCGACATCCAGCTGCTCGTCTGACGACTCCCCTCGATTTCTCCGCGGTTATCGCCTCTTTTCGCGCCCGCACCGCCAGGGCCGCCTCCGTTTTACGGCAGCCCCGCGTAGGCGTTCGCATGTCCTCGAGAACCGGCCAGGGTATCGTCGCGCGGCGACGTAACGCGGTCGCCGCGTGGCTGCTGGTCGCCTGTCTCGCCGCCGCGACCCTGGCGAGCGCCAGCGCCGGTGACCTCCTCTGGGCCGGGTTCGGCGTCGCGGCCATCGCGGTCGTCGTCGTGCCGAGCGTCGCGTACCGGCAGTGGACCGCCGCGCTCCCATGGGAGGTCCTCGCCTTCGTTGTCCTCCCGTTCGCCGGCCAGCCGCTCGGACTCCTCCCCCGGTCGGCCGCGACGTTCCTCGTCGTCCCCGCGCTGGCGCTCGCCATCGTGGTCGAGTTCGACGCCTTCACCGCCGTCGAGATGTCGCCCGGATTCGCCGTCCTCTTCGCGGTCACGACGACGATGGCGACGGCCGGCGCGTGGGCGGTCGTCCAGTGGGTCGCGGACCTCACGCTCGGCACGCAGAACCTCACCGGACTCCGCCAGGTGATGTGGTCGCTGGTCGCAGCGACCGGAGCGGGAGTCGTCGCCGGCGCCCTCTTCACCGCCTACTTCCGACGGGTCGACGCACAGCGTCTCGGCTTCCGCACCGGCGAGTCGCGCGAGCGAGCCGCACCGCCACGGACGTCGGACCGGTCGTCCGGACGTCGCCTCCAGCTGTCGGACCGCCGCCAGCAGCAACTCGTCCGCGCGTTCCAGCTCGCGCTGGTCGCTGTCCTGTTCGTCGGCGTCGCGCGTGCGAGCGTGGGAATCGTGGTCAACGCCGGCGTCGCGCTCGTCCTGCTGGAGCTGCCGGGGGTGCTCGAACGAAACTACCGGCTCCCCATCGACACCGGACTGCTGCTGTGGATCGTCGTCCCCGTCTTCCTCCACGCCATCGGGACGGTGGGGCTGTACCAGTCCATCGGCCTGTGGGACCAGCTCACCCACGCCATGTCTGCGTCGCTGGTCGCCGCGGCGGGCTACACGACGGTTCGGGCGTTCGACGTCCACTACGAGGACGTCTACCTCCCGCAGAAGTTCGTGGCCGCGTTCATCCTCCTCTTCACGCTCGCGTTCGGCGTCCTCTGGGAGCTGCTGGAGTTCGCACTCGACGGCCTCGCGTCGTCGACTGGCACCGAGAGCGTCCTGGCGCAGTACAGCCTCGCGAACACGATGCTCGACCTCGTCTTCGACACCGTCGGCGGCGTCGTCGTCGCCCTCTGGGGTGCCGCCCACCTCTCGGACGTCTCCCAGACGCTCGCCGCGCGACTGACCGCCGAACGAGGGTCGGAGTGACCCGTAGGAGAAGCCGTCGGACAGCGGAAACGGTGGACTGCTACGCGAGCCGAGACGCCTCAGCGCACCAGCGGCGCTACCTCGTCGCCGAGGCGCTCGATGCACTCGACCATCGCGTCGGTGCCGATGCCGGGGTGGTACGTGCGGAAGACGAAGTGGACGTCGTCGCCCAGGGCCTCGCGGTACGCGTCGAGTTCGTCGGCGACCTGTTCGGGCGTCCCGAAGATAGCCTGCTCTCGTAGCTCCCGCTTGCGGTCGTCGGCGAGTTCCTCGACCGTCTCGCCGGAGAAGATTTCGGCGTAGCGGCGCTGGATGTAGAAGTAGCCGGGCTTCATCGTCTCCCACGCGTCCTTGCGGGAGTCTCCGACGAACCCGTGCTGGAGGACGTACACGTCGAAGTCGTCGTCGAGACCCTCTCGCTCGCGGACGTCGCGGATGTCCTCGACGCGCTTGCGGACGCCCTCGACGGAGAGCGCGGAGGGTGCACACCACGCGTCGGCCTCCCGCGCCGCGCGACGCACCGCCGGTTTCGCCGACCCGCCGAACAGCACCGGTACGTCCGACTCGGGCTTCGGCGTCACCGTCACGTCCGGCGACACGTCGTGGAACTCCGCGTCGTAGTCGAGCGGACCGTCGGACCACGCGGCCCGCAGGACGTTCGTCGTGTCCCGCAGGCGCTCGACGCGCTCCTCGCGCGGGACGCCGAACGCCTCGAACTCCGCGGGGTTCGAACCGATGGCCAGCCCCAGCGTGAGCCGACCGTCCGCGAGCAGGTCGACCGTCGCGGCGTCCTCCGCGAGACGCACCGGGTCGTACAGCGGCGCGAGCGCGATGCAGGTCCCGATTTCCACGTCGTCGGTACGGGCCGCCAGCGCACCCAGCGACGGCATCGTGGCGGGGAGGTAACCGTCCTCCGCGAAGTGGTGTTCGGACACCCAGGCGCTGTCGAGGCCGGCGTCGTCGATGGCCTCGCCGAGTTCCAGCATCTCGTCGTAGATGGCGCTCGTCGAACGGTCGTCGTCCGGGCGGCGCTGGCAGGTGAACAGTCCCGTGCCGAGTTGCATGCTCGAACCGTCGGAGGGCCTGACCTTAACGATTGATGAAACGAGGGGTGCGGGCGACCCGCCGTCGCGAGTACCGTCCGGGAAAACCTCTTACTCCAGCCGCGTCAACGTCCGACGACGGAACCATGTACGACGACCTCCTCGTACCGGTGGACCAGAGCGCCGGAGCGACGACCGCCCTGGAGCACGCCCAGGAGATAGCGGAACGGTTCGGGTCCACGGTCCACGTCCTGAACGTCGCGAACACCAACCGCGACAGCGTGACCGTCGTCGGGAGCGAGGTCGTGGACGCGCTGGAGCACGAGGGCGAAGACGTCGTCGAGGAGGTGGCGACCGACCTCCGCGACGCCGGCATCGACTGCCGGACCGAGGTGCTCCAGGGCGACCCCGCCGCGACCATCGCCGACTACGCCGAATCGCAGAACTTCGACCTCGTGGTGATGCCCACGCACGGCCGCAGCGGCCTGTCCCGGTACCTCCTCGGGAGCGTGACCGAGAAGGTGGTTCGGCTCTCGCCCGTTCCGGTCCTCACGGTCCGGATGGAGGAGGCCCGGACCTCGTTCCCCTACGAGAACGTCCTGCTCCCGACCGACGGGAGCGAGGCCGCGACGCAGGCGGTGGGGCAAGCGACCGACATCGCGGCCGAACTCGACGCGACCCTCCACGTCCTCTCGGTGGTCGGGGAGCCGTCGCTCGGCCTCGACGTTCGCTCGCAGGTCTCGGACGCGGACCTTCGCGAGGCGGCCGAGGAAACCGTCTCGAACGCCGCTGAGACGGCCACAGACGGCGGCGTCGAGCGCGTAGTAGAGCACGTCGAACGGGGCGACCCCGCCCGGGTCATCGACGCCTACGCCGAGGAGAACGACGTGAACCTCGTGGTGATGGGGACCACCGGACGACGCGAGATCGACCGCATCCTCCTCGGCGGCGTGACCGAGAAGGTGCTCCGGTCGTCGCCGGTCCCGGTCATGACGGTGCGGAAGTAGCCCGTCTTGTCCTCGCGGTCAGTGGTCGATTCGCGTTATCTCCTCGACGGGCCACTGGCTCAGAATCTCGACGCCGTTCTCCCGGACGACGACCATCTCCTCGACGCGAACCCCCTGGTTCTCGGCGGGTTCCATCGTCTCGACGGCCATCGTCATCCCCTCCTCTATCTCGATGGGGTGGTCGGGCGAGAGACCGCGCCATATCAGCGGCACCTCGTACAGTTGCAGGCCGAGGCCGTGCGCCCAGTGGTTGGTCGTCATCTGCCAGTGCTCGTCGGCGTCGTACCAGTCGGCGTGCTCGCCCTCCATGTCCGGGAAGCCCTCCGCTATCTCGTCCGTGGTCGCGCCGGGTTCGATGCGTTCGAGCACGTCGTAGAGGTTGTCCCGGGCCGTCTCGTAGGCGTCTCGCTGCGCCCGGGTCGGCTCGCCGACCGAGAAGGTGCGGTAGTAACAGGAGCGATAGCCCATGAAGCCGATGTTGTAGAAGTCGGCGTAGACGAGGTCGCCGGGGCGGACGATGCGGTCGGTCGTGTTGGCCTGGTGTTTCGGCCAGGTGTTCGGACCGGAGGTGAGATAGCCGCCCTGGACCATCGCGCCGAGTCGCCAGAGTTCCCTCGTCGCGTCGCCCCAGATTTCCGACTCGCGCTTGCCGGGTTTCGCGCTCTCGGTGATGGCCTGGAAGCCGGCCTCGCAGATGGCGGCGACCATCCGCAGGCACTCTATCTCGTCGCAGGTCTTGACCTTCCGGGCGTCCTCCATCGCCTGCGCGCACTCGCCCGGGCGGACGTCGACGCCCCGCTCCTCGAACTTCGAGACGAGGTGGGCGTTGCCCACGTCGATGCCCATCGGCTCCTTGTGAACGCCGTACTCCTCCATCGCCCCCACGACGAGGTCAGCCATCTTGCCCTTCAGCCAGTCCCTGGCCGAGTCGCGCCCAGACGCGCGGGGAACGTTGCCGAGGCCCGGCGCGGCGTACCGGATGTCGTCCAGCCACGGACAGTTGAAGCGCTGGTTGCTCGCGTGGTCGGCGGTGTCCCAGTGGACGACGTCGCCGTCCTCCGTGAGCAGCGTGTAGTGGTCCGCGCCGGACCCGCCGGTCATGGCCAGCCCCGTCACGTAGCGGACGTTCGGGTCGTCGATGAGGAGCATGCTTCCCAGACCCTGCTCGCGCATCTTCTCCAGGGCGCGCTCCTTGCGTCGTTCGCGCAGGCGCTGGAAGTTTATCCGCTCCTCCCAGTCGACGCCCATGGTCCCGCGCGTACCCTCCATGAAGTCACGCTGGTAGAATCCCATGTCCGGCGCTACTCCGAGGCGAGTAATGAAAGTAGGTGATACTTCTCGACGGCGGCGGTCGTCTCACCTGGCGAGCGTTCGGACGCGCCAGAACGTCGGCGACGGTCGATGCGTCGGGCGCCGGCACGACGCGAACGACGGTCGGCGCGACGGGAGGACCGTCACGGATTCGAGCGGGGTTCCGAGAACGGAGTCGAATCGCCCGCTACGTCGGCTACGGGACCCTCGGAGAGTCCCTCGAACGCCCGGCGACCGGAACCGTCGAGCGGCGGTTACTCCGTGCGTTCTCTCACCCGTTCGAGTGTTGGCTGCTCTCTCACCTGTTCGAGCTTTGACTGGGCCGTCGTTCGCGTCTCGCCGACCACGGCACCGACGAAGGCACCGATGGCACCGCCGGTGCTCGCGGCGTTTCGACTGAACAGGCCACCGACGGCGGCGCCGATTGCTCCACCGATGGCGGCGTGGCGAGCGCGGTTCACTGCGCGTTTGAAGCGGTGAAAGCGCATACGTACACCTTGGTCGTCCGTACAGATAAAGCCACTCGCGGATTTACGCGCTCGTTTCTCCCCGTATCGACCCGTTCCGGTCGCGCTCGCCCCTTCGAATCGCGACGTTCGCGTCGTCCGACCGGGGATTTCCCGGTGGCGTCCGGCGGCGGAGCCGTCTCCGTGTGGTTTTATGACCATTCCGGCTGACACTGCAACCATGTACAAGCACGTCGCCCTGCTCGTCCGGCAGGAAGGGACGAGTCACGAGGAGTTCGTCGACCACTGGCAGAACGAACACACTCCCATCGCCCGCGACATCGAGGGCGTCGTCCGGTACCAGACCGTCCTTCCCACCGACCCCGAGAACGCCGAGTTCGACGGACTGGCGGAGCTCTACTTCGAGGACCTCGCGGACCTCCACGACGCACTCGGGTCGCCCGGGTCGCGGGACTACGACCCGACGAAGGAGGTCGCGGCGAAGGCCCGCGAGGACGTGGACAACTTCCTCGACGTGGAGCGTCGCCCCCGGTTCATCGGCGAGGAGATCGTCCAGAAGGACGAGGTCGACGGCGACACCGACGGCCTCTACAAGCACTCGGCGTTCCTCGTTCGACAGGAGGACATGACCCACGAGGAGTTCGTCGACCACTGGCAGAACGAACACACTCCCATCGCCCGCGACATCGAGGGCGTCGTCCGGTACGCGACCGTCCTCCCCACCGACCCCGAGAACGCCGAGTTCGACGGCGTCGCCGAACTGTACTTCGAGGACCTCGACAAACTGTACGACGCGCTGGGTAGCGAGGGGTCGCGGGACTACGACCCCGACAAGGGGAAGGCGAAGGAGGCCCGCGAGGACGTGGACAACTTCCTCGCCGTCGACGAGCGACCGCGGTTCATCGGACGGGAGCGCCTGGTGAAAGACGAGACCGGCGAGTAGCCACCGCTCGTCGCAGGCGTCCTTGCGGCCCGGGCGACGGCGACCGTCGGTCCGGCACCACCGCCTGAAAAGGAGAGTCGGAGTCCCGTTACGGGCGGACGTAGGCGTAGCCGTCGTCCTGGAGCCGCGTCAGTTCGGCCGCGCCCGAGGAGACGGTCTCGACGCCGTCGACGAGGTCGGACTCCTCCAGGTCTTCGAGGTCGAGCGTGTTGCTACACGCCTTGAACGAGATACCCGCGTCCAGCAGCGACTCGACGACGTCGCTGTGCGTGCCGCCCTTCGTCAGCGGCTCGATACCGTTCGCCTGCGCGACGACCGCGATGTCGTTCATGTCGACCGTCTCGTCCTTCGAGAGGTTCTCCGCGATGGTCAGGCCGGTCTTCTGCTGGTCCTCGTCGCCCGCGATGAGGTGGAATACGGTTTTCATACGTGGGAAGGTGGGCCCGGTCGCGCAAGTGAGTGCTGGCCGCGACAGCGAGGGGCCGGTCGAAACCGGTCGACGTCGGCGGGGACGGCACGGGAGGCCGGGGACCGAGCGATGGAGTCGACGAATCCGCCCGTGGGAGCGTCGCGGACACCTCTTCGACGCCCTCCGGTGCCGACGCCGGGAGCGGAACCGGCCCGCGAGGGCGGTAAGTCACGAACCATTACGTACCAGCGCGCCGACCGGACGACCATGAACGACGACCCGGACTATGAGACGCAGATTCGAGAGGCGTTTCCGGAACTTGACGACATCCAGGACGACGGCCTCCGTGAGAAGGTGGTCGAGGCGTGGGTGCTCGGCCTCGAACGCGGCGGCTGGCGGGACATCCGGGACGTTCCCTACGCCTGGAACATCCACGAGGTGACGAACGTCGAGCACGTCCGCGGGGTCACCCGCATCGCCCAGCGCAGCGCCGAGGAGCAGCGCGAGTTCCACGGCGCCGACCCGGACGAGGACGTGGTCGTCGCCGCCTGCCTGCTCCACGACGTCGGGAAGTGCTACGAGTACGTCGACCACGTCGACGACGAGACGCTGCTCGACCCGGACCCGACGTACGCCACGGAGGAGGTGCCCCACTCGCTGTCGGGGTACGCGCTCGCCCACGAGGTCGGCTGTCCGCTCGCCGTCCAGCGCGCCATCCCCCACTTCCTCGGCGAGGTGCCCAAACGCACCCTGGAGGCGGAACTCGTCAAGAGCGCCAACTCCGCGAGTTCGAACGCCATCACCCAGTCCGCGATGGGCATCACGCTCCAGGAGTGGGTCGAACAGTACAGCCAGACGAGCGACTGACACGAACCCCAGAGAGGGGAGAGGCTTTTCACCGTGGCTCCCGCCGTACCAGGTATGCGACCGAGCGACCTGACGACCCTCGTCGACGGCCTACTCCACGACGAGACGCAAGTGACCGAGCGCGGTCTGGACCTCACGGTGAACGAGGTCTACGTCGTCGACGACGCCGGCCGCGTCGACTTCGGCGGCGGAGAACTCGAGGACGCGACCCTCTCGCCCCACGAGAAGCAGTGGCGAAACGAGGACGACGACTACCAGTGGTGGCGTCTCGACGGCGGTCAGTATCTCGTCGAGTACAACGAGAGCCTGCGGGTGGACCGGCCGCTGCAGGTCCAGACGCGGGACGAACTGCTCGCCCGCGGCGCGTTCCACCCCAGCCTCCGGGTGACGTCGCTGGACCGCGTCCCGCTCGCGGTCCCCCCGGGCGGCCTCCGACTGAAGGAAAACGCGCGCGTCTCCACGCTGCTGCCGCCGGAAGACGACGAGTGAGCGGAGAACGGCAGACCGACCTGTTCGACTGTCCATCTTTATCGCGGGCTGTCACGAAGAGGGGAGCGTGAGCGAAGCACTCTACGCCGACCGTCCGGACGTGTACGACGCGCTGTACGCAGACAAGGAGTACGACGCGGAGGTCGAGTTCGTCGTCGAACAGTTCGAAGCCGAGGGGAACGGCGGCGACCGCGCGCTGGTCGTCGGCTGTGGCACCGGCGAGCACGGCAAGCGACTCCGCGAACGCGGGTTCGAGGTGACGGGCGTGGACCGCTACGAGGCGATGGTCGAGCGCGCGCGAACGAAGTCCGACGCGGAGTTCCGCGTCGGTCGGCTGCCGGACCTGCCGGTCGACGACGAGTTCGACCTCGTCTTCCTCCCGTTCACCGTCGTCGACCACCTCCCGCCGGAGGCGTTCGCGCCGAGCCTGCGGTCGCTCGCCGACGCGCTGGCCGACGACGGCCTCCTGGTCTTCGACACGATGGGCGAGCGACCGCCGGAGCCGACGGCGCTGCAACTGTACACGTACGACCGGCCGGAGGGAACCTACGCCCGCCTCGTCCAGAAACGTCCGTTCGGCGACCGGCGGGTCCGCTGGGACTCGCTCGTGGTCACGCCCGACGGCGACGTCTTCGCCGACGTCCACGACCTGACGGACTACGACCGGGCGGTCGTGGTCGGCGCGCTGGAGGTGCTGGGGCTGTCGGTCGAGACGTTCGGCTGGTACGGCGATACCGAACAGGAGGGGTACGACGCGACCGTCTTCGTGGCGAGCGCGGGCTCAGGTTCCCGGTAACACGTCGCCGAGCGACGCACCGACCGCCATGACGATGGCGGTCACCGTCACTTGCCCGGCCGCTATCCAGGGCGTCGTCCACTCGACACGACCCCAGAGGGTCATCAGCCCGAGCGCCATCCCGCCGGCGACGAGCAGGATGCTGACCAGCCGAACGGGGACGACGCCGAGTATCAGGTCCTCCGGAAACCGTCGGAACTCGACGGCGTGGAGGATGCCGAGCACGAGCGTGACGCCGAACGCGACCGTCAGCGCGAGCAGCGGCGGCTGTCGGCCGATGAACCGTCCGATGGTCAGCGTCCCGTCCTCGACGACCATCGGGACGCCGAAGACGAAGCTCCCGACCATCGCCTCACCGACGTCGCGCGAGTCGAAGGTGTCCCTGAGTCGGCCGATGGTGCCCCGAGGGTGCGCCCGGCGGAGTACCCGCATCGTCTCCCGGACCTGCTGCAGTTCCTCGTCGGCGTCGACGAGTTCCTCCAGCTGTTCGAGTTCGTCGAACACGTCGTCGATGTCCGGTTCGGGGTCGGCGTCGACCGACGCCCGGTCCCGCCTGTCGTCCGCCGACGGGCCGTCTCCCGGCGCGTCGGCCGCTCGCTGGTCGCTGCTCACGGGCGACGAAAGTACCGGTCGCGATAAAGGTCTGGCGTCGTGGCGCTACCCGAGCGGTTCCAGCCCGCGTTCCTCGCGCAGGACGTCGATGTACTTCCGGAAGCCGCTCTCGAGGTCGTACTCCGGCTCGTAGCCCATGTCCTCCTGGATGGCCGTCATGTCGAGCTTCTGGGTCCACGGCAGCTCGCCCTCGTCGCTCACGTCGAGGTCGGCGTCGGGGACGATGTCGCGGACCGTCTCGACCGCCTCGCGGATGGTGGCCACGGTGCCGCGGGCGTTGTAGACGCGCCGGCTCAGGTCGTCGTCGGGCGTGAACGCCGCGAGGCGGAACGCCTGCGCGATGTCCTCGACGTGCTGCCAGTCGATGACCTGGTCGCCGTACTCGACACTGAACGACTCGCCGAGCGCGGGTTTCTCGACGATGTTTGCGAGGAACGCCGACCCGCCGGTCTCGCGGTACGGGCCGTAGGCGACGGTGGGGCGCAGGGCGACGTGGCTCACGTCGTGGTCCTCGAAGTACACCTTCGCCTGGTGTTCGTTGAACTCCTTGGTCGCGCCGTACAGCGTGTCGGGGTAGACGAGGTCGTCCTCGGTCACCCAGTCGTCGTCGTAGTTCGCCGGCGGCGCGAACGCGGCGGCCGAGGAGGCCCACGCGACGCGCTCGACCTGGTCGTCCAGGGTGCGCGCCGCCTCGAAGACGTTGTTCGTCCCCTGGACGTTCACGTCGATGGCCGACCGGGGGTTCTCACGGGCGGTGTTGGTCAACAGCGCCGCGAGGTGGACGATGCGGGTCGCGCCCGTCTCCCTGACGGCCCGGAACACGTCCGTCGGGTCGCTGATGTCGCCGCGTCGCACCTCGACGTCGTCGGCGACTCCGAGCTTTTTGAGGATTCGCGCGTCCGTCGAGAGGTCGTAGGCGACCACGTCGTGGCCCCGGTCGAGAAACTCCTCGGCCACGTACGACCCGATGAAGCCTGTCCCGCCCGTCACCAGCACCGTTTCGGTGTCGGTCATGACGGGCTGAAGTCCGTCCGGCGTGTTAAAAAATGTGTACAATACGACTCGCCGAGATAGCGCCGACGAACCGCGAGCGCGGCCATCGCCGAAGCCGCTGGTTTCTCCCCGGCGGCGTCCGTACCGTCGACGATGCCCGACCACGAGAACCGCGGCTTCCGGCGGCTGTTCGACGGCGACCTCTCTGTCGGCCTGTTCTTCCCCATCACGTCCTCGACGGAGGACGTACCGCCGATGGAGGACCAGGTCGAACTGGCGCGGTACGCCAGCGAACTGGGGTTCGACGCGCTCTGGTTCCGCGACGTCCCGACCTACTGGCCGAAGTTCGGCGACGCCGGGCAGGTGTACGACCCCTGGGTCTACCTCTCGCACGTCGCCGCCCACACCGACGACATCGCGCTCGCGACCGGCAGCGTCGTCCTCCCGCTGCGCCACCCCCTCCACGTCGCGAAGTCGGCGGCGTCGGTCGACCGGCTCTCGGACGGACGGCTGGTCCTCGGGGTGGCCAGCGGCGACCGGCCGCCCGAGTTCCCCGCGTTCGGCGTCGAGCAGGACGAGCGCGGCGAACTGTTCCGCGATAGCGTCCGCGTCCTCCGGACGGTCTGGTCCGAGGAGTTCCCCGAGGTGGACTCGTCGTTCGGGACGATGGACGGGCGACTCGACGTGGTGCCGAAACCGACGACCGAGACGCTGCCGCTGCTCGTCACCGGCAACGCCCGCCAGTCGGTCGAGTGGATCGGCGAGCACGGCGACGGCTGGCTCCACTACCAGCTACCGCTGAACACGGTCGAGAGCGTCGTCGCGGACTGGCGGGCGGCGACCAACGAAGAGAAGCCGTTCGCCCAGGCGATGCGCGTCGACCTGCGAGCCGATCCCGCCGCCGGGATGGAGCACGTCCACCAGGGGTTCGCCGCGGGGAGCGAGTGGTTCGTCGACCACCTCCGGGCGCTCTCGGAGCGCGGCGTCGACCACCTGGCCGTCACTGTCCGGGGAACCGACCGCGACGTCCGGACGGTCTTGGAGGAGTTCGCCGACGACGTGATGGCCGAGGTGTAGCGGTCGGTCGCGGCTACGCCGACTCCGCGACGAGGAGGTACGAGAGGACCACCGCGAGCGCGACCTCCGACGCGATGGCGAGGAACTCGACCGGTCCGGCGAAGAGGTGGTCCAGCAGGAAGGGGACGAGCGGGCCGCGGTGGTACGTACCGGACCCGACGGTGAGCGGTCGGTGACCACGGAGATGCCACCAGAAGTAGCCGACGACGTACCCGACCATCAGGAGGATGCCGCCGAGATACAGGGGACGGCGATGTCGGCCCTGCGCGGCGAGCAGGAGACCGGCGACCAGCGCGAGGCCGGAGACGACGAACAGCGGCCATCGGAGGTCGCGCGGAAAGAGGAAACCGGCGCTCGCCCACCGGACCCAGTTGAAGACGCCGAGCGTGAGGTGGACGACCGCGACGACGACGGCGAGGTGGGCCGCGACGAGGTGTGCGGGCGACGGTAGCTCCGAATCCATCGGTCGAACGAGGGGCGGACGTGTCAAGTAATTCGCGGTCCGCCGCGAGCGGACTGAAAAGCTTATCACCCCGACACCCCACCACGTAATATGAGCTACGATACCGTCGTCTTCGACAACGACGGTGTCCTCGTCGGTCGAACCAGCTTCGACGTCTTGCGGAAAGCCACGGAGGAGACGTTCGCGCAGTTCGGTGTGACCGACCCGGACCCCGACCACGTAGAGAACATGACCGTCGGAACGACCCCCAGACAGGTCGACGTCGTCTGCGACGAGTACGACCTCGACCGGGAGACGTTCTGGCGCACGCTCGACCGCACGTCCTCGCTGGCCCAGCAGGAGGAGGCCCGCGCGGGACGGAAGACTCCATACGGAGACATCGACACGCTGGCCGACCTCGACGCCGCGATGGGAATCGTCAGTTCGAACCAGCAGCAGACGGTCGACTTCCTCCTCGACCACTTCGACTACACGAGCATGTTCGGCACGGCCTACGGCCGCGAGGCGACCGTCAAGAGCCTCGACCGCCGAAAGCCGAACTCCTACTACATCGACTGCGCGCTGGCCGACCTCGACGCGGACTCCGCGCTGTTCGTCGGCGACAACGAGTCGGACGTCAGGGCCGCCGAGAACGCCGGCATCGACTCGGCGTTCATCCGTCGCCCCCACCGCCGCAATTGGGACCTCAACGTCTGGCCCACCTGGGAGATAGAGTCGCTGGACGACCTCCACAGCATCTGTAGCGCCTGAGACGGTCCCGAATCTCGCCCCTCACGGTTCCGCCAAGCGGCGAACCCGGTACGAGGAGCGACGCCTGTGGGGTGAGGGCGAAGCGAGCGACCTTCCCCCGCTACTCGTGTAGCCCGCCGACCGCCTCGTAGAACGACGACTGCAACTGCTCGGCCATCTCCTCCTCGCGGTCGATGCGCACGTCGACGACGAACGGCACCTCGCTCTCCCGGCCCGCCGCAAGCGCGTCGGCGAGTTCGTCGGGCGAGACGGCGCGGGTACCGTCCGCGCCGAACCCCTCCGCGACCGTCACGAAGTCGGTGTCGTGGAACTCCACGCCGGCGATGTCGTCCTGGCCCTCCTGCATCTGGCGGACCATCCCGAGACTGGTGTCGTTGAGCACGACGAACGTGGGTGCAACGCCCTGCTCGACGGCAATCTCAACGCTCGTCATCGTCATCGTGAACCCGCCGTCGCCCGCGACGCCGATGACGTCCTTGTCGGTCGAGATGGCGGCGCTGACGGCCGCCGGGGTCGCCCACCCCATCCCGCCGACGCCGCCCGAGCCGAAGTACGTGCGCGTGGCGGGGGTCTGGAGGTAGTTCAGCAGCCAGAAGCGGTTGTTGCCGGAGTCGGCCGTGACGATGGTGTCCTCGTCGACGACCGCCTCGATCTCCTTCACCGCGCGCTGGGGCTTGATGGGCGCGGCGTCGCTCTCGCAGTTCGGCGCGTGGAACGAGTCGCGGGCCGTCGCCGCCCGGTCGCGCGCCCAGTCGTTGCCGGCGTCTGCCCCGCCCGCCGCGTCGGCGAGCGCCCGCAGGCTCTCTTTCGCGTCGCCGACGAGACCCACGTCCGCGGGGTACACCCAGCCGGCGTTGCGGGTGTCGACGTCGGCGTGGACGATGGTCTGCTCGTCCGGTCGGATGAAGTCCGGGGCCTGCCAGTTGGTGTCCATCGGGTTCATACGACAGCCGACGACGAGCAGCGCGTCGGCCTCGCTGACCACCCGGTTCGCGCCCTCGTGCCCGAACGAGCCGATGACGCCCGCCGCGAGGTCGTGGGTCTCGGGGAACGTCGACTTTCCGAGATACGACGTGGCGACCGCGGCGTCGTACGTCTCCGCGACCGCTTCGAGGTCGTCGTAGGCTCCGGCGGCGTGGACGCCGTTGCCCGCGATTATCACGGGGCGGTCGGCGTCGGCGAGCGCCGCGACCGCCGCGTCGACGTCGCGGTCGGTGGGTTTCGACTCCCAGTTTCGCACCTGCTCGTCGGCGTTCCAGACCGGCGGAATCGGGTCCTCCGGAACCTCCTCGGTGATGGCGTCGCCGTCGAAGATGACCGCCGTGGGGCCGGGGCGGCCCGCCGTCGCGTGCTTGAACGCCAGCTGGACGCTCCGCAGCGTCTCGGTCGGCGACCGCGGGAACCAGTGTTCCTTCGTCACGCCGTCCAGGATCTTCGGGAGGTCGAGACCGCCGTAGTCGCCGCGCGACTGCTGGTATGGCGCGAGCGTCGAGTAGTCGCCGCGCTCGCTCGCCTCCGTCAGGACGACCATCGGCGACGACGCGAGGCGGGCCTCCATCTGACCGATGGTGCCGAGACTCCCTATCCAGGGGCCCTGACCGGCGAGTACCGCGGGCTCGCCGTGGAGGCGGCCGTACATCTCGGCCATGACGCTGCCCTCCCGCTCGTCGCGGGGTCGGACGACCGACACGTCCGACTCGGGCAGTTCGTCCAGCAGTTCGATGACGCGACCGCCGGGGTAGCCGAAGACGTACTCGACGCCCAGCGTCTCGAGGATGTCGACGACCCGTTCGGCGGTGCTCGTCACGCTCTGCCCCCCGTTTTCGTCCGAACCGCGGTGGCTTCTCTCACACCCGGCCCCACGCCCGGTCGGTTCGTTAGTGTTTCCCTCCCGTCTCGCCGTCGACATCTCCGGCGGCGAACTTCTTTGGTGTCGGCGGCCGAAGCGACGGACATGGTCGCAAAAGAGTCCGAAGAGACCCTCGAACGCGGAGAGCCGGTACCGAACGTCGAGCTTCCGGGCACCGACGGGGAGACGTACACCCTCAGGGACTTCGCGGACCACGACGCGGTCCTGCTCGTGTTCACCTGCAACCACTGCCCGTACGCCCAGGCGAAGATGGACCTCCTGAACGACGTCGCCGACGAGTACGACGACGTCGCGGTCGTCGGCGTCAACCCCAACGACGCCGAGGAGTACCCCGAGGACTCCTTCGAGACGATGGTCGAGTGGGTCGAGGAGGGTCGCATACGGTACGACGCCTACCTGCGGGACGAGAGCCAGACTGCCGCGGAGGCGTACGGCGCGGTCTGTACCCCCGACCCGTTCCTGCTCCGGAACGAGGGCGACACGTTCACGCTGGCGTACCACGGTCGGCTGGATGACGCGCTCAACCCCGACGACGAACCCACCGAGTTCTACGTCCGCGACGCCATCGACGCCGTGCTCGCCGGCGAGGAGGTCGACCTCGAGTTCCTGCCGTCGCGGGGCTGTTCCATCAAGTGGAAGTGACCGTCTCGTCCGGCCCCGGTTTTATTGTTCCGTGCCTGTTCCTCACTGGCATGGCCACCCCGGACGACGCCCCCGACTTCGAACAGTACCGCGACTCGCTGGGCCACGACCGGCCGGACGAGTCGCCCGAACTCGCGGCCGACCTGCGCGACGCCGTCGACGGCGAGGTACGGTTCGACGAGTACACCCAGGTGCTGTACGCGACCGACGGAAGCGTCTACCAGGCGCGACCGGCGGGCGTCGTCTTCCCCCGGAACGCCGCGGACGTGCAGGCCGCCGTGCGCGTCGCGACCGACCACGACGCCCCGGTGCTGCCCCGCGGCGCGGGGTCGTCGCTCGCGGGACAGGCGGTCGGCCCGGGCTGTGTCGTCCTCGACTGCTCGCGCCACATGGACGCCATCCGCGACGTCGACCCCAACGCCCGCCGCGCGGTGGTCGAACCGGGCGTCGTCCAGGACGACTTGGACGACCACCTCGCACAGTGGGGGCTGAAGTTCGCGCCCGACCCCGCCTCCTCGAACCGCGCGACCGTCGGCGGCGGTATCGGCAACAACTCGACGGGCGCACACTCGGTCCGGTACGGCATCACCGACGCCTACGTCGCCGGCCTCGACGTAGTGCTCGCCGACGGGTCGCTGATCTCCACCCGCGAGGTCGTCCTCGACTCGGCGGAGTGGGACGACATCGTCGGGAGGGACGACCGCGAGGCCGAACTCTACCGGACGGTCCGGGCGCTCGTCGAGGACAACCACGAGGAGATAGACCGCCGGTATCCCGAACTCAAACGCAGCGTCTCCGGCTACAACCTCCAGAAGGTCGTCTACGAACGCGAGGACGGCGAGCGCTGCATCGACCTCTCGAAGCTGTTCGTCGGCGCGGAGGGGACGCTGGGCGTCGTCGTCGCGGCGACGCTCGACCTCGTCACGCGCCCGGAGGAGACGGCGCTCGCGGTGTACTGCTACGACGACCTGCTCGACGCGCTCGAAGCCGTTCCCGAGGCGCTCGAACTGGCCCCCAGCGCCGTCGAACTGATGGACGACGAGGTGGTCCGTCTGGCCAGTGAGTCGACGGAGTACGCCGCCTACGCCGAGCCGATTCCCGCGGACGCCGCGGCGGTCCTGATGGTGGAGTTCGACTCCGAACTGCACGACGACTTCGCCGACGCCGTCTCGGGGGCGAACGCGCAACTGCTCGACGACGGACCGGCGTTCGACGCCCTGACCGCGTACGACCCCGACGAGCAGGCGAAGCTCTGGAAGCTCCGGAAGGCCGCCATCCCGCTGCTGATGAGCATGGAGGGCGACCCGAAGCCGTACCCCTTCATCGAGGACGCCTCCGTCCCGCCCGACGAGCTCGCCGACTACGCCCGCGAGTTCCGGGCGATACTGGACGACCACGGCACCTCGGCCGCCTTCTTCGCCCACGCCGGCAGCGGAACCCTGCACATCCGGCCCGTGCTGAACCTCAAGGAGGAGGCGGGCGTGGAGACGATGCACGCCATCGCGGAGGACGTCACCTCGCTGGTGCTGGAGCACCGCGGCGCGTTCTCCGGCGAGCACGGCGACGGCCTCGCCCGCACCGAGTTCAACCCGAAGCTGTACGGCCCGGAGCTGTGGTCGGCGTTCAAGGAGCTGAAGTCGGCGTTCGACCCGGACTGGCGGCTGAACCCCGGGAAGGTGGTCTTCCGCGACGACGCGGATGGGCCGACCGACATGCGCGAGCACCTGCGGTACGGTCCCGAGTACTCGTCGCTCGAACCCGGGACGGTCCAGGACTTCTCCGACGAGGGCGGCTTCTCGCACCTCGTCGAACTCTGCAACGGCTGTGGCACCTGCCGACAGACCGACAGCGAGACGATGTGTCCCTCCTACCGTGGCATGCAGGACGAGATGACGACCACGCGCGGCCGGGCGAACCTGCTCAGGGCGGCCATCGGCGGCGACCTCCCCGCCGACGAACTGTTCACGGAGCGCTTCCAGCGCGAGGTGCTCGACCTCTGTCTCGGCTGCAAGGGATGCGCGAGCGACTGTCCGACCGGCGTCGACCTCGCGAAGCTGAAGGCCGAGGTCAAACACGAACACCACCGCCGCAACGGGGCCGGCCTCCGCGAGCGCGCGTTCGCGAACGCGGACCGCCTCGCCGCCCTCGGGAGCGCGCTCGCCCCCGTCTCGAACTGGCTCGCCACCCTGCCCGGGTCCGACCGCCTCGGGGAGCGGTTCGGCGTCGCGTCGAGCCGCGACCTCCCTCCCTTCCGGCGGGAGACGCTGACCGACTGGTTCGACGCCCGCGGCCCCCGCGTCCCCGCGAGCGAGGCCGACGAGCGCGTCCTGCTGTTCCCCGACACCTACACGAACTACAGCTATCCCGGCCCCGGCAAGGCGGCCGTCCGCGTGCTGGAGGCCGCGGGCGTCCACGTGCGGGTGCCCGACGACCTCGCGCCGAGCGGTCGGGCGGCCTACTCGGAGGGCTTCCTCGACCTGGCCCGCGAGCGCGCCGAGGCGAACGTCGCGGCGCTCGCCCCCCGCGTCGCCGACGGCTGGTCGGTCGTCTTCGTCGAACCCTCCGACGCCGCCGTCTTCCAGGACGAGTACCGCGACCTGCTCTCCGGCGCGGCGGTCGAGCGCGTCGCCGACGCCGCGTTCGGCGTCTGCGAGTTCCTCGACCGCAAGCGACTGGACGACGGCCTCGCGTTCGGCAACACCGACGAGTCGCTCGCCTACCACGGCCACTGCAATCAGAAGGCGCTGGGCCGGGACCACCACGCGGTCGGCGTCCTCCGTTGTGCGGGCTACGCGGTCGACCCCCTCGACTCGGGCTGTTGCGGCATGGCCGGTAGCTTCGGTTACCGCGTCGAGAACGACGACCTCTCGCGGGCCATCGGGCGCATCCTCTTCGAGAAGGTCGGGGAGAGCGACGCCGCGACGGTGGTCGCGCCCGGCGCGTCCTGCCGGACGCAACTCGCCGAACGCGACGGAGGGGGCCGGCCCCCGACGCCCATCGAGAAGGTCGCGACGGCGCTGGAGGAACCGGCGGAGACCGACGGCGACTGACTCCCGGGCGAGCGCGTCGACGTTATCGCTGGAGCGCCTCGGGCGGTCCGCCGGGAAGTCGGTCGCGGTCGTGGGGAGCCTCGAAGTCGAGGTCGGGGCCCACGGCCACGATATGCTTCGGATTGAGGTCGGCGTGGCTCCGGTAGTAGTGCTCTTTGATGTGGTCGAGGTTCACCGTCTCGGCGACGCCCGGCAGCTGGTACAGCTCCTTCAGGAAGTTCCAGAGGTTCGGGTAGTCGACGACGCGTCGCCGGTTGCATTTGAAGTGGGTGTGGTACACCGCGTCGAAGCGGACGAGCGTGACGAACATGGCGAAGTCCGCCTCGGTCAACACCGGTCCGCAGAGGTAGCGCTGGTCGTCGAGGACCGCCTCCCAGTGGTCGAGCGCGTCGAAGAGGTCGGCCACCGCCGCCTCGTAGGCCGACTGGGTTCCGGCGAATCCGGCGCGGTAGACGCCGTTGTTGATGGGGCCGTAGACCGCGTCGATGGTCTCGTCGACCGCCTCGCGGTACCCCTCCGGGTAGAAGCTTACGTTGCGGGCGGCGACGTCGTCGAACGCGGTGTCGAACATCCGCATTATCTCCTCGGACTCGTTGTTGACGATGGTCTCGCGCTCGGTGTCCCAGAGTACGGGCACCGTCACCCGGCCCGTGAACTCGGGGGCGGCGGCGGTGTACACCTCGCGGAGGTACTCCGCGCCGTTGATTCGGTCGGCGGTACAGCCGAGTCGCTCGGGCGAGAACTCCCAGCCGTCGTTCTCGCGATAGGGGTCGACGACGGACACGGAGATGGCGTCCTCCAGCCCCTTCAGCGCCCGGGTGAGCAGCGTCCGGTGCGCCCACGGACAGGCGTGGGAGACGTAGAGGTGGTACCGGCCGGCCTCCGCGGGGAACTCGGCGTCCGGGTCGTCCTCGACCCAGTCCCGGAACGAGGTCTCCTGACGGTCGAACTCCCCCTCCTCGTCGGTCGTCTCGTACGCGTCGGTCCGCCACTCCCCCTCGACGAGCATGTTCATCGTGTCCGTCGATTGGTAGTACGCACCTAAAGCGGCTACGCTCCCCTACGTTCTTTCCGATAGCGTCGCGGCCGCGACCGCCGTCCGTCCACCCCCGGCGCGGAGGACGCGGCCACATATTCAGGTATCTTTCCAGGGATCTATCTAGATATCCCCGGGAGGGCTGGAGGTCGTCGGCCAGCACTCCACACCGAAGCGGTCGTCGCGGGGCGCCCCGGGAGCGCGAGCGACCGCGGACGACCGCCTTCGCACGTCGAGCGCCCGGCCGATGGGCGTGAGTGTGTCAAACAGTATATCTTTGCCCAGTAAACATATACCCACCCTCGAACCATTTTCGGGCAAGCGATGACGGACGCTCCCTCGACGCGAATCGCTACAGGCGTCGCCGGTCTCGACGAAGTTCTCGACGGTGGACTGATACCCGGTCGCAGCTATCTCGTCAAGGGCGACCCGGGAACGGGCAAGACCATCCTCGGTATGAACTATCTCACCGCCGGGGTCGACGCCGACGAGACGGTGCTCTTCGTCAACCTGGAGGAGGCAGAGTGGGATATCCGACAGAACGCCGCGACGCTCGACATCGACCTCTCGGACGTTCATTTCCTCGACCTGAGTCCGGACTCCGACGTGTTCGTCGACGGACAGTCCTACGACATCTTCACGCCGAGCGAGGTCGAACAGGAGCCGCTCACCCGCCGGATAACGGAACGCATCGAGGAGACGGAACCCGACCGCGTCTTCATCGACCCGCTGACGAAGCTCCGGTATCTCACCTCGGACGACTACCAGTTCCGCAAGCAGGTCATCTCGTTCATGCGCTACCTGAAAGAACAGGGAGCGACGATACTGCTCACCTCCGAGAACACGTCGCGGTCGCCCGACGACGACCTGGAGTACATGACCGACGGCACCATCGAACTGCGACGCTCGACGAGGGGGCGCACGGTCCAGGTGCCGAAGTTCCGCGGGTCGGCCATCCACGAGGGCGAACATTCGCTGCGCATCGAGTCCGGCGGCATCTCGGTCTACCCCGAACTCACGCCCGCCGGGCCCGGCCGCGAACTCGTCGACGACCCCCTCCCGTCCGGCGTCGACGGGCTCGACGAACTGCTCAACGGGGGTATCGAACGCGGCACCGTGACGATGCTGAGCGGGCCGACGGGTGTCGGCAAGACGACCGCCGGCACGCAGTTCCTGAAGGAGGCGGCCAGTCGCGGCGAGCGCTCGGTCGTCTACATGTTCGAGGAAACGCAGAAGACGTACGTGCAGCGGAACGAGGCCATCGGCGTCCCCATCGAGGAGATGGAGCGACGGGGCAACCTGAGCATCGAGGCGGTCGAACCGCTGGAGCACTCGGCGATGGAGTTCGCCCACCTGGTTCGCGAGGAGGTCGAGGAGAACGACACCGGCGTCGTGATGATCGACGGCATCCAGGGGTACAAGCTGTCGTTGCACGGCGACGAGACGACGATGGTCCGGAAACTCCACACGCTCGCCCGGCACCTGAAAGACATGGGCGTGAGCATCATCCTCGTCAACGAGGTAGAGACGGTCGCCGGCGATTTTCGGGCGACCGACGCCGGAATCAGCTACCTCGCCGACAACATCGTCTTCTTGCGTCACCTCGAACTGGCCGGCGAGCTGCGCAAGGCCGTCGGCGTGCTCAAGAAGCGAACCGGCGACTTCGAGCGGACGCTGCGGGAGTTCCGCATCACGACGGACGGCGTCACGGTCGGCGACCCGCTCGACGGCCTCCAGGGCGTGCTGAGCGGAACGCCGGAGACGATCGAGGAACGCTGAGGCCATGAGCGCGCCCGCGGCCGCCACGGGGACCGTCCGTTCGCCACGACGCGCCCTCGTCACCGTCATCGCCGTCGTCTTCGTCGACCTGCTCGGGTTCGGCATCATCATCCCCATCCTGCCGTTCTACGTCCGCAGCTTCGGCGTCAGCGACGTGTACATCGGGCTGTTGGCGGCCTCCTACTCGCTGATGCAGTTCGGGTTCGCCCCCCTGCTCGGTCGGCTCTCGGACGCCCGGGGTCGGCGACCGGTCCTGCTCCTGTCCATCGCCGGCAGCGCGGTCGCGTGGACGCTGTTCGGACTGGCCGGGAGCGTCCTCGTCCTCTTCGTCTCGCGGATGCTGGCGGGCGCGATGGGCGGTAACATCGCGGCGGCCCAGGCGTACGTCGCGGACGTGACGCCGCCCGAGGAGCGCGCGAAGGGACTGGGGCTGGTCGGCGCGGCGTTCGGCCTCGGCTTCGTCTTCGGCCCGGCCATCGGCGGCTTCTTCGCCAGCGACCCCGTCGTCGCCGCCGCCCGCGTCGTCCTCCCCGCGGCGGTCCCGGCCACGCGGTTCTCGCTGCCGAGTTTCGCCGCGGCGGGGTTCTCGGTGGTCAACTTCGGGTTCGCCGCAGCGTTCCTCGAAGAGACCGGCGCGCCCGGCGACGCGCCGGACCCGACGTCGCTCCTCGCCGACTTCGCGATGGTGCTCCGGGACGCCGCTCTCCGGGGGCTGGTCGTCTCGTTTTTCCTCATGTCGGTGGCGTTCTCGGGCGTCCAGGTGATGTTCATCCCCTTCGCGGCCGACGCCTACGGCTACGGCGCGAGCGAGACGGCACTGCTTTTGACCTACGTTGGCGTGCTCGGCGTCGTCGTCCAGGGCGTGCTCGTCGGTCGGCTCTCGCGGCGGTACGGCGACGCCCGGGTCGCGCTGGCCGGTGCGGGGCTGCTCTCGGTGGCGCTCGCAGCCATCCCGCTCGCGCCCGACCTCGGGCGGGCGCTCGTCCCGCCACTCGCCGGTCCGCCGTTCCTCACGCCCGAACTGGTCGCGCTGCTGGCGGTGCTCCCGGTGCTCTCGGTCGGCAACGGTCTGCTGACGGTGTCGATGACGACCCTCGTCTCGACCAGCGCGGGGCGGGCGACCCAGGGTCGTGCGTTCGGCGTCACGCAGGGGGCGGGTAGCCTCGGTCGCACCGTCGGACCGCCCGTCATGGCCGCGCTGTACGCGGTCGTCGGGCGCTGGTCGCCGTTCGCCGTCGGCGCGGTCCTGCTCGTGCCGGTGGTCGCACTCGCGCTCTCCCGGGTGACCGGCGAGCGCCGCACCGTGCCATCCTGACGCCGGCGGCGAGTCCGCGACGGTCGCCGTGTTCTTGCACAGTTTAAATATTATGCCGGAAGAACTGAAGGTGACCGATGGCTCTCGAAGTCGACACGCAGGACTGGTCGCTGAGAACCGCCCGCAACGAGGAGGAGATGTGGGCGCTCGCCGACGAGCAGGGCGTCCACGACGCGCGGCTGTCGTACCCCTCCGGCTGGCTCTTTCTCACCCGGGACGCCGCGACGCGGGACCTCGTCGCCGTCGCCACCGAGGCGACCGACGAGCGCGCGGCCGCGGCGTACGCCGACGACCTCGATCACGACGCCGACCGCGTCGAGCGCGCGCTCGACGACCTCGTCGCGCTGGGGGCGTTCCACGCCGACGAGGACGGTTACCGACCGAATCCCGACAGCGTCGTCGTCCGGAGCGTCGACCGGTTGGACGCGGCGGTCAGGGACGCGACGGAGAGCGCCGACGCCGCCGGGGCCGGCGCGGGTTCCGCGACCTCGCGCGCTCGGAAGCCGTGCGGTTGATGCTCGACGCGCTGCTGTACGCCGACGACGAACGGGTGAGCCAGGCCGACCTCCACGAGTGGTGCGGTCTCGCTCGCAAACAGGTCTGGATGCACGTCGACCGCCTGGAGGAGTACGACGTGCTGGTGGCGGCCGGGGACGACTACGCGATCGGCGAGGAGAGTTCCGTGTTCGGCAGCGTCAGGGCGCTCGATGCGGCCGTCGTCGGTGCGGCGTTGTCGCCGTGACGAGTCCGTCGGCGGCCCGGCGGGTAGCCGCGACGCCGAGTGCTCGAAATCGTGGGGTCCGAGTCAGGCGGTCTGGGTTTCCGTGAGGTCTTCGCTCACGTACTGCTGTTCCCACTCGCGGCGCGCTTCTATCTCGCGTGCTCCCCGGCGCGTCAGCGTGTAGAAGTTGGTCCGACGGTCCCGCTGCCCCTTCTCCACGAGTCCCTTGTCGACCAGCGAGTCGAGATTCGGGTAGAGACGGCCGTGATGAATCTCCTTCTCGTAGTACGTTTCGAGTTCCTCTTTGATAGCGAGACCGTGCGGCTCGTCCAGTCCGGCGATGACGTACAGCAAGTCCCGCTGGAAACCAGTCAGGTCGTGCATGGTTCTCCCTCGCGCTACATAACCTGCCGATAGACAAAAGCATAGTGGCCACAGAGGTTCACCCCGTTTCTTTCCCTCGATTATCCAGACGCGGGGGATTCTGTCAATCGCTAGCCCTGTCGTCGGCGAGACAGGCTACCGTTTCCGCCAGACGGTGAAGATATTCCCTGGGGTCGTCAGGTTCCCAGCGGCGTGGCCCGCGGTGTGCGCTCGAGGGACGACGGCGACCTGGAAACGGGGGCGGAGTCAGCGCGGCAAACCTTTACGCCGGGACGCACCGAACGACGGCCACCGTGGCAGAACTCGAAGACTCCCTCGACGTCGGGGGCGTCGAACTGCCGAACCGGCTCTACCGCGCACCGCTGCTGGAGTGCGCCGGCAACGGCCCTGACGCCGTGGAGACGCTGATAGCGGACCTCGAACCCGCCGCCGCGGCCGGCGCGGGGCTGATATGCCAGGGCGCCACCGTGGTCCGCGAGCGGGGTGGCTGTGCCGCGCCGGGGATGACCCGCGTCCACGACCCCTCGTTCGTCGCCGACCTCGAACGCCTCACGGAGGCCGTCCACGCCCACGGAAGTCGCATCTTCGTCCAGCTCGAACACGGCGGCCTCCGGAGCATGGAGACGTGGCACGCCGGTTACCGGGCGGCCAATCCGGACCTCCGGCAACTCGCCGTCTCGCGGCCGCCCGCGGTCCTCCGGGCGCTCGACCGCGCGGGGTTCCTCGAGTACGACCCGCACGTCCTCACCACGGCCGGGGTGCACGACCTCGCGGCGGACTTCGGGCGCTGTGCCGCGTACGCGGTCGACGCCGGCTACGACGGCGTCCACGTCGCCGGGGCGAACATGGGCATCGTCCAGCAGTTCCTCTCGCCGTTCTACAACCGCCGCGACGACGAGTTCGGCGGGTCGCGGGCCGCCCGCGCTCGCTTCCTCGAACTGGTCCACGACGAGATCCGCGAGCGCGTCGGCCCCGACGTGCCGGTGATGACGAAGGTGCCCGCCGAGACGGCCGCCCCCGCGTTCGTGCGCCGCCACCTCACGCTCGACGACGGCGTGGCGCTCTGCGAACGCCTCGCCGACGCCGGCTTCGACGCGGTCGTCCCGGTCCAGTGTTCGGTGTTCTGGGACGCCAGCATTGTCCGCGGCGAGTTTCCGGGGCGCGCGTGGCGCGACGACCGCTTCCGCGAGGGGTACGAGACGGCCTTCGGAAGCCGACTCCGCGCGCTCGGCGTGGCCGCGCTGAACTGGCTCCAGTCCCTGCAGTACGACTTCGAACCGGCGTGGAACCGCCGGTTCGCCCGGCGCGTCAGCGAGCGCGTCGCCGTCCCGGTGCTCGCGGAGGGCGGCATCCGCGAGCGACCGCAGATAGACCGGTTGCTCGCCACGGGCGACTGCGACGCGGTGGGGATGGGTCGACCGTTCTACGCCGAACCGCGCCTGCCCGCCCGCATCCTCGACGCGGAGGAGGCCGCCGTCGCCTGCGAGAACTGCAACAACTGCACCGTCCCGCAGGCGACCGGCGCGGCGGGTGTCTGTCGGACTCCCTCGGTGCTGGCGAAACGTGGCGAACTCCGGCGCGAGGGAGCCTACGAGCGCGAGGAGTGACGCCGCGTTCCGGCCGTCGCTCCTCCCGACGGACGACACGGCCGCGTGGCGACGACCCGTCGCCGCGTCGCCCGAACGCCCGTAACGCACGTACCGGGAGGAGGCGTACGGCCCTCGATGCCAGCCCACCTCGAAACGCCGCGCGTCCACCGTGCCATCGAATCGCCAGCGGGCGCACTGCTCACCACGCGACCCTACGAGTGGCTGAAGCGCCGGAGCCTCCCGCGAGAGTTCCGGACGGCGCGACTCCGCGCGGTCGCCGACCGGACCGCGTCGGCGGGCGTCGACGCCTACCTCGACGAACTGGGAATCGACCGCGCCGCGGGTCGCAAACGCGTCCGCGACGCGCTCGAACGCCACCGCGGTCGCAAGCGCGCCCGGGACGCGCTCGAAGTCCGCTGGGAGACCGTCTTCTGGGACGGCGGCGACGCGACGCTCGACGGGCGTGTCGCGCTCGAAACCGACCGCCGCACCGTCAGCGGACGCTGGGCGCGAGCGGGCGACCTGCTGGAGGCGACGCCGGACGCCGAACGGGTCGCGGCCGTGGACTTCGACGTTCCCGACCCCGACGACGCGCTCGCGGCGTGGGAGTCGCGGCTCGACGACCCCGCGAGCGCGTACGCGGCGCCCGACCGAGTTCCTGCGGTCGAGACGTCTGCGACGGTTCCCGGTCCCGACACGTCCGAGTACTGGGTCCGATTCCCGTCGGTGTCCGAACACGTCGCGGAACCGGCGTCGGCGAAAGTGTTCGAGCCGCGGCAGGAGCACGGCCTGCCGACGCTCGTCTTCGGGAGCGGTCTCGGGATGATGTACGACCTGCTGTCGTACTGGCCCGAGGAGGAGTACGTCGGCCGCGAACTCGCCGCCCGAGGATACCGCGTCGTTCTCCCTGAGTCGCCGTGGCACGGCCGCCGCGAGCGCCCCGGACGGTACAGCGGCGAACCGTATCTCGCGGAGCCGCCGGTCTCGCTCGTCCGGCTCTACGCCGCCCAGCTCCGGGAGTGGGCCGTGCTAACGGCCTGGGCGCGCGAGGAGGGTGCGCCAGTCGTCGGCGTCGGCGGTATCAGCCTCGGCGGCATCGCCACCCTCCTGCTCGCCGGCTTCTGTGGCCCCTGGCCCGACGAGATGACGCCGGACCTCGCGTTCCCGGCGGCGCCGTCGGCCCGCCTCGACCGCGTGCTGGCCGGGAGCGAACTGACGGGACTGCTCGGCGTCCGCGAGGCGCTCCGCGACGCCGGCTGGACCGACGACCGCCTCGCCGAGTTCGCCCCGCTGCTGACGCCGCCGGACGACGCCGGCGTCCCGCCGGAGCGAGTGTTCCCGTTCGCCGGTCGCCGGGACCGCATGGCGCCGTACGGCGACGCCCGCGACGTGCTGTCGAGGTGGGGCGTGCCGCCGCAGAACCGCACCGAGTGGGACGTCGGCCACTTCGGCGTGCTCGTCACGCTGCTCCGCCAGTCGACGTACCAGGACGCCGTCGCCGCGCAACTGGACTGGCACGCCCGCTGACCCCACAGCGGCGGCGTTCGGGGGAAACGTTTTGTCGCGGCGGCGACCAGTTGTGACGATGTCGTCGGCACTCGTCTCGCGCTGGGCGCGCCGGACCGTCGCCGTGGGTGCGTTCTTTCTCGTCGCGTGGCAACTCGTCGTCCTCGCGGCGACCGCCGGCGCGCCGGGCGTCGGCCGGTCGGTCGGAGCGCACGGCTTCGCTCCGGCGGTCGTCCTCGGCCTCTACGGGTTCGTGCTCCACGTCGTCTTCGGGAAGGCGTACTCGCTCGTCCCCGCGTACTTCGACCACGAACTGGCGTTCGCTCGCGCGCCGGCGGTGCAGTTGCCGCTGACGGCCGGCGGCGCGGCGCTGCTCGCACTGTCCGCCGCCGGCGTCCGACCGTCGGGGGTCGACCGGTTCGGCGGCCTCGACGGCGTCGGTGCGGTGCTGTGGGCCGCCGGCGTCGCCGTCTTCCTCGGGACGCTCGCGTGGACGGTCCGGACGAACCCGACCGGCGGCGAGACGGGAACGGGGGAGGCGAACGCCCACCGGCGCGGCGTCGACCGCGCCGCGAACGCCGTCGTTCCCGCGGCGTTCGCCTACCTCGCGGTCGGCACCTACGAGACGCTGGCGCTTGCAACCGGTATGCCGACGCTGTTCGTCGCCTACGCGCCGCAGGCCACCCACCTCCTCGGTGCGGGCTTCGCCGCCCTCGTCCTCTTCGCCGTCGGATTCCGACTGCTACCGCGGTTCCTCGTCGCCTCGCCGCCGCGGGCGCTCGTCGCGGTCGTCCTGCCGGCCGGCGCGCTCGGGCCGCTCTTGCTCGCCGTCGGGGTCCTGCGGCGCGGCCCCTGGTTCCGCACCGGCGCGGTCCTCGAAGCGACCGCCGTCGGCGGATTTGCGCTCGCGTACGCCGTCCTCTTCGTCCGCACGGACCGCGACCGCGTCGGCTTCTACGGTGTCCTCGCCGGGGCCGCCTTCGGCGTCGTCGGCGTCGCGGTCGGTCTCTGGTTCGCGTTCCGCGGCGTCGACGCGTCGCTGACGCTGGCCCACCGCCGCTCGAACCTGCTCGGCTTCCTCGGACTCACCATCGTGGGCGTCGCGTACCAGTTCTATCCGCCGGCAGTCGGGCGGTTTCCGGTGGCCGGCGACCGGACCGCGCTCGCGTCGATGGCCGTGCTCGCTGGCGGACTCGGTCTCGAAGTCCTCGGCCTCGCGGCCGGAGCGGCCGGCGTCGTCCTGGCCGGCGCGGGCGCGACGGTGACGGGAGCCGCCGCGTTCGCCTACCTCGTCCTGGGACTGTTCGTCCAGCGCACCGGGTCCTGAGAGGAGCGACGGAGTCAGCGGTCGGCCGACCGCGTCGCCCGGATGCGCTCGCCCGCGTCGAGGCCGCTCCGGAGCGCGCTGTGGACGCGGCCCTCGCCCGCCACCCAGTCGCCGGCGAACCAGAGGTCGTCGCCCTCGGCGCGGCGGAGCGTCTCGGGGTCCGCGCCGTCGTTGGGGAGGGCGTCGCGCCAGCGCACCACGTCGAACCAGTCCGGGGCCGCGAGCGCGTCGTCGGAGAGCAGGTCAGCCGCCCGGTCGGCGACGGCGGCGGCGACGTCGTCGTCCGCGCGGTCGTAGTGCTCGGCCGACCAGTCGGGGGCCATCTGGACGACCAGCAAGCTCTCGTCGTCGGGGACGTGTCCGGGCTTGCAGTCCTCGCGCCCCAGCCACCCCACGTCGTGGTCCTTGTCGTCGTTCACCAGGGCGTAGTAGGGCCGCTCGGCCTCGAAGGGGTAGTGGAGCGCGACCGAGAGCAGTGGGCGATAGGGGACGTGGCCGACGTGCTCGCGGAGGTCCCGGCGCACGGCCGACTGCCAGTCCGCCCCGTCGAGCAGCGACGCGGTCGTGGGTGCGGGTGGCGTGAGGACGAGGGCGTTCCACGGCCCCCACCGGCGGCCAGCTGGGTCCTCGACGTGCCACGCGCCGTCCCCCCGGCGGAGCGTCTCGGCCGGAACGTCGGCTTCGAGCGTCGCCCCGCTCTCGTCGAGCAGGCGGTCGCCCAGCGTCGCCAGCCCCTCGCGGTAGGTCCACTTCGGCGCGTCGTCGCCCCGTCCCTCCGAGATTTCGCCGTCGGCGTCGAACGTCCAGACGTCGCCCTCGACCGCGGCGAGGCCCTCGCCGAGTTCGTCGCGCAGGAGCCGCGAGACGCGGTCGTCGTCGCTCTTGACGTAGTTCGCGCCGGTGTCGTAGACACAGCCGTCCGCGGTACGGCTCGCCGCGCGACCGCCCGGACGGTCGGTACGCTCGAACAGCGTCACGTCGGCGGCGTCGCCCAGCGCGCACGCGACGCCGAGTCCGGCCACGCCCGCGCCGACGACCGCGACGCGCATCTCAGGCCTCCCCGTTCTCGTCCGACCGGTCCTCGTCCGCCTCGGCTCCGGACGCCTCGCCGCCGACGTCCGGGGCGGTCCCGGCGCTCTCTTTTTCCTCCTGTTCGTCCTCGTTCTCCTCCCCCGCTGCCTCCTCCATCTCGTCCTCGATGAACGAGTCGTCACCGGGTATTGGCATTGTTACACCTTCGCAAAGTTTCGTCGGCGTGGCAAAAGTAATTGTGGCGGGCGAGCGGGAGAACGACGGCGAGTGACGTCCGACCACCCGTCCTCGCCCGCTTCGGAGCGTGACAGCCGAAACGAATTTCCGTGTCACCGTCGCCTAGCGGCTGTGACGGCCGTCAGAGCACTCCAGTTCACCGGCCCCCGAGAAGTGACGGTGTGCGAGCGGGAGATTCCGGAACCGAGACCGGACGAGGTGCGCGTCAGCACGGAGGTGTCGGCCGTGAGCCCCGGCACCGAGCTGCTGGTCTACAGGGGCGACGCGCCGGAGGAGATGACGTCCGACGAGGCCATCGACGCGCTCGCCGGCGACTTCCAGTTCCCGCTCCAGTACGGCTACGCCGCCGTCGGCCGCGTGACCGCGACCGGGGCGAACGTCGCGGACGACTGGACGGACGAGCGCGCGTTCGCGTTCCACCCCCACCAGAGCCACTTCCTCGCGTCGCCCGACGACCTCCACCGGGTGCCGAAGGGACTGTCCGCGGCCGAGGCCGCCTTCCTGCCGAACGTCGAGACGGCGGTGAACTTCCTGCTCGACGGCGACCCGCGCGTGGGCGAGCAGGCCGTCGTCTTCGGCCAAGGCCTCGTCGGCCTGCTGACAACCGCCCTGCTCGCGGACTGCCCACTTGCGGACCTCCTCACCCTCGACCGCTACCCCGAACGTCGCGAACTGGCGCGCGAGATGGGGGCGGACCGCGCTCTCGCCCCCGAGGACGCACCAGACGAAGTTCGGGACGCGCTCGACTCCGACGCGACGCCCGACGGCGCCGACCTGACGTTCGAACTCTCGGGCAACCCGGCGGCGCTCGACGACGCGGTGGCCGTGACGGGCTACGGCGGTCGCGTATTCGTCGGCTCGTGGTATGGCGAGAAGCGCGCCGACCTCGACCTCGGCGGTCGGTTCCACCGGAGCCGCATCGCCATCGAGAGCACGCAGGTCAGCACCGTCGCGCCCGAACTCCGGGGGCGCTGGGACAAGGCCCGGCGGCTGTCGGTGGCGTGGCGACGCCTCGCCGACCTCGACGTCGAGCGCCTCGTCACCCACCGGATTTCGGTCACGGAGGCCGACCGCGCGTATCGACTGCTCGACGACCACCCCGAAGACGCCCTCGGCGTCCTCTTCACCTACGATTGACCATCCCGACCATGTACGAGCTGAGCGTCTCACGGACCTTCGTCGCACAGCACTACCTCACCGTGCCGGACCCCGGCCCGGAGGGCGAACTGCACTCGCACCGCTACGAGGCCGACCTCCGCCTGCGGGGCGAGTCGCTGAACGAGTTCGGCTACCTCGTCGACATCGACGACGTGCGGGCCGCGCTCGACGACGTCGTTGAGCGCTATCGCAACGCGACGCTGAACGACCTGCCGGAGTTTGAGGGCGAGAACCCGAGCGCCGAGCACCTCGCCCGCGAGTTCTGCGACCGCGCGCTCGCCCCCCTCGACGCCGACGCGGTGAGCGAGGCCACCCTCCGGCTGTGGGAGGACGAGGAGGCCTGGGTCGCCTTCGAGCGGCCGGTGTGATGGACCTCACGCTCGTCGTCTACGGCTCGCTGGACGAGCAGTCCGGCGGGTTCCGCTACGACCGCCGACTGGTGGACAGTCTGCGGGACCGCGGCCACGCCGTCGACGTCGTCTCGCTGCCCTGGACATCGTACGCCCGGGCGCTCACCCACAACTACGGGTCCGGCCTGCCCTCGCGGCTCGCCGACGCCGACGTCGTCGTCGAAGACGAGCTCTGTCACCCCTCGCTCGTCGCCGCGAACCGCCGCGTCGACGCTCCCGTCGTCACCGTCGTCCACCACCTCCGATCGAGCGAGCCGCGCGGTCGCTGGCGCAACGCCGCCTACCGCGCCGTCGAGCGTCGCTACCTCCGTGGCGTCGACGCCGCCGTCTGCAACGGCGAGACGACGCGGGCCACCGTCGCCGCGCTGGCCGACCTGCCGACCGCGGTCGCCCCGCCGGCCGGCGACCGGTTCGCGCCCGTCGACGCCACCGCGACGAGCGCGCCCGGGGACGGCCCGCTCGAACTCTGCTTCCTCGGCAACCTCGAACCGCGAAAGGGCATCCACGTCCTGCTCGACGGTCTCGCGCAGGTCGACGGCGACTGGCATCTCACCGTCGTCGGCGGGACCGCCGACCCGGGGTACGGCAGGCGAGTCCGCCGCCGCGTCCGGGCGCTCGACCTCCGCGACCGGGTGACGTTCGTCGGGCGACTCCCGGACGACGCGGTCGCCGACCGCCTCGCGGAGAGTCACCTGCTGACCGTCCCGTCGCTGTACGAGGGCGTCGGCCTCGTCTACCTCGAAGCGATGGCGTTCGGCGTCCCCGCGCTCGCGACGACCGCCGGGGGCGCGAGCGAGGTCGTCACGGACGGCGAGAACGGCCTGCTCGTCCCGCCCGGCGACGCCACCGCCGTCGCTGACGCCGTTCGCCGTGTCCGGAACGACCGCGACCTGCTCCGGGCGTTGAGCGAGGGCGCACGCCGTCGGTTCGAGCGACAGCCTGACTGGGACGACGCCGCGGACGCGGTCGAGGCACTGCTCCGCGAGGTGGGGCCGGCGTGACCGAACCGGACGACGCGTTCCGGCGCTACCTCGCCGCCAAGCGCACCGTCGACGACCGGGCGCTCGACCGCCGCGTCCTCGACCGCTTCGTCGCCGAACTCCCCGACGACCCCGCGGTTCTGGAGGTCGGTGCCGGCATCGGGACGATGGTCGAGCGCCTCGACGACTGGGGCCTCCTTCCCGGGGGCCTCCGGTACACCGCCGTCGACCTCAACGAGCGGAACGTCGACGCGGCGCGCGACCGCCTGCGCCAGCGGGGGTTCCGCGAGGACGAGGAGGGTGACGCGCTCGCGCGCGAGGATATCGTCGTCGAGTTCGTCGCGGACGACGCCGTCGCGTTCGCCCACGACGCGGACCGGCGCTGGGACGCGGTCGTCGGCCACGCGGTCCTCGACCTGTTCGATCTCGACGACGCGCTGCCCGCGCTGCGTTCGGCGGTCCCCGGCGGTCTCTGTTACTTCTCCGTCGTCTTCGACGGCGAGACGGGGTTCGAACCGCCGCTGGCGCTCGACGACGACGTCCTCGCCCGCTATCACGAACACCTCGACGACGGCCAGGGGTCCAGCCGCGCCGGCCGCCGACTGCTCGCACGCCTGCCCGACCACGGCGTACGCGTGCTCGTCGCCGGCGGGTCGGACTGGGTCGTCCACCCCCGTGACGGGGGGTATCCGGCCGACGAGGCGTACTTCCTCCGGTACCTCCTCCGAACGATCGGCGGGGCGCTGGCCGACGAACCGACGCTCGACGACGCGGCGCTCGAGGACTGGGTCGAGACGCGCAACCGCCAGGTCGCGGCCGGCGAACTGGTCGCCGTCGTGCACAACCTCGACGTGCTCGGCCGCGTCGAGAACTAGTCGCTGGCTTCGCTGGCCTCCGCGAGTCGCCGGCCGACCTCGCTCTCGACGGCGTCCAGTTTCCCCTCGTCGATGTTCGGGTTGTTCCGGTACCGCACCGCGTCGTCGCGGATGGACTCGAGACGCGTCCGGCGTTTCGCACCCGCCAGTTCCGTCGTCCGCTCCAGTCGCTTCCACAGACTCGCTATCGCCGGACTCCGTATTCCGTCGTCCCCCACAGTCATGGTACGGCGTTCGGGTGCCACCCACTTGAGGGCGGTGCCCGTCCGGACGGCCGGAACGTCCTCCGGTCCGCGAGCGATTTCGCCCCGACGAACGACTCCCCCGGCGGGTTTGATAAGCCGTCGTCGCCCAGATGGAAGTATGCTGATGACACCCGGCCCGACCGAGGTTCCGGCCTCGGTCCGGGAACGCATGAGCGAGCCGATGCCGAATCCGGACGTCGAGTCGTCGTTCCGCGACCTGTACCGGAACGTGACCGAGAAGCTCGCGACGGTCTACGACACCGACGACGACGTGGTCGTCATGGGCGGGGAGGGAATCCTCGGGCTGGAGGCGGCGGTCGCGTCGCTCGTGAGCGAGGGCGACGACGTGCTCTGTCTCTCGAACGGGCTGTACGGCGACGGGTTCGCCGACTTCGTCGAACAGTACGGCGGTCGGGTCACGACCTGCGACGCGCCGCCGACCGAACTGCTCGACGTCGAGGACGTGAAAGACGCGCTCGACGGCCGGTCGTTCGACGTGGCGACGATGGTCCACTGCGAGACGCCGACGGGGACGCTGAACGACCTGGACGAGATACTGGGCGTGCTGGACGACGCCGGCGTGCTGACGATAGTCGACGCCGTCTCCTCGCTCGGCGGCGTCGCGGTCCCGACCGAACGCATCGATGTCTGCCTGGGCGCGTCCCAGAAGTGTTTCAGCGCACCCCCCGGACTGACGACGCTCTCGGTCAGCGACGACGCCTGGGAAGCGACGCGGGAGGGAGAGCCGCGGACGTTCTACGCCAACCTCGCCCCCTGGGACGACGTGGTCCACGACGACGCACAGTTCCCATACACGCAACTCGGCGCGAACGTCGCCGCACTGGACGAGGCGCTCGACCGCCTGCTCGACGAGGGGCCGGCGACCGTCCGCGAGCGCCACGCCGAGGTGGCCGCCTACTGTCGCGAGCGGGCGGCCGAACTCGGCCTGTCCCTGTTTCCCGACGCCGAGGCGTACTGCTCGCCGACCGTGACGGCGCTCGACGTGGACGGCCGCGCTCCTGACCTCCGGAGACGACTCGACGAGGACCACGACGTCGTGCTGGCGACCGGTCTGGGACCCTACGAGGACGACGTCCTGCGCGTCGGTCACATGGGGTACAACGCCGACCGCGAGAAGGTGCGACGGACGATGGACGCGCTCGAATCGGTGCTCGACGAGTAGCGGGCCCGAGGCCTGCCGGGGCATCTACTTGCATTTAATCTTTTCGATTGCCTGAATTAGAGTACTCTACCGTAATAACCCGCCAAAGCTACCCTCAGCCCGTTTAACGCCGTCGTCTCGAAACCAAATCATCCGAAACATTTAAGTACTTTTCGGCCTTACCTATAGTTAGCGAACGAGAGGAGTCGGTCTCTCGCCCGGACCGGCAAGACCCTCCGCAAGTGATACACATGAGTAAGGTAATCAGGAGCTACGACGAACGGGAGCGAGAATCGAACCAGGAAGAGCGAGTGGACGAGCTCGAGGACGAGACGGTCTGTCCCGAGTGCGGCGGCAACCTCGTCAACGACGAGGAGCACGGCGAGACCGTCTGTGAAG